>JAILZB010000328.1 GCA_023512725.1 Chloroflexota bacterium | reverse complement strand
AGCTCTGGGAGGCCCAGACGGAGATCCGTCGCGCCAGCCCGTCGTACCAGAAATGGGTCTGGAGGATGTGGAGGATGACAAACACTGCGTTGCCCACCAGGGCGAGCGCGTTCACCGGATGGAGCCCGGGCGTGTACTTGCGCGTGCGCGTCTGCGCCCAGTAGACGCATCCCCACTGGAAGAGCTGGTGCAAGAGGTAAAAGAGCCACGCCGTCCGCTCGCCCCAGGGGTCTGGGGTGCGGGCCCGGTAGGGGTAGATGTCTTCTTCCCACTTGGGAATGCGGTTGAGCCGACGCCCAAGCAGCCCGGTGACGACAGTCAGGGCCGCGCTCACGAGCAGGCCACTCCCCAGGATGATCAACTCGGTACGGGGGACGCGCCCAGCAACAGATGTGCGACCTAGCGTTGGAGTAGTCGTCATGGCGAAGACACCCTCTCGTACTCGGTAGGCTCGACAACCCGCGGTGATGCAGCCTCGGTTGGGATCGGTGGCAAGGTGATCAGGCGGTAGCGTGCGATCACCTCCGCGCACTCGTCGCAAAGATAATGCCGCTCCCGGCGATAGCGTGGTGGTTCATCGGGGCGGCTGATGAGCACGCGGAAGGTCCCAGCGTTCAGGTGTGCCACGCAGAAGGCACCGCCGCAGAGCGAGCAGCAGGTCTGAGGGGCACGCCCGCCGCAGGGGGAAGCCCCGCAGAGCCCCTCGGCGTTGCGGAGCTGGGCGCGGCGCCGGCTGGCGAGCGCGACCCCGATCACGGTGGCCTTCATCTGGCAGCGGGAGCGGAAGCAGGTCCACTCCCCCTCGAGGGCGGGCGCGCCGTGGCGCGCACAGAAGGGACGGTTGCAGTAGTGGCAGACCCCAACTGCCGTTTCCCCACAGGAGCGGAATACCCCTGCGCGCGATTCGCAGCGTAGCGCCATTCCTGCTCCCCCACTAGCTGCCGAACCCGGCAGCGCTCTCAGGTGCAAGGATACTCGAATTCACCGCCCGGAGCGAGCGGGCGCTGCTCCCCCGCGCGCCCTCGGCGGTGCTTCTCACGGCTCCAGTGCCAGCCCGAACGATTCGGCAATCTCGCGGAGGTCGCTCGCACCTGGGGGAGCGAAGCCCCCGCCCCGTGAGCGGACGATCCCAAACGCGCGGTGCAGGTCGACCAGCATCTCAGCCAGCTTGACCCCACTGCTGATCAGGTCGACGACGACCTGACCCGTCCCCGGGACCTGCAGCGCGTGCTCGTGCACCAGCACCACCGAGATGATGGTATCGCCCGCAATGATGACGTCTGCGCCGCGCTGGTGGAGTCGCTCGGCTGCCTCATGAAAGCGTGCGACGATCTCCGCGTGCTCGCCCGCCTGGATCTGGGCGGTCAGGGTAGCAAGGGGTAGCCGGACGTAATCGAAGCCAACCAGCCGGCTCGCCAGCCCGGTGCGTTCCAGATTGAGGCGGTGGTAGCGCTGGTACTTGGCGGGGGCGTATCCTGCTGGCGGCGGGATGGTCACCACCCCCAGGCGCTCGCCCCAGAGCGCCGCCAGATGAGCGGCCGCTTCGAGGATGCCAACTACCGGGATGTTGAGCAGCTCTTTCGCGACCGTCAGCCCGGGGTCCAGGCTCTGGCCGATGACGGCACCATCGTAGCCCTCGCGCTCAGCCTCCTGAAGCCGAGCGACGACCTCCTGGGCCGTTAGGAGGCCCACCAGTTCGAAGGCGTAGAGGCCAGTGTGGCGGGCACCGTGTCGGGCCGGCTGGACCACCACCTCGGTATCCGGCCGCCGAGCGCGGTCGATCGCCTCCCGCACTCGCTCAAAGACGACCGAGCGGAAGGGGGAAAGCGGCGCCGGGTACTGGTACCAGAGTTTCACGGCCTGATGGTGACGGGGCCGGGGCCACGCTGTCAACTGTCTCTCGTTCCCAGCCGGAAGCGTCGAGCGCAGAACGCTTGGTGCTTCTCCCCGCGAAAGCGCCGCCCCGGGCGTACTCGCCGTCCCTCCCCCCGCACGCACTCGGCTGCAGCGCTACTCCCACTGGTACTCCGGCCCTGAGTAGCGCTCGCGTGCGCTCACCCCCTGCCCGATGGTGCCACCCCCCCGCAGCACCTCCGAATAGCGCGCCAGCCGCTGGCGCTGAGCTTCCAGCTCCTGGGCCACCCACGCGATCTGCTCCTTGGGGACGACCACGACCCCATCGCCGCTGCCCACCACCACATCGCCCGGGCGGACAATCACGCCGCCGCAGACCACCGGAACATTGATCGAGCCGCCGAGGTACCGCACGCTGTGGCAGGCAACCGGCCCCCGGCAGAAGACGGGAAAGCCCTTCTCGCGGATGAACAGATAGTCCGAGCAGGCCCCGTCGATCACCGCGCCCGCCAGGCCCCGCTGCACACCCGTCGAGGCCATCCCCCCACCGAAGCAGAGGGTGTCCATCTTCCCGCCTGCCGCGATCACCAGCACATCACCCGGCTCCATCAGGTCCATCGCGAGCATCGGCAGCCCGGCGTCCGGCTCTTCCAGCGCCACCGTGAACGCCGGCCCCATCATCCGCCAGGTCGGGTCGAGCGGCTGGATCGCCGGGTCCATCACGCCAAAGCCGCGCACAAAGCTCCCGATGTAGGTTGCGCGCGGCTCGCCAAGCGAAGCGATCGCCTCGCGCGAGGGTCGCTCGATTTTGGTGATGATGCGATATGGCACCACACCCCTCCTGCTCGTTAGTGGATGTGCCATCCTAGCACGCTGCTGCGATGATCTTCTGCCGCTAAGGTTCCAAAGAGCGAGAGTGTCGCTCCGTGGTTGAGCGGGTGGATCGGCCCGCCCTGGACATCGCGCAGGTAGCGTTCGAATGGGAGGCGTCGCCAGAGGGC
>JAILZB010000327.1 GCA_023512725.1 Chloroflexota bacterium | reverse complement strand
GCCTCCACCACAGCCAGCACCAGCAGCAGCGGCGTGGCGAACAGACGCCCCTCCGCGCGCACCAGGAACCGTGGGCCCTGGTAGTCCGCCGTCACGGGCACGTAGCGCCGCAGCAGCCGCAGGATTGGATTCCGCTCCGGGTGGACCTGCTCGTCCCCGGCCCGGAGTATCTTCACGCCGGTCAGGATCAGCAGCCCCCCGAAGAGATAGATCACCCAGTGGAACGCCCCGATCAGCGCGGACCCCAGCAGGATGAAGGTCATGCGGAAGACGATGGCGCCGAGCACTCCCCAGAAGAGCACCCGGTGCTGGTAGGCCGCGGGCACCCCGAAGTATGAAAAGATCACCAGGAAGACGAAGATGTTGTCCACGCTGAGGGCTTTCTCGATGAGATAGCCGGTCAGGAACTCGACCCCGCGCTCCGGTCCGAACCAACGCGCCACGCCCAGGTTGAACAGCAAGGCCAGCGCCACCCAGAAGCTGCTCCACGCCAGGGCCTCGCGGGTGCCGATCGCGTGCGCCTTCCGGTGGAAGACGCCCAGGTCCAGCGCCATCATCGCGAGGACAAACAGCACGAACCCGGCCCACAGCGCCGGCGTTCCCACGGAATCCGCCATCGTATCGCTCCCCTCGGGCCGCGCGGAGGCAAGAAGAAAACCCCCGAACCGGCCGAGCCGTATCCGGAGGTCTCATCGAGATAGCGAGGCCGGGCGCCGGTGGCGCCGTCCTGACGGCCGCACCGTGGCCTGCGGGGCAGGCCACCGATTACTCCCCTCGCGTCGTGACGAAGGCTACCACAGACACCGCCGGGCGGTCAAGCGATCGGGCTCGCTGCGCACGGACTCGCTGCGCAGCAGCTCGCCGGCGATCACCTGCACGGCGGCGGCCACCGGCACCGCCAGCAGGGCGCCCAGCACACCCATCAGCCTGGCCCCCACCATGATGGCCAGAATGGTCAGCAGCGGCGACAGCCCCACCGACATCTTCATGACCCTGGGCACGAGCAGGTGGTTCTCGGCCTGCTGGATCAGCGTGAACAACGCCGCCACCGCCAGAATCCTCCACCAGGGGCCGAAGAGCGCCACCAGCACCGCCGGGACGGCGCCCAGGATGGGGCCGACCATGGGGATCAGTTCCGTCACGCCCGCGGCGAGCCCGAGCAGGAGCGGATAGGGCAGCCCCAGGATCCAGGTCCCGAGCCCGGCGGCGACCCCGACCACCACGCCCAGCAGCAGCTGGCCCCGCAGCCACCCACCGAACTTCTCCCCGATGCGCGCCAGCACCGCCTCCAGGCGCCGGTGGTGCTGCCCGGGGAAGATCCGAAGGAAGCCTTCTTTGATCGCCGGTCCTTCGAAGAGCATGTAGATGCTCAGGACCAGCACGGTGATCGCCGAGACCACGGCACCGAAGAGCCTGAAGGCCACCCCGGTGGCTGCGCCCACGTACCTGGTCAATTGCTCGGCTTCGCCGGGGAGACGGTCGAGCACGGCGGAGAGATCCGGCAGCCAGGGATACCGTTGCTGCCAGCCCCCCAGCATGGCCACCAACTGTCTGTAGAGGGCAGGCGCACGCTCGACAAACTGGCGGGCCTCAGCCACCATGGGGGACACCAGCACGCTGCCCATGATGCCCAGGGCGACGAGCACGCCGAGATAGACGAGCCCGATCGAGGCCCCCCTGGACAGGCGGCGCCGGCGTTTGCCCCACGCCTTGTCCTGAAGGCGCTGGACTGTCGGGTGCAATCCTGTCGCCAGGATGGCGGCGATGAGCACCAGGACCAGGATCTAGGCGACCTGCCAGACCAGCCAGGCCAGGCCCAGGACCGCCACGGCGGTGAGGACCACCGTGGCGGTGGCGGTTATCAGTTCTGTCCGAGGATTCATGGGAAGGGGATTCTCCGAGCCGCCTTGACGCCCTTCGAGGCGGGTGCCTACAATGAAGAAGCTCCCGAACGGCCTGTCAGCGTTCCGCGGTAGCTCAACGGTAGAGCGTCCGGCTGTTAACCGGAGGGTTGGAGGTTCGAATCCTCCCCGCGGAGCCATTTGTTCCAGTCTTCGAACCGCTGGGGGTTTGGTAACCCGTACCAGACCTCCACGGTTCGACGATCCTGGACCAGCACCTTCTTCACCAGCCGGTGGAGGAGGTGCTTCTTTTGAGGGGCCGGGCCTTCGGCCATGACCCGCTCGAAGTTCTCCACGATGGACGCGAGCATCCCCCGGTCGACGGCCGGGAGCTCCAGCCTCTCGCGCCGGGCCTCGAGGTCGCGCTTTTCGCCCTCCAGCTCCTCCAGGCGGGACCGGAGGTCGCGCACCTTCTCGTCGCAGAGCTCGGGCGTCAAGGTCCCCGCCTCGAAGGCCTCGAAGTAGCGGTCCATCGCCGCCTGCGTCTTGGCGGCCTGCGCCTCGACCTTCCCGATCTCCTTCTCCAGGATCGGCTTCTCGGTGCCGAGCCGCTTGTTCGCCTCCGCGTGGATGCGGGCCATGAACTGCTCGTCGCGGAACATGGCCTTGATGTCCTCGGTGACGGCCGTCTCCAGGAGCTCGGCCCGCACGTAGTCCTGCTCGCAGTCGTGGTCGTTGAAGCGCTTCGAGCAGACGTAGTACGGGACGTGGACGCCCTTCTTGTAGCCGCCTCCCCCGAACATGTGGCTCTTGCAGCGGGCGCACTTGATGATCCCCGTGAGGAGCCGCTCGTCGCCGTTGTGCCACTGGCGGCCCTTGAGGTCTTCGTGCCGTTCCTGGAGGACCTCGTTCGCCTTCTCGAAGGGGAAGCAGGCTATCTACATCCAGTTCGCGTAGGAGGAGGCCCGTGCCGCAGCGCAACGAACGCAAGGTCGAAGCCGAGGTCGCCGGCCTCCAGGTGGAGGTCC
>JAILZB010000326.1 GCA_023512725.1 Chloroflexota bacterium | reverse complement strand
CCGGACCACGAGCGCGACGATTATCTCCAGCGGATCGCACAACTGGCGCAGCGGCGGGGCTTCCAGGCGCCCAAGCAGATCGTCTTCGATGGCAACGCGCTGGCCGACTTGCGCGAGGACCCTATACTCGAGGAGCTGCTCAGCCAGCCCGCTTGGCCGGCTGCGTGTACAACACCGCAGGCGTTTCTGGGCGCGGCGGTGGCCATCAAGGAACCGACTGCGGCAGGGTTCGTGCGCAACAACGGCAGCAACCTGCTTGTGGTTGGGCATCGCGACGAAAGCGCTCTGGGAGTGCTGGCCGCCAGTCTGATCAGCCTGGCGTTACAGCATCCGGCCGATGGGAATTGCGACGGCGTAGCGGGTGCCAGGTTCTATGTGCTCGACGGCACGCGGCCTGACGCACCGGAAGTCGGCTACCTGAACCGGCTGGCGGCGGCGGTGCCCCACGAAACGAAAATCTCCGGCCCGCGCGGCGCTGCGGCGCTGATCGGCGAGATAGCCGCCGAACTGGAGCGCCGGCAGACGACCGGGAGCGCCGGTGTCCGCGCCGGCACATGGAGATTGCTTTCTCTCCTGCCCCTGCTGCTTTCGCTGGTGGCAGGCTGCAGCCGCGGAGGCGCCACGACCGCGACCTCGGGGAAGGCAGCGGAGAGTGCGCCGGCGGTCCGGTTAACCGACGTGGCGGAGGAGGTCGGCATCCGCTTTCGCCACACGAGCGGCACGAGCGGGCGGCTCTACCTGCCAGAGACGATGGGCTCAGGGTGCGCCTTCCTCGACTACGACGGCGACGGGCGCCTCGACCTCTTCCTCGTCAACTCTTCTCGCCTGCCCGGCTTCACGAAGCTAGGCCCGTTCTACCCGGCGCTCTACCGTCAGATGCCAGACGGCACGTTCAAGGACGTGACCAGGGAGGCGGGGCTGGCGGTCGACTGTTACGGGATGGGAGTGGCCGTGGGCGATTACGACAACGACGGCGACTCCGACCTCTACCTGACCGCCTTCGAGCGGTGCTTCCTCTACCGCAACATGGGGGACGGCACCTTCACCGAGGTGGGACGCGCCGCCGAGGTCGCCGACCCCTCCTTCAGCACGAGCTGCGCCTGGGTCGATGTCGATCGCGACGGGCACCTGGACCTTTTCGTGGGCAACTACTGCGTCTGGACGCCGGAGACGAACCAGGTCTGCCCGGACGCGCTGGGCCGTCGTCATCTGTGCCCGCCGGCGCACTACGTCGGCGTCTCCTCCCGCCTTTACCGCAACATAGGCGATGGGACGTTCAGGGACGTGACCCGGGAGTCCGGGCTCTACAACACGGCCGGAAAGGCACTGGGCGTGCTCATCTTCGACGAGAATGACGACGGCTGGCTCGATCTTCTGATCGCCAACGACCTGGAGCCGAACCTCCTCTACCGCAACATGGGCAACGGCACTTTCACGGAGGTCGGTGTTGAGGTGGGGGTCGCCTACAGCAGTGCCGGCAGAGCGCGGGCGGGGATGGGGATCGATAGTGCCGACCTCGACCATCAGGGCAGGGAGTCGGTGGTGATCGGGAACGGCACCTCCGAGTGCCTGGCGCTCTTTCGGCGTCCGCCAGACGCCCCCGAGGGCGGCGAGATCGCCTTCACCGACGACGCCGAGATCGCGGGTTTGGCGGGGCCGAGCCTGCCGTTTCTCACCTTCGGTGTCCTCTTCGCCGACTACGACCTGGACGGGCGCAAGGACCTTTTCGTCGCCAACGGCCACATCGACCCCAACGTCGCCGTCATCGGCGGCGACAACTCCTTTCCGCAGCGGATGCTACTCTTCCAGAACCGCTCCATGCCGGAGAGCGGCGTCCGGTTCGTCGAGGTGGGCCGGAGCGCGGGGGAAGCGCTAGCGGTCGCCCGGGTGCACCGCGGCCTGGCGATGGGAGACTTCGACTCAGACGGCGACCCCGATTTCCTTGTTACGGTCTGCGATGGGAAGCCGCTTCTGCTGCGCAACGAGGCGTTGCCGTCGGACGCAGACGCTTCGCGGCGCTGGCTGATCATCCAGCCAGTCGGCACCAGGAGCAATCGCTTTGGCCTTGGCACGCGGTTTCGCCTCCGGGCAGGCGGTGTCTGGCAGCTCGGCTGGGTGCGGAGCGGTTCGAGTTACCTGTCGGAGAGCGACCACCGCGCCTATTTTGGTCTTGGCGCTGCCTCGCGCGTGGAGGAGCTGGAGATCCGCTGGCCCAGCGGCGTCGTGCAGACGCTCCGCGACGTGCCCGCCAATCAGGTGCTCGTGGTGACGGAGCCGCGGGAATGACGTTGGTCGGTAGGGTGGTGCTCCTGCTGCTGGTGGCGGGACTGCCGTGTGGCTGCCGCCTGGCCGGGCACGATCAGGCAGCAGAGAAGGCCCCTGAGGCAGCTTTATCGGCACAGGAGTGGCTGGCGCAGCGCCGTGGGGCGGAGGCGGCCTGGGACTATCAGGAGGTGCTCGCGCGCCGCCCGGGGGACGCCTCGGCCCGGGTCGGTCTCGCTGCCGCGCTGGGGCTGCTGCGTCTGATGGAGCTGGCGATTCCGCTGCTTGAGGAGCTGCTTGAGCAAGAGGCGCCGCCGGTGGACGCGCGGCGCGCCCTGGCGGAGCTGTACCTGGTGACCGGGCGCCCGGAGGAGGCGAAGGCGGTCCTTGCAGCGGACCCCGCCGTTCGCCAATCGCGGCCTGCGCTCCTTTCGCTGGGGCGAAGCTGCCTGGCGGTCCCCAGGCCCGACGAGGCGCGAGAGGCGTTCCTGGCGTACCGGCGGCTTGAGCCGGAGAGCGCCGAGGCCGATTACTGGCTGGGGGAGGCCCACTGGGCGGCCGGGCGGGCGGAGGAGGCGCGGCGCCACTGGCGGCAGGGGGCGCAGCGTGCCCC
>JAILZB010000033.1 GCA_023512725.1 Chloroflexota bacterium | reverse complement strand
ATCACACGGCGGGGCGGCCGCGCGCTTCCCATCGTTGCCGACGTTACCCGTCCAGCCGACCTCGAGCGCGCCGTTACTACCACCGTCCAGGAGCTGGGCGGGCTCGATGTGCTGGTGGTGAACGCGGGCGGCGCCCGTCACCTGCCGGCCACGACGGCCAGCGATGCCGACTGGCAGGATGGCCTCGACCGCAACCTGCTCCATGCTGCGCGCCTAGCACGCCTTGCCTACCCCCACCTACGCCAGCGCCCGGGGCGGCTGATCATCGTCGCCTCGATCTGGGGGCGGGAAAAAGGCGGCTCGGTCATCTATAACGCCGTCAAGGCGGCGGAGATCGCGCTGGCGGGCAGCTTGGCCCGCGAGTGGGCCCGCGATGGTATCGGGGTCGTTGCGCTCTGCCCGGGCTCGGTCCTCTTTCCGGGTGGGAGCTGGGCCCGGCGCCAGGAGGAAGACCCGACGGGGATTGCCGCCTTTGTCGAGCGCGAGATCCCCGCTGGTCGCTTCGGCACCCCCGACGAGATCGCCGATGTCGCCGTCTTTCTCGCCTCCCCGCGTGCCCGGTGGGTCACTGGCGCGGCGATCCCGGTGGATGGTGGGCAGAGCCGGTCGCTGATCTAGGACCCTCCCGGCCAGCGAGGAGCGCTTCCGCCGCGGTGAGCGCTGCTTCCACGCTCACGCCGAAGAGGCAGGCGAGGTCGCGGGTACAGTGGCGCAGCCCGCAGGGGGCGCAGGCTGGACGGTGCTGGAGCACGACCACCCGCTCTCCCCACGGCCGCCAGACGGCTGGCTCGTTCTGGCCGGAGAAGATGACCAGCGCAGGGGTGCCCACCGCGGCTGCCAGGTGGGCCGGGCCGGAATCATTCCCGATAAAGAGCGCTGCTCGCTGCAGCACGGCGGCCGTTCCCGCCCAGCTGAGCTTGCCCGTCAGGTCGAGCACCGAGCCGCGGAGTTCCTGCCGCACGGTGGCCGCGAGCGGCTGATCCTCGGCCCCGCCAACCAGCACCACCGTGACCCCAGCGCGCGCGATGAGTGCCTTCCCGAGCGCCGCATAGCGCTCGAGCGGCCAGAGCTTGGAGGGAAAGCCTGCTCCCACATGAACGGCCACGAGCACCTCGCTCCCGCTTGCCGCCAGGAGCTGGGCTGCCCTCGCCGCTTCCTCCGGGGGGATGGTGAACTCCAGCCGGGGATGCTCGCTCCGCGCCTCGAGTGCCGCGGCCAGCGCCAGGTGCTGGAGAACAGTATGGCTCCCCCAGGGGAAGGGCACCAGCACCGTCTGGAGAAACCCGCCCCCGTAGATCCCGAAGCCCACCCGGCGGGGCACGCCCGCCAGCGCGGCGGCCAGGTTCTCCTGGAAGAACGATTTGCCCTGGATAACCGTATCGTACCCTTCTGCCCGCAGCAGCCGTGCCAGCCGGAGCACCGCCCCTGGGGCCAGCATCGGTGAGCCGCGCGCGCGGTCCCACCAGGGGGCAGCAAAGGTGTGGACAGCGTCCAACCGCGGGTTGGTGGCGATGGCGGCGCTCCCCCAGGGCGCCACCACCATCGCCAGGTGGCTTGCCGGGTAGCGCTGGCGGAGCGCTGCGACCGCAGGCGTGGTCAGGAGGACATCCCCGAGATGGGCGAGGTTGAGGTACGCGATCCGCTGCGGCGGGGAGGCGGGTGGGCGCGCCGACGGGACGAGTGCCTCGCCCAGCGCATCGAGGAGCGAGAACAGCCGGATCAGGCTCGGCTTGACAAAGCCGTAGCGGCGCTGGCTCATGCTGCCCGCCCCCGGAGAGTCGCTGCGTAGACGGCGAGCGTCTGGCGTGCCTCGCGCTCGCTGGTAAAGTGCTGCGCCCGCGCCTGGCCAGCGGCGATCAGCCGCTGGCGGAGCTCTGGGTCATCCCACAGGCGGGCGAGAGCTGCCGCAAGGGCCGGTGGATCATCGGGCGGCACGAGCAGGGCAGCCTCGCCGGCCACCTCGGGGAGCGCACCCGCTGTCGTCGTCACGACCGGCGCGCCGCAGGCCATCGCTTCGAGCACCGGCAGGCCGAACCCTTCGTAGCGTGAGGGCAGGACAAACCCGAGTGCCGCTCCATACAACGCAGGCAGGTCGTCTGCAGGCACGTAGTGGAGGAAGCGCACCCGCCCCGCTAGTCCTGCGTGCACCACCTGCTGCTGGAGGCGCTCGCTCGCCCAGCCGGGTGCCCCCACGAGCGCCACCAGCGGCCGCCCTTCCAGCAGTGCGAGCGCGGCGATCAGGGTATCTACCCCCTTGCGCGGCTCGAGCGTGCCGACGTAGAGCAGGTAGGGCTCTGCCAGCTGATAGCGGGCGCGCACCCCTGCACAGTGCGCTGGCGGTGGCGGCGCGTAGCGTGGATCAACGCTGCGGTAGATCACGGTAATGGGTGCCCGCGGCTGGACGAGCCGTTCGAGATCGCGCCGGGTCGTTTCCGAAATCGCAATGATGGCATCGGCAAAGCGCACGCTCAGCGGCAGCCAGCGCGCCCAGTACAGCCGTGAGATGGGGGGGAGGTTCTGGGGAAAGAGCGCGCCGATCAGGTCGTGCACCGTCAACACGACCGGGCAGGGGGCCCGGCATGGCGCATCGAAACCCGGCACGTGCAGCAGGTCGGCGCCACGCGCCCGCCGCGGGAGTTCCCACTGCTGCCACCAGAGCCGCCGGTCGGTACGCATCACCACGGGTCGCGCGAGGGCAAGCTCCCGCACCTCGAGCGCCGGTGCAAGGCGGCGGAGGGCGGCGACGAGCGTGGTCACATACTGACCAATGCCGGTAGATTGGCCCTGCGTAGCCTGGACGTCGATCGCTACCCGCATGGTGCTCCCTCACCGGTCAAGCACGGCCAGCACCAGCCGTTCGGCCCGCTGGACGTTCCGACGGGCATCGTAGTGGCGTTCGGCAAAGCGCCGCCCCAGCCGACCAAGCTCGCCGCGCAGCGCGGGGTCGGTGAGGAGCCGTCGCAGGGCTGCCGCCAGCGCCGGCGGGTCCCCCTCGGGCACGAGCAGCGCTCCCGCACCCGGTGGCGTGTACTCCGGGATGGCACCGCTCCAGCTTGCCACCACGGGCACCCCGCAGGCGAGCGCCTGGAGGTTAGTCATGCCCACCTGCTCCTCCCACGCAGGGGTCGTCCGCGACGGCGAAACGACCACCGCCACCGACCGGATGAGCGCGGGCATTCCTGCGTGGGGGACCACACCCAGCAGCGCCACCCCCGGCCCGGCCCGCTGCTGGACCTCCGTCCGCGCGGGCCCATCGCCAGCGAGGAGGAGCTGCGCCGCCGGGAGCGTCTCGCGCAGCTGGGCAAACGCTGCCAGTAGGTCGAAGACCCCCTTCTCGGGGTGGAGCCGGCCGGCAAACAGCAGACGCGGCTCGGCGACGGGCGTCCCCGGCTGGAACTCCTCGAGGTCGACGCCCCAGCTCCCCCACATCACGCGACGCACCCTAGCCGGGTCCGCGCCGGCTGCCAGCGCATTCCGCCAGCCCCCTTCGTTGACGACCACCACCACGCGTGCTGCGGCAAAGAGTGGCCGCGCTGCCCACCGGGCGAGCGGCGCCAGGCGGCCGAAGCGCTCCTGCCAGGGGCGATTCTCGAACGTCCCCACGATCAGCGGCGTGCGCGTGAGGCGGCAGTAGGCGAGGATGGCGTAGCTCACGGGCACCAGCCGCAGCGAGATCGCTTCCACCGATTGGACGACATCGGGCCGCAGCTGGGCTAAGCGCACCACGAGCTCCGCGGGCGAGCGGTAGCGCACTAGCCCCGCATCGGGGGTGAAGTCGCGGTAGCTCGCCCAACGGTAGAGGTGGACTGGCTCGACCCGTTCGAAGAAGCGAAGCGGCGCGTGCACATCCCGCCGGACATCGGTGCTCACCAGGGCGAGGCGTGGCCGGGAACGCATCAGCGGGCGCGACGAGGGTAGCGCTCCAGGAGCGCCCGGTCGGTGCTCGTCCAAACCCCTTCGCCGCGCGCGATCCGCTGGCGCTCCCAGGCCTTGGCCCAGTTCATAAACTTGGCGTAGCCCAGGTGGATGGCGAGCAGCAGCCCCACTTCGCCAAAGCGCCACAGCCCCCCGACCGTGTAGTGATAGCCGAAGGCACGCAGGCCGCGAGCCACTGCTTCCAGGAGCAGCACTCGCCGCGCAGGCTCCACGATGGCAGCCTCCAGGCTCGTGTAGAAGTTGAAGTTCTCGTAGGCGCGGCTCAGGGTGGGGTCCCCCAGGTGGTAGATGCGGCCACGGAGCACCCCGCGCGGCTCCGGTGCCACCGCAACCTCGTGCAGGGGGCGTTCCCAGCGCACCACCCGGCGGTCGACCAGCCGTGGCACCTCGCTCCGCCGGATTGCCGCCGGAGGATCGGGCCGCCGCGGGTCGAACAGCCAGCGCCCACTGAACAGGTGCACCCGCCGGATGTGATAGGCCGTGCAGCGCCCGAGTGCACCCGTGGCTGCCAGCCTGCAGACCTCGCGCGCCAACTCCGGCGAGACGCGCTCGTCCGCATCGAGGTGGAGCACCCAGTCATAGCGGGCGGCGGCCTGGGCCCGATTACGCTGGCGCGCAAAATCGTCGAAGGGATGCACCAGCACCCGCGCCCCGAAGCGCTCGGCGATCGCGCCTGTCCGGTCGGTGCTGCCGGAATCGAAGACCAGCAGTTCCTCCGCCCAGAGGACGCTCGCCAGGCAAGCGGGCAGGTGCTCTTCCTCGTTTTTGGTCAGCACCACCACACTGATCGGCGCTCGCATCGCTGCCAAGTGTAGCCTGCTCCCCTACGGTACAGGTGGCACGCCCCCACCTTCCGCGATGTCACTCCTCGGCCCCGATTCCGCCTGCCGACGCCCGGTGCTACTCGAGCCGGCGCAGGACGCGTGGCGGGAGCAGCCAGCGCAGGGTCGCGCCGCCGGGAACGAGGTGGTCAGCAAAATGGAGCAGGGCCGCCCCCCCTTTGCGGAGTTCCAGGATCGGCCAGGACGTGGTGCCGGTGAGGAGATAGCCCGCCAGGGTAGAGAGGTGAGGCTCGTGGCCGACCAGGGCGAGCGTCCGCGCGCTGAGGAAGGACTGGAGGGCAGCGACCGTCTCTGCCGGGGCGGTCTCCGGTGCGAGCGCTGCGAGCAACTGAGCCGCCGGCCAGCCGGCCCGCGCCGCTAAGATCTCGGCCGTCTGGTGGGCCCGCTTGAGGGGGCTGCTCAGCACGATTTCCACGCGGGGGGCAAGCCGGCGCAAGCCGCGGGCGGCCGCCGTGAACCGCGCAATGCCCTTCTCGGTGAGGGGACGCAGGCGGTCGTCGGGCCAGCGTTCCGGGTCGCGGTCTTCGGCAATCGCGTGTCGGACGAGATAAAGGTCGAGGCTCATGGTCGACTGGCGCTCCCTTCCAGGCGTGAATCGGGCGCGAGGTCAGCGAAAGAGGTCCTCAGCCGCACTGCGGATGAGCATGCGGGCGTTCCCCTCACCGCGCGGCGCGCAGTAGCCGCGCACCAGCACCACTGGGATAGCGGTCGCCTTACCGGCGGCCAGTTCGGCCGCAGCGGCCAGCTCGTCCGCCACGGCGACGGCAGTCACTCGCAGCGGGTGGCCATAGGCATCGGGCCGGCCACGGTAGTCATCGATGGGGAGAAAGCCTGCCACCCCGATCGCGACATCGGTTAGGCCAGCGCGCCAGGGCCGGCCGAAGGTATCCGAAATGATCACCCCAACGTCCTTGCCCGTCTCGGCCTGGAGGGCCGCGCGGAGTGCCGCCGCGGAGGCATCTGGGTCGCGAGGGAGCAGCGTCACCACGCCCGCTTCGCCCACGTTCGAGGCATCCACCCCGGCGTTGGCGCAGATGAACCCATGGTGCGTCTCCGCAATGATCAGGCCGCGGTCCATCCGCACGATCCGGCGCGCCTCGCGCAGCACCACCTCGATCTGGCGAGCATCGCGTCCCCACTGTGCGGCGACCGTCTCGGCAAAGGGCGACGGCACCACCTCTGCCAGCCGCACGAGCCTCCCCTCCGCCTTCGAGACCACCTTCTGGGTGACCACCACGATATCGCCATCTTCAAGGGTCAGGTGGTTGCGCGCCAGCGTGTGCAAGATGTGGCGGGCCAGATCGTCCCCCGGGTGCACCTCGGGAAATCCCTGGAGCCCGATGATCCGCAGCTCGCTCACTGGCGCACCGATTCGTGCCAGGCGAGCCAGCGCCGCTCGGCCAGCGCCAGCAGGCCGGTCAGGCCCACGCCGAGGCCGGCTAGAACGATCACGGTGCCGAAGAGGGTCGGCATATCGAGGGTGCTATTCGCCAGGAAGATAATGCGACCAAGACCGTCACTCGCGCCCCACCACTCCCCCACCACCGCCCCGATCAAGGCGAGCGGGATGGCCACCCGCGCCGCCGCAAACAGGTAGGGAAGTGACCCCGGCACGCGCAGTTTGAAAAAGATTTCACCGGTCCCCGCGCCGACAGAGCGCAGGAACTCCAGGGCATGCGGATTTGCGGCGCGCAGCCCCGCTAGGGCATTCACCAGCACAGGGAAGAACGTGATCAGCGCTGCGATCATCACCTTGGGCAGCGGTCCGAAGCCGAACCAGATCACGAAGAGAGGGGCCACCGCCACGATCGGCGTGACCTTGACCAGCAACGCCAGGGGGTAGAGCACGCGCTCGGCGAGCGCCGAGTGCACCATCACGGTCGCCAACAAGAGCGCGATCCCTCCCCCGACGAGAAAGCCCGCGAGCGCTTCGCTCAGGGTGGTCAGGGCGTTGCTGGCGAAGAGGGGCCCTCGCTCGACCAGCCGAGCCAGTATGGCCGAGGGAGCAGGCAGAAGGTAGCTGGGCACCGCGGCGAGGCGGACGACCGCTTCCCAGGCCAGCACCAACCCGAGAAAGATCAGGGCGGTGGTCATCCAGGCTGCCAGCACGAGCCGCCCCGACGGGGAGGGGGGAGGGAGAGCGACTGGCTCGTCCAGGTGGAGGGGGGTCTCGGTCGTCACGCTGCCAATCGTAACAGGGTTTTCAGGCGGGCCGCTGCCGCGACGAACTCTGGGGTCGTCTCGCTCATGGCATCGCGCGGGCGTGGCAGCAGCACGGGCTCGATCGCCTGGACGCGGGCAGGGCGCCCACTCAGCACCACCACCCGGTCGGCGAGCGCGACCGCTTCGGGGATGCTGTGGGTCACGAAGACCACTGTCGGCCGGCGTACCAGCCAAATCCGTTGGAGCTCCTCGCGCAGGCTCTCACGGGTGATGGCATCAAGAGCGCCGAATGGCTCGTCCATCAGCAGCACTGTAGGCTGGAAGGAGAGCGCCCGCGCAATCGCCACCCGCTGTTGCATCCCGCCCGAAAGCTGATGCGGGAGATAGTCGGCAAACTGGCGGAGGCCGACCAGCTCTAGCAGGTCAGTCAAGGCGTGCTCGCTCAGGGGTGGGCCGATCTGCCGGTTCACCTCGTGCGGGAGGATGATGTTCGCCCGCACCGTCCGCCAGGGGAGGAGCGAGGGATCCTGAAAGACGAACCCGATCGCCTTCGCCCGGCGGGCCGCCTCCGGGGTGCGCCCTGCGATCTGGACGCTACCGCTCGTGGGGGTGAGCAGCCCGGCGATCAGGCGAAGCAGCGTACTCTTCCCGCAGCCGCTTGGCCCGACGACCGCCAGGAACTCCCCCGGTGCAACGGTCAGGTCGATCCCGGCGAGCACCGGGAGCAGGACGCCACCGGGCGCACGAAACTGGTGGCCCAACCGGCTGAGGACGATTGCGTCTGCCACGCTCACCACCGCAGGGAGGACCTCAGCGCGTGCCGAGATCGGCTGGGTCGTTCTCGGGGAAGCGCCAGCGCTGGGCCTGGATGATAGCCAGTACCTGAGCGCGCTGCTCGGCGGAGAGCAGCCGGAGCGGGAGCACCAGCGAGCGCGCGAAGGGCAGGAGCACGAAAAGCCGCTCGTCCGCCTCGATCACGGTGCGGACTTCATCCCAGCGGTAGCGCAGCGGGCCGTGCTGGTCGCTCACGACGAACGTGTCCCCCTCGGCTTCCCACTCGTAGCTGAGCGGTCCGACGCGCGCGATCTCATCTTGGATGATGCCACGCCGCGCGCTCGCGGCGAGGTGGCGCCGCACGAGGACAAAGAGCACCAGCCAGAGCACCAGCGCTGACACCATGATCGTCACCGTCGGCACCAGTACCCCGCTCGGAGGCAGCAGGGCGAGCGTGATCGCGACCGCCAGCATCAGCCCGCCGAAGAAGAGCAGCCAGAGCACCAGCTCCTGGCGCTCGGCGATCCGCGCGGCGGGGGAGACCCGGCGACGGAACCGCTCCTGCTCCTCGGCCAGGGCTACCAGGTCCTCTTCCCCCAGAGTCACCCGGAGCTGCACGCCTGCAGTATAGCGCGCCCACCAAGTAGGACTTTCTGGATGGGAGTTCCTGGGCTTGTTGCGGGAGCAAGCCAGTACTACCATTCGCACACACCCTTGCCGTGGGAGGCGCGGAGGATGCGGTACCTGCTTGAGCGTCGCCGGCTGCTCGCCAGCCTGGCAACCCTTACCATTGGGCTCGGCGTTCTGGTCAGCCTGTTCCCTCCCCCAGCGACTGAGGCTGTCCTCCTCAACCAGCCGGCGCGGACGTGGATGACGAACGGAACCGTCTACGCCGTGGCGCGGGCGGGAAGCACGATCTATCTGGGAGGCAGTTTCTCACGTGTTGGGCCGCCCACCGGCAGCCTGGTGGAACTGGATGCGAGCAACGGCAACTACAACCCGAACTGGCCGGTGTTCAACGGGCCGGTCTATGCCATCCTGCCCGATGGCACAGGCGGCTGGTACGTCGGCGGCGATTTCACCCTGGCGGGGGGAGTACCGCGCAACCGCCTCGCGCGGGTCCTGAGCAACAAGACCATCGACCCCAGTTGGAACCCCGGAGCAGATGGGCCCGTCTACGCCCTCGCGAAGAGCAGCACCACCGTCTACCTTGGAGGAACATTCAGCAGCGTCGCCGGGGAGCTACGCTCCCGTCTTGCCGCTGTCGACGCGAACACTGGAAGCCTGACCTCCTGGAACCCGGCCGCATCCCAGTACTCCTCCTTCAACGCAGTCTACGCCCTGGCGGTGAGTGGTAGCTTGGTCTTCGCGGGTGGCGACTTTGGGGTGATGGCGTTCCATTACTACCCCATGACCAACCTCGCGGTGTTGGATGCGAGTAGCGGGATCGCGCTGCCGGCGCCTATCAGCGCCAACGGCATCGTCCGCGCCTTGGCGCTCAACGGCACCACCCTCTACGTCGGAGGGGAGTTCACCGACGTGGAAGGAAATGGACGCAACCGTTTGGCCGCCATCGATACCAGCTCCACCCCCCTCACCGTGACGCCCTGGGCGCCGAGTGCGAACGACGCCGTCTACGCCCTGGCCGTGAGCGGGGGCCTCATCTTCGCGGGAGGCAATTTCACCGCCATCAACTTTTTCCCTCGCCTCCGCTTCGCGCGTATCCGGGCCGACGGATATGTTCTTGGTGAGGATGCAGCAAAATTCGATAGCACGGTGCGCGCAATCGTGGTGAGCGGCAGCATCGCCTACGTTGGGGGAGACTTTACCACCGTCCAACAGGGCGTAACGCCACGGAGCTTCCTTGCCGCGCTTTCCAGCGTCGACGACAACCTTAGCAGTGCCGGCATCACCTCCTGGAACCCGCGGGCGGACAATCCCGTCCATGCCCTGGCGCTGAGCGGCAGCACCGTGATCGCGGGCGGCGCGTTCAAGATGGTCAACTGGGAGGCGCGGAGCAACCTGGCCGCGCTGAGCGCAGCCACGGGCGCAGCCACTCCCTGGAACCCGGGAACCGATGGCACGGTGTTCGCCTTGGCCGTCGGCAGTGGCCGCCTCTACGTTGGCGGCACCTTCTCCACCGTGGGCGGGCAGGAGCGCCAGAACCTGGCCGCGTTCAACCTGACCGATGGGAGCCTGGCGAGCTGGAACCCGGGGGTAGGGTGTTGCGTGTACGCGCTCGCCGCTGGCAGCACCGCCCTCTACGTGGGCGGAGGGTTCATCACTCTGGGCGATCAACCGCGGAACTATCTGGGGGCGCTCGACCTGACCAGCGGGGCAGTGACGGCCTGGAACCCGGGGGTAGGGTGTTGCTTCGTGTTCGCGCTCGCCCTCAGTGGGGATGGCTCCACCCTCTACGTTGGCGGCTTCTTCTCCACCGTGGGCGGGCAGGGGCGGAGCAACCTCGCAGCCGTCTCGACCGCCGGCACGGGGGCCGTCACCCCCTGGAATCCCGGCCCGAACAACGATGTCTACGCCCTCGCCGTCAGCGGCAGCACCGTCTACGTCGGCGGTGCCTTCTCCCAGGTGGGAAGCACTCCGCGTGCCCGCCTGGCGGCAGTGGACGCCGCGAGCGGGAACCTCACCGCCTGGGCCCCGAACCCGAACGGCAACGTCTACGCGCTGGCGGTGAGCGGCGGCAACGTCTACGTTGGGGGGAATTTCACGAGCATTGTCGGAAGCAACCGACCGTATCTCGCCGCCATCACGCCGAGCGGCGGTCTCGATAGCTGGCAACCGAGCCCCAATGCCGAGGTGCAGGCCCTCGCTGCCACACCGAACGCGCTCGATGTCGGCGGAGCGTTCACCACCTTGACGAACCGTCCGCGGCAGGGCTACGCCGGCTTCACCCTGCAGCTGATCAGCTTCACTACCGGCCAGCTGACGGTCGCTCCGGGTGGCACCGCGACGCTGAGCAGCGCAGTGCTCCAGGCGAGCGGTGGGTTCGGCGGCACCCCCGATACCCAGCGCTATATCCTGACCGCCCCGCCGACCCACGGCACCCTGAAGCTTGGCACCACGCCCTTGAGCGCCTTCAGCAGCTTTACCCAGCAGGACGTGAACAGCGGGCAGGTCACCTACCAACAGGACGGCAGCAGCGCCACGAGCGATAGCTTCACGGTGAGCGCCACCGACGGCATCGATAGCAGCAGTGGCCCACAGAGCGTGCCCATTGCGGTGGGCAACTTTACCCCTACCCCGTCCCCCACTGTCACGCCCACTGTGCCACCCGGCTCGACCGCAACGCCCACTGTGCCACCCGGCTCGACCGCAACGCCCACTGTGCTGCCCGGCTCGACCGCAACGCCCACCCCCACCCCCTCGTCATCCGCTGGCGGCGGTGAACAGCCGAGCTTCGTCCCGCTGGTGACAAAGAACGGCTAGCGGTGGGCACTCGCGCCGCTGCCTCAGGCCGGCAGGACGCTAGCGGATGACGACGCTGGGAGTGCCGCCACGCGCGCCGGGTTTGACAACCCGGCTGCTCCACAGTACGATCGGAGCGGCGACGGTTCGCATACCGTGTGCTTACTGACGGGGGAGCCACCCGGCAGCAAGCGAAGGGGACACACGCAGAGTGCCACTCGGCGACCAGGAGGCGAAGATGCAGCCTACGACGCAAGAGCCGCGTGTCGTTGATGAAGCGATCAAGATCATCCAGGAGCATCTCGACCGCGAGGCCCGCAATCGCCGGCAGACGACCCTCGAACCGAAGGACCTCTGCCCGATGCAGAAGGCGCGGCTGGTGAGCGACTTGATCGCCACGCTCGACACGGCGGGTGGCGGGAACAGCTTTACCCGAACGGTGCGGTCCGTCTGGAGCAGCCTCGTCGCAGGCTTCCGCAGCCGCCTGTAGCGCTTACTCGCCCTCGATCCACACCGCGCCGTCTTCGGTCACCTCTTTCTTCCAGATCGGCACGCGCTGCTTGAGGGTGTCGATCACGTAACGGCAGGCCGCGAAGGCCTCCGCCCGGTGGGGGGCGGCAGCCGCGATCGCGACGCTGACCTCCCCGATCTCCAATCGCCCGGTGCGATGCGCCACCAGCACCTCGACCTCTGGCCACTGCTGGCGCGTCTCGGTCAGGATCTCCTCCAGCACGCGCTCGGCCATTTCGGGGTAGGCCTCGTACTCCAGGTAGCGGACCCGCTTCCCCCGTGACGTGTTCCGCACCACGCCCTCGAAGGTGACCACCCCTCCATGGGCGGGCGCCACGATCTGGCGCGCCAGCGCCGCCGCACTGATCGGCTCCCGCGTTATCCGCGCGCGGCGCGCAGTCTCGGTCATCGGCTTACCCTCCGCTGACTGGCGGCAGCACCGCCACCTCATCGCCCGGAGCGAGCACCATCTCCGCCGGGGCGTAGGCACCGTTCACGGCAAGCCGTGCCACCCTCGCTAGCCGACCGAGGGCGGGGTAGCTGGCCACCAACTGCTCGAACAGTGCACCCGCAGTCGTCCCCTCCGGCAGTTCCAGCGTGAGGGTCGCGGTCCCGACGGCATCTCGGGCGCTTGCAAAGAGACGGACGACCACCTGCATCGGCCCGAGTTTACCATGCGCCCGGGGGCGGGCAGGAATTTTCGTCCCGCCACCACGGCGCGCGACAGCCCGGGCGCCCCTGATCTAGAATTGCTCCGTGACTGAGCAGCGCGACCGCGGAGTGAGCCGACGGCTCGAGCAGGAGATCGAGGAGATCCTGGCCCGCTCGGGCGACCTCGCCCCCCCACCACGCGCTGCCCATCGCCCTTCCCCCCAGCCCGATACCCGCAAGTGGGCGCCCGGGATGGACCGCGCCGGTTCGCTCTGGAGCCGGCTGGGCAGTGCCGGCCAGCTGATGGCATTGGCCCTGCTCTTGACGCTGGTGGCTTACGTTGCCTGGTATCGCTCAGCGCTCGCGGGGTTCGTCTTCACGGTCCTAGCGGTCGGGTGCTTCCTGGGAGCGTACCTCCGTGGCTGGCGTGGACCCCAGGCGCTCGGGCGGGAGCGCCGCTGGCGTGGCCAGCGGCTTGACTTCACCGACTACCGTACCTCCGACCTGGGTGGGCGGCTCCGCCGCTGGTGGCAGCGGCTGTCGCGCCGCTGGTAACCGCCGCGGGCGAGCGCGGCGCGCCGGCAGGCCCAGCACCGCCAGGAGCGCAAGCACCACTGCTCCCCCGCCGATCAGGACGGCGCCGGGTGAGCGTCGGAGGTATGGCATGAGGTCGGCCACCGTCTCCACCGGCTGCGAGGCAACAGTTGCGAGTGGTTCGCCTGTCCCGACGACGTAGAGCGTGATCGACCAGGGCGGCGGAGGAAGGGTGAGCTGGCCCTGGAACTGTTCTCCCTGCGGCTGCAGGGAAAGCTCCCGTTCCCCCTGCGGGCTGCGCATGATGACGAACGGTTCGCTGCGCACCAGCGCGCGACAGGCTTCATCGGGCGAATCGACCGTCGCGCGCAGCGTCACCGGGGCGCCTGGCACGGCGATCGCGGGCTCGAGGCGCAAGGTGCCACTGGCCGGACACACCGCCGGCAGGGCGATCGTGCTCGCGACGAGCCAGGGCAGGGCGAAGAGAAACATCCTCGTGCCGGCGCTCCGGGTACGAACGAGACCACGGGGAGTATACGTCCCTCGCCCCGGGCTAGGCAGCACTCCCTCCCACGCAGTAGGATCAGAAGCGCGGCGGAGGCCCCTCATGACGGGAGCAGAACGGCAGCGGCTACGCGAGCTGATCGACCAGCGGGCGATCGCGCGGGGGGACTTTCTCCTCTCCTCGGGGAAGCGCTCCTCGTACTACATCGACCTGCGGCTGCTCTCGCTCTCGCCCGAAGGGGCCTATCTGCTCGGCCGCGCGGCGCTCGACCTGGCGGAGGAAGCAGGCGCTACGGCGATCGGTGGGCCGGTGGCGGCAGTCGTGCCGATCATCGGAGCAGCGGTTGCGCTCAGCTACCAGCAGGGTCGCCCCCTGCGTGGCTTCATGGTGCGTAAGGAGACCAAAGCCCATGGGACCGGCCGGCAGATCGAAGGGCCGCTGGAGCCCGGCATGCGGGTGGCCGTGCTCGACGATACGACGACCACGGGCGCCTCGCTGGAAGCCGCGCTGGCGGCAGTCGAGGCGTTCGGCTGCCCGGTGGTGCTCGTGGGCACGATCGTCGACCGAGAGGAAGGAGCGCGCGAGCGCTTCCTGGCAGCAGGCTATCCGTATCGCGCCGTCTTTTCGATCCTAGAATTCGGGCTGCCCCCCGTGTGAGGGCACTGGACCGCCTGGGAGGGGCGTCGATGCGGCGACGGTGGCAGTGGCAACTGATCGGCAATGCGGCGGCGCACGGCTGCCTGACGACCTTCGTGCTGACCCACGGGCTGTTCCTCCACCTCATCCCGCTGCTGTCGCCGATTTTGCTCATCAGCGCGCCGATCGTGGGCGGCATCCGGGCACGCCAGCGGGCTCGGCTGGGACCGGCCAGCGCTCTCCTCGTTGCGCTCGCGATCGCGCTGGCCAACGCCTTCCCCTACCTGCTGCTGGTCCCGCTCGTCGTGTTCCACCGCCACATCTTTGCCGATGCCGCCACCGCCGACCGTGCAATTGCCATCCTCTGCTGGGCAGTGGGGGGCTTTACCCTCTACTCCTTCTGCGGTGCGCTCGCGGGGATCCTCTTCCGCCACTCCCGCCCACCACGACCCGGTGTCACGCCCGAACTGGTCTGGACGCGGCCGCTGCAGGTGACCCCCACCGCCCTTTGCCCGCCTGACTGGCGGCGGGAAGCCACGCTGACCGCCTGGCAGCGTGCTCGCCGTTACACCGTGGAGGAGCCAATCGCCCCGATCAGCCTGAACTAAGCGCCCCGCACGGGGGTCCACCCCCCAGCCCCCGGTAGGACCTGGCCATGCCCGCCCGCTCCCGGTGGCGCGTTCCTTCCCCTTCTCGACCCTGCTCCCTGGTGGGCGAACACACGGGCAGTGGCGGCAGACGGCCAGCACATCCCGGCCGTGGCGCAGTACACTTACCGGCTGGGGGTGAGGAAGGTAGTAGCACAGCGATGACCGAGGGAGCACAGGAACCACCCTCGCCGGTCACCCCGACCGGCGAATCTGAGCGTCGCATTCCTTCGCTGACCGCTGCTGAGCAGCGGAGCGCGCCGGATGGCGCCCTTCCCCGCTGGCGGAGCACCAGCGGCGCCGACCTGCGGCGTGTCCAGCGCGTGCGGGGGAAATCCCCGGGCGACCAGTACTTGCGGATCAGTCGCCACCCGGACTTCCGCCGGATCAAGTCGGGCTATCTCGTGCCACGGGAAGGGGTCGGCGAGCCCGAGACGGCGCTTGGCAAGGCCTACCAGGGGATCAAGCGCTTCCTCTTTGGCCGGCCGCTCGCCTCGGCGGAGGAGCCTTCCGAACGGGTCACCAAGTTCACGGGGCTCGCGCTCTTCGCCTCCGACAACATCTCCTCCTCGGCCTACGCCACCGAAGAGATCATGCGCGTGCTGATCCTGGCCGGGGTCGGGGCGCTCGCACTCACCATGCCGATCACGCTGGCGGTCTGCGTGGTGCTGGCGATCGTCGTCCTCAGCTACCGCGAAGTGATCCGGGCCTACCCGAACGGCGGCGGGTCGTACGTCGTGGCGCACGAGAACCTCGGGCCGCTCGCCGGGCTCGTAGCGGGGGCCGCCCTGTTGACCGATTACATCCTGACCGTCTCCGTCTCGACCGCTGCCGGCATCGCGGCCATCATCTCGGCCTTTCCCGAGCTCTACCCCTACCGGGTCGGGCTGATGGTGGCAGCGGTCACCCTCGTCACCCTGATCAACCTGCGTGGGGTACGGGAATCTGGGAAAGCGTTTGCCATCCCCACCTATGCCTATGTGGTCGCCGTCCTCGCCCTGATCGGCTACGGCCTCGTCCGCTTCTTCACGAACTCTCTGCCCACTTACGTCCCCCCACCGGAGTGGCTAGCCGCCGAGCACGGCACGGTGGAAGCGTTGAGCCTGCTCTTGCTCCTCCGGGCGTTCGCTTCCGGCTCGGTCGCCCTGACGGGAACGGAGGCAGTCTCGAACGGGGTGCCCGCGTTCAAGCCCCCCGAGGTGCGCAACGCCCAGACCGTCCTGCTGGCGATGGGCGCCCTCTTTGCCACCATCTTCATCGGCCTCAGCTTCCTCTCCAGCCAGCTCGGGATCGTGCCCGACCCAACCGAAGCCCAGACGGTCGTCAGCCAGCTGGCACGCACCCTGATCGGTGAAGGGCCGTACTTCTACTTCCTCCAGTTCTCGACCGCGCTGCTGTTGCTGCTCGCGGCGAATACCAGCTTCAACGGTTTTCCCCGGCTCGCTAGCGTGATGGCCAAGGACCGCTTCCTCCCCCGGATCTTCCAGTTCCGGGGTGACCGGCTCGCCTACACCAGTGGCATTGTGGTCCTGGCCATGGTGGCGAGCTTGCTCATCGTTGCGTTCAACGGGTCGGTCACCAACTTGATCCCGCTCTACACGGTGGGCGTCTTCATTGCCTTCACCTGTAGCCAGGCCGGGCTGGTGCGCCATTGGTACGCGCGGCGGCACGAAGAGCGCCACTGGCGGCTCCGCATAGCGATCAACGGCCTGGGCGCCTTCACCACTGGCTTCGTCGCCGTCGAGGTGTCGGTCTCAAAGTTCCTGCTCGGCGCGTGGATGGTGCTGGTGCTGATCCCGCTCCTCATCTGGGTCATGTGGGCGATCCGCAAGCACTACCAGGAGCTGGAATCGGCGCACCAGCCTGAGACCCCGCTCGACCCGCGCCTCATCCGCCCCCGCTATGTCATCCCGATCGCGAAGCTGAACGTGCCGGCCCTGCAGGCGATCGCGTTTGCGCGCGCCACTGCGGGCGATGGAACGGTCACCGCGGTGCATATCACCGACGACCCGGCCGCGGCCGAGCAGCTGCGGGAGCAGTGGGCCCGCGCAGGCTTCGACGATGCCGAGCTCGTGATCATCGAATCGCCCTTCCGCTCGCTGACGCGTCCC
This sequence comes from Chloroflexota bacterium, assembly GCA_023512725.1. GTDB lineage: Bacteria > Chloroflexota > Dehalococcoidia > SpSt-223 > SpSt-223 > JANWZD01. Next base: position 7,871 of record JAILZB010000033.1, on the reverse strand, counting down.
TTCCTCGCCTACCTGGATGCCCTGCGCGAGGCCTACCCGACCGACCAGGTCATCGTCGTGCTGCCCGAGTTCGTCCCCGCCCACTGGTGGGAGCACCTGCTCCATAACCAGACGGCGCTGCGTCTGCGCGCTGCCCTCTTCTTCGAGCCGGGAATCATCGTCACCAGCATCCCCTACCACCTCGGGCGCGAAGGCGCGAGCCGGGAGGCAGCCCAGGCACCCTCGTGAGGGTGTGCCTCAGCGCTGACCACAGGCCCGTGCGATAGCGGCGGCCGCCGCCTGGACCGCTGGCAGCGCTTCCTCCATCCGGGCAACCGTCCAGCGCGAGGCCGGACCGACCACCGAGAGGGCGGCGACCAGCCCGGCTGGTCCACGTACGGGCACCGAGATCACGTTGAATTCCGGCGCGCGCTCCGCCCGATCGATCAGATAGCCCTGCTGGCGGACCCGCTGGCAGAGCTGGCGGAGGGCGGTCACGGCGGCGGCACCCCGTTCCTCCTCCACCCCTTCAAGATAGGCTTCCTGGGCCGGCGGAGGCAGAAAGGCGAGCAGCACCTTGCCCGGCGCACCGGCTTCCAGCCGGTCGGGCGTATCGAGTGCGGCCGCAAAGTGGGCAGCGTGCCGGCTCTCCGCTTGCAGGATGCAGACCCGTTCCCGGCCGAAGGCCGTCACCAGCGTCACCGTCTCCCCGGTGCGGTCGCGGAGTTCCTGCATCACGGGCAAGGCCATCAGCCGCAACAGGTCACGCCGGGTAAACTGATCGAACACCACCCACAGGCGCGCCCCCAGGGCGTAGCGCCGGCTTGCAGGGTCGTCGTACACCACGCCCAGCGCGAGGAGTTCCTGGAGCAAGCGGTGCGCCGTGGCCGGGGCAAGGCCAGCCCGCCGCGCGAGTTCGCGGCTGGAGGCGCCAGGCGGAGCGCTCGCGAGCGCTTCCAGGAGCGCCAGGTAGCGCTGGAAGGCGCGGCCGAGGCGCGCTTGACGGCGAGGCGGCCGCGCGGCTACACTGCTCATATCTGAAGCAGTGTATCTCAATCTTGAGACAAACGCAAGGGAGGCGACGGTGCGCGTTGGGCTCTACATCAATCCCCAGACACCGGGCCCAGGCCACGACTATCGGCTGATCCACGAGGTGCTCGAGCAGATCGAGCTGGCCGAAGCGCTCGGCTTCGAGGACATCTGGCTGACCGAGCACCACTTTACCGACTACAACGCCTACTCCGACCCGGTGCTGTTTGCTGCTGGGCTGAGCCATCGGGTCAAGAAGATGACGATCGGTTTCTCGCTTGCCGTCGTCCCCTTCCACCACCCCATCCGGTTCGCCACCCAGATGAACCTGCTGGACAACCTGCTTGACGGTCGCCTGATCGTCGGCGTCGGCCCTGGGAACTCACCGGATGAGTTCCTGGGCTACGGGCTGGATGCCGCGCTCCGCCATGAGATGACGCGCGAGTTCATGGAGATCGTCGAGCAGGCCTGGGCAGCCCCTCCCGAGGGGTTCCGCTATCAGGGCCGCTTCTGGCAGGGCCAGGTGCGCGGGCGGATCATCCCCGAGCCGGTCCAGCGGCCACGCCCCCGCGTCGCCTGGGCCACCCTCACCCCCGAGACGATCTACTACGCTGGCACGCGCGGCTACTCCTGGTTGATCGGCCCCCAGACCCCCTACTGGGTAGCGCCGCGCCTCAAGCGCTACCAGGAGGGGCTTGCTGCTAGCGGCCTCTCCCCCGAACTCCAGGAGCGGGCCTGGTACGGCACGGGGATCCTGCGCCAGATCTATTGCGCCGCGCCCGGCGAGAACTGGCTCGAGACGATCGGCCCCTACATCGACACCTACATTCGCAAGGCCGCCAAGGCGAACACGGGGATCGATGACCTCCCCAAGGATGATTTCGAGAAGCGCAAGCAGGGGTACCTCAGCAACTGGCTCTACGCTGGCACCGCCCAGGAGCTGATCGAGAAGCTTGCTCCCTTCGGGCGGCTGGGTGTGCGCCACCTGATGTGTTGGTGCAACTTCGGCCACCTGCCGCACAAGCTGATCCGGGAATCGATGCTCCGGTTTGCGGCCGATGTCCTGCCGGCCCTCAACGCTATCCAGCCTGAGCCCGGCTACATCGACGAGGTGATCGCTGCCACCCCGCCCGATGTCCAGTTCTGGTCGCCTTCGGTGACCGGCGGTCGGCGCGAGAAGGGCGCCACCCTCACCGACGAGCAGGCGGCCGCCCAGGCGGCAGTACTGATCGACCAGAAGATCCCATAGCGGCGCGCTGCCGCGGTAGGAGGTCCGCGTGCGGCTTGGCCTGGCCAACATCTACAGCCGGCGTCCCGGGGCAAGCTGGCGCGAGAGCTGGGAATACCTGCTCTGGCAGGCCCAGTTTGGGGACCAGCACGGCTTCGCGACCTTCTGGCTGACCGAGCACCACTTCACCGAGTACGGTGCGACGGGCTCGCCCAGCGTTCTGCTCACGGCCCTGGCTAGCCAAACGACACGGATCCGGGTGGGCTACGGGGTAGCCCTGCTCCCCTTCCATCATCCTATTCGGCTGGCCGAAGAGCTGCTGCTGCTCGACCAGATCAGCGGCGGCCGGCTCGACATCGGGGTTGGGCGTGGCCACGCCCCGCTCGAGAGCGCCGTCCTCTGCCCCGACCCCGAGCGTGCGGTCGAACTCTTCAGCGATGCCTTCGCCATCATCCGGCTTGCCTTTCGGGGCGAGCCGTTCACCTTCCGCGGCGCCTACTGGCAGTTTCCGGAGATCCAGCTCTTTCCCATCCCCTTCACTCCTGAGCCCGACCTCTACCTGGTGACAACCTCGTCCCGTTCGATCCGGTTCGCGGCTGAACAGGGCGCAATCCCAGTGGTAGGGAACCGGCCGCTCGCCCAGGTCCGCCAGCACCTCGAGGAGTACTGCACCCTGGCCCGGGCCGCCGGGGTAGCCGAAGAGGTGCTGGTGCGACGGCTCGCGCGGGTCACCGCTGCGCGCTTTGTCGTGCTGGCGGCAAGCCGCCAGGAGGCGTACGAAATCGCCCTCCGTGAGACCGCCCACTACCGCTATGCCTTCCAGCTCTACCAGCGCCCGGTCGACGCCCCGCTCTTCCACCGCGAGGTCCGGGAGCAGGTGCCCATCACCGACCCACCAGAAAGCCTGCTGGCCGCAGTGCTGTGGGGCACGCGGGATGACCTCATCGACCAGTTGCGGGCGCTCGAGCAGGCCGGTGTCCACCAGGTGACCGTGTCGCTCGATTCGCCGATCACCCCGATCGCCGTTGGCAAGCAACGGTTGGAGCAGTTCGCCCGCGAGGTTGCTCCCGTCTTCCTGGCAGCTCCTTCCCGCTAACACACCTCAGGTTGCCAGGTGGAGCTTCACTGGCGTCGGGCCGATTGTGACCAGCAGCAGCCAACTGAAGCAGGTAAAGGAGACGATCGCCTCCCCCGGAGCGAGGGATGGCAGCTGTTGCCATAGCCCCTCGTCGATGGCACCGAACACCTGGCGCAAAGCAGGGAGCACACTGGAATCGGTGAGGTGGTGGAGGACGAGATAGTTCACCAGCCCGAGCAGCTCGCTCGGCAGGTAATGGGGCGATTGGGTCCCGAAGACAAGGCCAAGCCAGCGCTTACGCCCGCGGCGCGCAATCCGCACGATCTGGCTGAACAGCACCGGTATCTGGTGACGGCGCTCCACCGAGATAAACTCGTGCCCCTCCTCGATGATCACGAGCGTCCGCGGCGGAGCGTTGCGCTGAGCCGCTGCACCGGCTTCTTCCTGGCCGGTCAGGACAGTTCGCAGCACCTCAGCGATCGCCAGGTTCCGCTGCTCGGGCGCCTCAACTCCAGACCGCTCGACCACCGAGACCCGCCCCGGGACGACGAAGGCCCGCGGGTTGAGCGGCTGACCAGCACCATTGTCGAAGATTCCCAACCGGAGCAGGCTGCTGAGCTGACCCTGGGGCGCACGCCAGCTAGCAGGTGAGCGTGGAAGCTGTTCCCGGAACGCCTGCTCGAGGGTCGCCTGGAGCTTCGCGGGCCACGCTTCTCACTCCTGCCAGGCCGACCGAATGGTACGCTGCCCTTCGAGCCAGCGCGCGATCGCCCGGACGACATCCACGATTGCGGCAAGTGGGAGGCCGAGGCCCCTCGCTCCCGGTCGTCCCAACTCGGCTGGTTCTGGAGGGCGCTCCGCTCGCGCAGCAGTTCGACCGCCAGGTCGTACGCCCGCAGGAACCGCTCGGTCTGCGCTTCGTTCAGGTCGAGGATCTCTGCCACCGCCCCGGGCGCGAAGCAGTCGAAGGTGAGGATGAAGGCCTGCTGATGCGGGTGGTGGGGATTGGCGGACTCCTGGCCAACGAGGGTGTAGAGGACCATCTGCTCGGCGGGGATGCCTGCGGGCTGCTCCCCTGCTCCTGGAGCAAGCGGACCATCAGGGGGTCGCTGGTGGGCTCGTGCAGGAAGCAGTACTCCCCTTCGACATCGAGCACGACGACCGTCATGCCCGCGCGCAGGGCTTCGACGATCAGGAGGGAGACCGTCGTGCTCTTCCCACTGCCGCTGCTGCCGAAGATGGCGAGGTGACGTGGCAAGACGCTCTTCTCCTGGGTCGGAATGGCCACCCCGATCCCGGCGTAGCCGACCGCTCGCCCGAGGTGAAGGTCGCCTTCGGCACAGAGACAGCGCTGGACTTCTACTTCTGGGAGTGGGGTCACCAGGCTGCCCGGCAGGGGACGGAAGCGGAGCACGCGCAGCAGCCGCTGGCCACCTTCTTCGACCCATTCGCCAAGCACCTGGACCTCAGCCCGACCATGGTAGGGGGGAAGGAACAGCTGTGCCCCTGGGCGGCTGTGGTCGTGATCAGTGGTGGGTCCCCGCGGAGCCCATCCGGCTCGTGGAACGGCCCGCGGGCGACCATCCCCAGAAAGGCGACTGGCCACCCCGGCGGCGCGGGGGGTCGGCGTCCGGATCTCGACAAAGGTGCGGTTGGGTAAGCGTGCTAGCTGCGCGGCTGGGATGATCACGGTCACGACTTGGTCCTGACTGGCGGGCGTATCGAAGAGGACGACGCCAGCCGCGAGCGGCTCGCTCACTGGGAGCTCTCCTCCCAGTTGGGCGATCTCCTGCGCGTTGCGCTGCACGGCCGCTGCAGGCACTGGTCGAGGCGTTACCGCGGATGGGCGGGGGATGATGCTGGAGGCAGGTCACCCATCGGTCCCCCTCAGCGCACGCCCACATCGCTTGCGAGGCTGCCCCCCTGTCGAGCCGGACGGCGATGCTCCCCATCAGCCTCGCGAGGGTCGCCGCCGGGAGCGCCTCGCGCGCTCCCGTGCTCGCCAGGTCAAGCAAAAGGGGAAATCCCTCCTGTTCCTGGAGGAGCGAATCCGCGAGTGCAATCAGGGCAGCCTCGTAGATCCGCTCGCGATGCCCATAGAACAGGCGCGCGGGCGCGGTCGCCGTAGCGTGGTAGACGCACACTCCAATCCGGGAGCCGTACTGGCGCAGAACCTCACGCACCTCCCGGACCTGCCTCAGCGCCACCTTGCCCAACTCGATCATCCGTTCGAGCAGGGGGGCCGCCGTGCCAAGGATGGCATATTCCCCCGCCGCGAGCGCCTCTCCCAGCACCAATCCGGCCGGTTTGTGGTGCGCTCGACAAAGACCACGCGTTGATGCTCGACCAGGCGAGCCAGGAGTGCCAGCGAGTCCTGGCGGAACTCGGCGCTCCCGACACCGGTGAGGAGTTCCCGTGGGGTCGGCATTCCCTGGCCGAGGCGCCAGGGGGCCCGTCCCTGGTCCAGCAGGACGGCGCGCTCGGCGTAGGCGAAGATGCCGCGTCGGGCGAGCCGCGCCAACCGGTCGGGCGCGGCATCGAGCGGCGCTGGGGCGAGCGCTGGCTGCGCGATGGTAGCGCCGCATGAGCGCCTCGGCGAGCGCTAACGGGTCGCTCTGCTGCCGAAGGTCGCGCCGAAAGAGCCGGCGGTCCCAGCACCCCCTGGTCCCCTGGAGGAGGTCAGGACGACGCCGCCGCCGGTGACATCCAGCAGGTGCGCGGTGTATGCTGCTCGCCAGGCCGCGCCCGCCTCGACGTGGCCAGGAACGAGCAGCCCCCGCTGCTGCGCGCGCACTTCTTCGGCTGTGGGGCGAAACAGCCCCAGCTCGATCCCGGCTCCTTCCTGCTTCGTGGGCAGCTGCTCCAGCTGCTGCCGCAGCACTTCCTGCAGGTGCCGGTACCGCTCCCGGCTGGCAGCTAGCTCCTGTTCCAGGCGCTGGTAGCTCTCTTGCTCATCCAGCTGCCAGCGGAACGTGCCGAGCACCTCGCTCAGCCGCTCACCAAAATCGAGGGCAAATTGATCGGCGAGGGTATGGCTCGCGGGCGCGGGGGCCTCTCGGCTGGCTCAGGCATCGGCTGCCTCCGGGAGGAGCTAGGGCCGCGGAGCTGGCAGCACGACGAGTCAACCGGCAGGGGGGTCGAGCCCGAGAGTGGCCAGCAGGCGGCGAGCGTACTGGCGGGCCGGGCCGCTCGGGAGACCAAACTGGCAGCTCAGGCGCGCGGTTAGCTCGGGCAGGCGCTGGCTAGGCGGCATCCCCTTTATCTCTCCGGCACGCACGAGGACCTCTTCGACCGGCGCCAGGAGCTCCAGGGCCAGGCGGTCGACGGCATCTTCCTCACTCCTCCCCCGGAACCCGCATCCATCTCGCCTCCTCCGGAGGAAACTTCCCCCCGTGCCGGTGCGCCAGCGATCCGGAGGCGTCTCCCCGTCCGTACGAACGCACGTACGGAGAGCAGGCTGAGTGTCAGGGGGGCTGCTGCCTAGATGGGTGTATCGTCCTCGCTCGCTCAGGTACCGCTTCGGTTGCCCTGCTTCTGCAGCGCGCGCCTGACCCGCTTCGAGCCCCGGTCTCTGCACCGCTTAACCTGATGCTGCTGCTCGGCCAGGCTGAGGTGGGTGCCCCCAAGAACCACGGCGAAGCGGCTGACCCTCCGCTCTCCCTGGAGAATCAGGTCAAACACCTGCCGCGCCTGATCTGTGAAGCGGATACGCTCCAGAATGGACCTCATGAGCCCCTTGGCTTCCTCGGCTTCCTCGACCTGATCTGCTGGCCCAGGAGCAGGATCGGGTAGCCTCGCCGCCAGTGGAATATTCCCCTCCTCTTCCGAAATCTGCGCTACTCAGCGGGACGACACGCTTCGGCCACTGGCGCTCCTCCCGCTTGAGGCGGTTGCAGTAGTCGCGCTGAGTGCTCATCAGCAGAGAGGACCTCAGCGAGCCCATCTCGGGTCGATAGCGCTCAGGATGCCTCCAGAGGTCGAGCAGGGTGTCCATGAAGGCATCCCAGACGAGCAACTCATCCGAGTGATGCCACCTCCTGCGCCCAGAGCGGATGAGCCAGGTTGCGACTTCGGAGTAGAGATCCTCGGACGCGGCGGGCTCGCGCGAGGATGCGGCGGTAAAGCGCCTGCAAGCGCCGCTCATCCAGGGGTGCAATGATATCTGATTCCCGGAATCGAGGTTTCCTGAAAAACCGAACGCCCTCCCGCAGGAGAGGGCGTCCGACCGCCGCAAGCTGGGGGGTTATTTCACCCGGTAGATGGTGTCGAAGTTGTAGATGTTGGGAGTCGCCAACACCACCCCCTTGATCTTCGGATTGAGGATGGTGAAGCTCGGCTGGGTGTTGAGAAAGATCGCGGGGAAGTCCTCCCGGATCACTTTATTCGCCTGGAGGAAGAGTTCCCGCCGCTTGGCTGGATCACGCTCGCTGTAGGCCTGCGCCAGCAGGCGGTCGAACTCGGAGTTGCAGTAGAAGCCGAGGCCAGGGCTTCCACCGGGGCCAGTACAGGCGAAGGCGTTCCGCAGCGAGCCGTAGAAACCGTTGGACTCCCCCGACT
>JAILZB010000325.1 GCA_023512725.1 Chloroflexota bacterium | reverse complement strand
GTCGATCCCATTGGGGATGATGTTGTAGTAGCCGCGGAAGAACTGCTGGACGAACTCGGCTGCCGCCTCGGAGACGGCGATTTTCCCGTCGAGCTTGCGGAACCAGCGCTTGAGCAAGCGCTGGCCGTAGTAATACGCCATTGAGCCGGTGGAGTACCGGCTGCCCGAATAGGCATGAAAGGTGCCCACGTTCGCCGCCGTGGAGTAGCGCAGGAAGGTGAGCGGGAGCGGCCCCTGGAGCGGTTCGTGGACATGGACGAGGTCGAACTGTTCCTGGGCGAGCAGCGCCTTGACCGGCTTCGCCAGGTTGAACCAGATCGGGATGCGCGCAATCGAGCCGGAGGCAGGGATCGGATAGGGCCGCCCCATCACCACCAGGCCGGGCTGGTCGAGCGGGACGGACGAGGGGGCGATGATCAGCGCGTGGTGTCCACGGGTAAGCAGCTGCTGGGCCAGGCTCGCAATGTGCCGGTTGACCCCGCCGGGCACTGCCCAGTCGTACGGCGAGACGAGAGCGATCTTCATTGCACTCAGGCCAGCGCGCGTCGCTCACGCACGCGCTGGCGCATCCGTTTCGCAGGCAGCCAGATCAAGCTTCGGCTTTGCTGGCGCAGCAGATCCCGGACGGTCACCGGGGCCCGCTTCCCTTCCTGCTGGACGCCGACCGTTGCCCGCTCGAGCAAGGCCTGCCGCAGGTCGGCGGCCGTCCGGCCGGGGAAGCGGGTAAAGGCGGTACCGACCGACTGGAGGAAATGGGCATCGGAGCCCCCGGTCTCCGCCAGGCCATACTGGAGCCGGTTCAGCCGGGCCACCTTCCGGCGCGTCACCTGGCCAGCCAGGGTCGGGTTGGCCACCTCGATCCCCACGAGTCCGCTCAGCTGCTGGGCGAGGGCGCGCTTCAGGGCACGCGCTCCGACGGAGGTGGTCAGCCAGCTCAGCGGATGGGGCACCACGCAGATCCCACCCTGCGCCTGGACGTCCGCGATCGTCTCGACGAGCGGGCGCGCCGCGCGGATGGGCCGCTCCAGGAAGAGGGCGAGGAGATGCCCTTCGCGGGTTGAGACTTCCATGCCCACGATGACGTCGAAGCGGTAGCGCCCACGGGCGACCCGCTCGCGGGCCTCCAGTGCCCCCGCAAGCTCATCGTGGTCGGTGATCGCGATCACGTCGAGGTCGGTCTTCTCTTCCACCCAGTCCAGGAGCTCGGGGATGGTCATCACTCCATCGGAGTAGCTGCTATGGAGGTGGATGTCGGCCTTGCCCGTCAGCACCGATGCACTCATCCCTCGGCTCCTACGGCGGCGGGGGTCAGGTCGCGGCGCGGCCGGCCCGCTCCGGCCGACCATAAGCGGCGAAAGAGGTACCACTGCTCGGGATGCTGGCGGACCAGCGCCTCGAGCGCGCGGACGATCTGCTGGGTCAGGGCGGGGACGGCCACGGCGCGCTCACCGCCTGGAGTGTAGTCAAACTGGTCGTCGATCACGAGCAGAAAGCGGTGGTCTGGCTGGCGAAAGACCGCCGTCGGGACGATCCGGGCCCCGGTGCGCAGGGCGAGGGTCGCGGGGCCAGCCGGCAACCAGGCCGTGCGCCCAAAGAGTTGAACCGGCACCCCATCCTCGGGACTAGGGATGTCGAGCAGCAGCCCCACCATCTGCCCATCGCGCAGGGCCCGCAGGAGCACTCGCGCAGTCTGGGCGCCCTGCTCCGCGGCGAGGAGTTGCATCCCCTGGCGGCGTCGGATCTCCTGCACGAGCGCATTCAGCGCTGGCGGCCCGAACTGGTCAGCCACGACCAGGAAGGGGTAGCCCCGGATACCAGCCGCTGCGCCCGCAAGGTCCCAGTTGCCAAGGTGGAAGGAGACGAAGATCACCCCCCGTCCCTCGGCGAGCAGCGCATCGAAGCGCGACCAGCTCTCGATGCCGATCGCTGCCAGGATCTCCGCTTTGCTCAGGTGGGGGAAGCGCAAGAACTCGACCAGGTACCGCGCATAGTGGCGAACCGATTCCTGGGCTGCTTGCTCGACCGCACGCTGGCTCGCCGCCGGGCCGAGCACCTGGCGCATGTTCGCGAGTACGATCTGCCGACGCTCCCGCCAGACCAGCCGGAAGACGAGGTCCGCCAGCCCGGTCGCGAGGCGGTAGCTCGCCGCGAGGGGCAGCTGCTGGGCCAGGGCCGCGCCCAGCCAGTAGAGCGGCAGCACGACTTCATCCCGGAGCCACCGGTGGGCGCGGGGAGCCTCAGCTGGGCCTGGCGCGAGCCTCACGCGTCGCCAACCCCCGCGATGAAGTCCTCCACCATCCGCCGGGCTTCTTCGTCCGGGTACTGGATGGGGGGCGACTTCATGAAGTAGGCCGAGGGGCCGATCAGCGTCCCACCGATGCCGCGATCGAGCGCGAGCTTGCAGCACCGCACGGCATCGATCACCACCCCTGCCGAGTTGGGGCTATCCCAGACCTCGAGCTTCAGTTCGAGGTTGAGCGGCACATCGCCAAAGGTGCGCCCTTCCATCCGGATGTAACACCACTTGCGGTCGCCCAGCCAGGGCACGTAGTCGCTCGGCCCAACGTGGACATCGCGCTCGGGAAGCGAATAGTCCAGCATGGAGGTCACGGCGTTGGTCTTCGAGATCTTCTTCGACTCCAGCCGCTCTCGTTCGAGCATGTTCAGGAAGTCGGTGTTGCCACCGAAGTTCAGCTGGTAGGTCCGCTCGAGCTTCACCCCACGGTCGCGGAACAGCTTGGTCAGCACGCGGTGGATAATCGTCGCCCCAACCTGAGACTTGATGTCGTCTCCAATGATCGGCAGGTTTCTCTCGCGGAACCGCCGCTGCCAGTACTCTTCCCGGCCGATGAACACCGGGATACAGTTGACGAACCCACAT
>JAILZB010000324.1 GCA_023512725.1 Chloroflexota bacterium | reverse complement strand
GCCGTAACCGACCTGCACGCACCATAGACCCGCCATGGCGTCCAGCAAACCCGCGCCCTCGGCGTCGAAGATCTCGCAGCCCTCGGCGCGGACAATGATGCGGCTGCCGCCGGCCTCGGCTTGCGCCTTGTAGTCCTGCTGGGCCGGCAGGTGGTGGGCGACGTCCAGGCGGCGCAGCTCGGCCAGGTCGTGGTTGCGAAGGGTCATCGGATGACTCCCGGATTAGGGGTGAGGCTCAACGCGGCGTCAGGCGCATGGCGCGGGTCAGCGGATGCTTGAGCATGAGCAGGATCAGGGCCCCGACGCCGACGACGGCGGCATGCAGCAGCCAGAAGTGGGAGCGGGTGAGGGTCTCGTAGAAGCGGCCCAGCCAGCCGCTTGCCACCGACCCGGCGAACAGCGACAGGTAGTATATGCCGATCATCATGCCGTTCACGGCTGGCGGTCCGGCGCGCGAGAACAGGGCCAGGCCGATGGGCGCGACATAGAGATAGCCGACCGCGCAGGTGAAGTGGAACGCGAAGGCCCAGGCCAACGCCACCGGCCGCCCCCCCGAGGTCGCCTCCGCCAGACCCAGCCAGACGCAGGCCAGGGCGAACACCGCGCAGCCGGTCGCCATCTTCAGCAAGTCGCCGGGCTCGCGCCCGCGCGCGGCCTGCCAGCGCCACAGCCACAGCGACAGCGGGGCCATGGCCAGCACCGCGAAGGTGTCGACCGACTGGAACCAGGTGACCGGAATGGTCAGTCCAAACAGGAAGTGGCGGTCCAGATGGTCGCGCACCCACAGCGGATAGGTGTTCCACACCTGCGACTGGGCCGTCCAGAACAGCGTCGCCGACAGCAGCACCACCGCCAGACCCGCCAGGACCGGACCGTCCTCGCGCGTTAGCCGGGCGGTCTCGTCGTCGCCCCGAACGATGACGTCGGCCGGCAGGTGGCGGCGGCCCGCCAGATAGACGAAGAGGCCAGCGACCATGCCAAACCCGGCGGCCGTGAAGCCATAGTGCCACCCATAAAGCTCGCCCAGGGTTCCGCAGATCAGCGGCGCGACGAACGCGCCCACATTGATGCCCAGATAGTAGATCGAGAAGGCCCGGTCGCGGCGCGTGTCATCATTGGCGTAAAGGTCGCCGACCTGGGCGACCAGATTGCCTTTCAGCAGGCCGCAGCCGACGATCAGCGCCGACAGGGCCAGTAGGAACGCCGCCTCGAAGCCCATAAGAAAGTGGCCGACGGCCATGATGATCGCGCCCAGGGTCACCGCCCTGCCCCTGCCCATCAGCCGGTCGCCGATCAGCCCGCCCAGCACCGGCGACAGATAGATCAGCCCGCCATACAGCCCGAAGATCTGGGTCGCCAGCGCCTGGATGCTGAGATGGCCAAACAGGCCCTCCAGCACCGCGCGGAAACCCGCGAAGCCTACCACGCCCTCGATTGTGCCCGGGTGCAGCAGCTTGCCGGTCATGTAAAGCACCAGCAGCGCCTGCATGCCGTAGAATGAGAACCGCTCCCAGGCCTCTGTGAAGACGATAAAGGCCAGACCCTTGGGATGGCCCAGGAACTCTCCGGGACGGCTCATTTCAGGGCCTCGACGACGGCGTTGAAGAAGTCGACATCCGGGATGGCGTCGGCCCCCAGCGGCTTGGACCGAGCGCTCCATACGGCGATCACCACGCGGTTGGCCGGGTTGACGTAGATGTACTGACCAAAAATGCCGCCGGCCCGGAACGCGCCATCCTCGAAGGTCCCGGCGCGCGAGGGCTGCGGCCACCACATGAATCCGTAGTTGACCGGCTGGCCGCCCAGCACGCGCGGCGAGGTGGCTTCCCTGACCCAACCCTCCGGCAGGATCCGCTCGCCGTCGACCATCCCGTCGGCCAGCATGAAGAGGCCAAAGCGGGCGTAGTCACGCAGGGTGGCGACCAGGCCGCTGCCGGCCACCTCCAGCCCGCCGGGCGACTCCAGCCACCATTCGGCGTCCTGCTCCATGCCCAGGCGGGACCACAGCTTTTCGGATAGATATTCGGCCACCGGCCTGCCGACGACGGCGCGCAAGAGCGCCCCGACGACATGGGTCTCGCCGGTGCTGTAGGTGAAGACCTGCCCCGGCGGATGTATGCGGGGCAGCCGGCCCATATAGTCGAGGATCGCCCCCGGCCGCTGGCCGATCTGCAGCTCCAGCATCGCGCGGCGGGTCGAGTTCGGATCGGTCTGGTCCTCGGTCAAGAAGACGCCCGAACTCATCTGCAGCAGAGCCCTGACGCTGACGCCCTCGTAGCTCGTGCCCCTTAGCTGCGGGATATAGTCGGTCAGCAGATCCTCCAGCTGGCCGATCAGCCCGTCCTGGATCGCCGCGCCCACCAGGGTGGCGCTGAACGACTTGGCCATCGACATCGACATCCAGCGCGTCTGGCGGGTGTTGCCGAACTGGTGGCGCTCGAAGGCGATCTCACCGTTCTTGAGGATCAGCAGCGAGGTGGTGCGGTTGCGCGAGACATAGTCGTAGAGATCGCAGCGCTTACCGGCGGACTCGAAGCTGAGGTCCGGAAACGGCTCGCGGCGATAAGGCAGGACGGACGCGGGCCGGTCTCCCTTACGCACCGTGCGCGTGGGGAACAGGCGCTCGCTATTGCGGCAGGTCTCGATCTGCTCGTCCGGAAATAGCGTCCCGGCATAGAGATCGCGGACCGAGGCCAGCGCGGCCGGATCCATACGGTCGGAGGTCCCCCAGACAAACCCGTCCTTGGCTTCCGTCACGACGCTCCCCTTCGTTCGACCTTGGTGATCGTATGTCACCGTCTCGCGCCCCCGCAGGTGCCAACAGCGACAATGGTGGTGGTTTTCGCGCACCACGCCTCAGCGTGTTCCAGCGACGACTCCATTGA
>JAILZB010000323.1 GCA_023512725.1 Chloroflexota bacterium | reverse complement strand
GGAGTGGTCGCCATGCGCTCATTCTACCAGCTCCTCTTGTGAATGTCACTGTATTTAGAAAACTTCTTTAATGTGGGACGCATGGAACGAGGTCTTCAAGCGCGCCCTCGGATTCGCCGAACGAAGCCTGGTCTCGGAACTGCGAGACTGGCGCAACAAGTGGGCCCACCAGGAGGCGTTCTCGAGCGACGATGCTGACCGCGCCCTCGACTCTGCCGAGCGATTGTTGACGGCCGTGTCCGCACCTCAGGCGGACGAGGTACGCAAACTCAAACTGGAACTCCGCCGGCTGGTGTACGACGAGCAGGTCCGCACCGAGAAGCGACGCTTGGGCGGTTCCTTGATCGAGGCCGCGGCGAGCGCCGCCCTCAAGCCCTGGCGCGAGGTGGTGAGCCCCCACCCGGACGTCGCCAGCGGCCGATACCAGCAGGCCGAGTTCGCCGCCGATCTCTGGCAGGTCTACCTGGGCGAGGGGAGCGACGAGTACAGGCACCCGGTGGAATTCTTCCGGCGGACCTACCTCACCGAGAGCCTGAAGCGCCTGCTGGTAGGGGCGGTCGAGCGCCTGTCGGGGACCGGTGGAGATCCGGTGGTACAGCTCCAGACCAACTTCGGCGGGGGCAAGACCCACTCGCTCCTCGCCCTCTATCATCTGTTCTCGGGTCGGAGGCCGGCGGAGTTGCCCGGCGTCGAGCCCGTCCTGAAGGAGGCCGGCATCACGACCCTGCCGCAGGCGCGCCGCGTTGTCCTGGTAGGCAATCGGCTATCGCCCGGCAACCCCGTCACCAAACCGGACGGCACCGTCATCCGCACGCTGTGGGGAGAACTGGCCTGGCAGTTGGGGCATGCCGCCGGTGGTGCGAAGGAAGCCAAACGGGCCTACGCCCGCATCGCCGCGGACGACGAGCGCGCCACGAGCCCCGGCGACCGGCTGCGGGAATTGTTCAACGACTACGGGCCCTGCCTGGTTCTGATCGACGAGTGGGTGGCTTACGCCCGCCAGCTCCACGATGCGGCCGACCTCCCCGGGGGAACCTTCGAAACCCAGTTCACGTTCGCCCAAGCCCTGACCGAGTCGGCGCGGGCCGCGCGGAACTGCCTGGTGGTCATTAGCCTGCCCGCCTCGGAGGGGCCGGGGTCGCCGCACGCCCAAGCGGAAGATGTCGAGGTAGGGGGCTTGAGGGGTCGCGAGGCCCTCGACCGGCTGCGCAACGTCATCGGCCGGGTGGAGTCGTCCTGGCGGCCTGCCTCGGCGGAAGAGGGTTTCGAGATCGTCCGCCGCCGGCTCTTCGAGCCCTTTACCGACCCCGAGCAGTTCAAGGCCCGCGATGTGGTGGCGCGGGCCTTCGCCGATCTCTACCGCACCCAGAGGGAGGAGTTCCCAGCCGAATGCCGCGAAGCCGACTACGAGGCGCGCCTGAAGGCTGCATATCCGATTCACCCCGAGGTCTTCGACCGCCTCTACACCGGCTGGTCCACGCTCCTCAAGTTCCAACGCACGCGCGGGGTGCTACGGCTGATGGCGGCGGTGATCCACAGCCTCTGGGAGAAGGGCGACCGGAACCCGCTCATCCTGCCCGCGGCCATCCCCATCGACGACCCGCGGGTGCAATTCGAACTCACCCGCTACCTCTCGGAGAACTGGGTGCCGGTGATCGAGAAGGACGTGGATGGCCCGACGTCACTCCCTGCGCGCCTCGACGGCGAGGTACCGAACCTGGGCAGGTTCTCGGCCAGCCGCCGAGTGGCGCGAACTATTTACCTGGGCTCCGCCCCCACGGCCACGGCGGCCCACCGCGGGCTCGAGGACCGACGGATCAAGCTGGGCTGCGTGATGCCCGGCGAGCCTCCGGCCGTGTTCGGGGATGCCCTGCGGCGCCTGGCCAGCACCGCCACGTACCTCTACCAGGACGGCACCCGCTACTGGTACTCCACCCAGCCCACGGTCACCAAACTCGCCGAGGACCGCGCCGAGCAACTCAAGCGCGAGCCGGAGAAGGTGGCCAAGGAGATCGAGCGGCGGGTGCGCCAGGAGGTGCGCCAGACGGGGGAGTTCAGCCGGGTGCACCCCTTCCCCCAGTCCAGCGCCGAGGTCCCCGACGATCTGGATGCGCGCCTGGTCGTGCTGGGGAGTCCGGCGCCCCATGCCAAGGATGACCACGCAAGCCCAGGTTTGGCGACTGCGAAGGAGATCCTCGCCTCGCGCGGCAACGCTCCACGCCTCTATCGGAACACGCTGGTCTTCCTGGCGGCGGACCGGACGCGGCTCCAAGACCTCGAGGATGCAGTGCGGCGGTACCTCGCCTGGGAGTCCATCCTGGCCGACAAGGAAGCGCTCAATCTCGACCCGCAGCAGGTGCGGCAGGCCGAAGAGCGAAGAGCGGCCGCCGACAAGACGGTCGAGGCGCGCCTCCCCGAGACCTACCAGTGGTTGCTCGTGCCCACCCAGGTGGATCCCCAGAGTGGAAAGCCGGATCCTAAGGCCGACATGACCTGGCAAGCCATCCGTTTGCAGGGCAACGACCCACTGGCGGTGCGGGCCAGCAAGAAACTCCGGAACGAGGAGTTGCTTGTTACCACCTTCGCTGGCACGCGCCTTCGGATGGAACTGGACGGGGTGCCGCTCTGGCGCGGCGACCACGTCGAGATCCGCCGGCTCGTCAAGGACTTCGCGCGCTACCTCTACCTGCCGCGCCTCAAGAACCCGGCGGTGCTCGCGGGGGCGATCCGCGATGGGGTGGGACTCCTGACCTGGGAGCGCGAAACCTTCGCATATGCCGACAGTCTCGACGAAGCCACCGGTCGGTATCGCGGGCTACGGGCCGGCCAGAACGTCGCAATTGCGGCAACCGACCCCTCGGGCCTCCTCGTAAGACCCGAGGCAGCCCGCCGACA
>JAILZB010000322.1 GCA_023512725.1 Chloroflexota bacterium | reverse complement strand
GGTGCTCTTTCCTGCCCCGTTCGGCCCGATGATCACCACCAGTTCACCCGGCGAGACGGTCAGCGAGACTCCGTGCAGGATCTCGATCTTGTCGTAACTGGCTTTGATGCCAGTCACCGCGAGCAGGGGGGAAGGCTCAGCGACCAAAGTACGCCTCGATCACCCGTGGATTCTCCCGAATGGCAGCCGGGGAGCCGTGCGCGATCAGTTCACCGGAGTCCATCACGAAGAGCTCGTGACAGAGGCTCATGATAATCGGCATCTCGTGATCGGTGAGCAGGAACGTCTTCCCCTGCTGGAGCAGTTCACGGATGTAGGCGATCAGCCGTTCCTCCATCTTCGGGTTCACGCCCGCGAACGGCTCATCGAGCAGCACCAGCTGGGGGTCGGCCATCATCACCCGCACAAACTCGACCAGCTTCTGCTGCCCGTAGGAGAGATTGGCCGCGTACTCGTGGGCCAATCCGTCCAGCCCGACGAAGGCAAGCAACTCCATCGCTCGGCGCGCGTCCCCACTCCCGCGCACTGCCAGCAGGTTCTCCAGGGCCGTCATTTGGCCGAACAGCCGGGTGAGCTGGAACATCCGCCCGATGCCCAGCGCGTTGATGCGGTACGGTGGGAGGTGGGTGATCTCGCGCCCGGCGAACACGATGCGCCCGCTATCCGCGCGCACGACGCCACTGATCAGGTTGAACAGGCTAGTCTTCCCCGACCCATTGGGACCAATCACCCCGGTCACCCGACCTGGCTGCACCTCCAGGCTGACCTGATTGACTGCCTGCACCCCACCAAACCGCTTCGAGACCCCCTCCAGCTGGAGCAGCGCAGCCATCAGCTTGCCCTCCGGCAGCGGTCGACTGGAAGCCGGGGGACCTTCCGGGCCATCCTAGTACCGCCGGCTCCGCGGTAGCCAGCCCAGTTGCTGCAGCATGGCGACCAGCCCGCCGGGCATGAAGAGCAGAACCACCACGATCAGTAATCCGAAGATCGCCGTGTGGAGGAAGGGGAAGTCTACCCAGAGCCGCTCGGAGATGAAGGAGAGGATGACCGTACCGATAATCGGCCCGAGGATGGTACCGCGCCCGCCGAAGAGGGTCATCGCGATCGCGTAGACCGTGAAGCGCACGCTAAAGACGGAGGTCGGCTCGACGAAGGACGTGTTGAAGGCATACAGCCCGCCCGCTACCCCAGCGATCGCCGCGCTGATGGCAAAGGTGGCCGTCTTGTAAAAGGTAGTATTGATGCCGCCGACCTCGGCTGCCACTTCGTCTTCCCGGATCGCGATCAGGCGCAGGCCGTGGCGCGAGTTCGCGACCAGGGCCGTCAGCGCCACCGTCCCCACGGCCAGCGCTTCCATCGCCCAGTAGTTCGGCGCCAGGTCCAGCGTCGGGGGGAGGAAGATCCCGGCGCCACCCCGGGTGAGTGGTTCCCAGACCGTCACGATCACCCGGGCCGTCTCAGCGAAGCCGAGCATCGCGATCGCGAAGTACGGTCCGCGGAGCCGGAGCGCGGGCACCCCGATCACGAGCGCCAGCCCGAAGGCCAGCAGCCCGCCCATCACCGCTGCGATCGACCAGTCCCAGCGCAGCCGCGCGATCAGCAAGGCGGCCGTGTAGGCACCGATCCCGAAGAAGCCCGCGTGGGCGAAGGAGACATAGCCGGTGTAGCCCGAGAGCAGGTTCCAGCTTGCTGCCAAGGCGAGCGACATCAAAAGGGTAAAGCCGAAGCGGACGGCATAGCCTGTCCCCACCAGCGGAAGAATGGCCATCACAACGGCGAGCAGGGCGAAGATCGGCACCCAGAAGGGGATCCCGCGCTCCAGCCGGCCCGACGCGACCAGTGGCTGGGCGCCTGGTTCCCGCTCGGGAGCAACCGTCGTCATTCTGCCGTCCCGAAGAAGCCGGTCGGCCGGACAAGCAGCATCAACAGCAGCACCAGGTAGGGGATCGCCTCGGCTAGCGAAGCCGTGGTGAAGTAACTCCCGAAGACCTCGGTCATCCCGAGCAGCACCCCACCCGCGAGCGCCCCCAAAAACGACCCGAGGCCACCCAGCACGATGATGGCAAATCCCTTCGCCAGGAAGGTCGCGCCGATCGCCGGGGAGAAGGAGAACATCACGCTCACGAGCGTTCCCGCGGCTCCCGCCAGACTACTCCCCAGCGCAAAGGTCAGCAGCCGGATCCGCCGGACGTCGATCCCGCACACCAGCGCCACTTCCGCGCTCTGGGCAGTGGCACGCACCGCCTTGCCCAGCCGCGTCCGCTGGAGGAAGAACCAGACGGCGAGCGTGATCACCACCGCGAGGGCAAAGGCCACCGTCCGCGAGATCGGCAATGCCAGCGGGCCCAGCACCAGCGAGCCCGAGAAGTACGGTACCGAGCGGAAGTCGTTCGACCAGAGCGTGAGGGCTGAGCCGGAAAAGAAGAGGGAAAAGCCGAAGGTGAGCAAGAGCGAGATCAACAGCGGCTGGCCAACAATCCGCTCGATGAAGATGCGCTCCAGCACCGCGCCCAGGAGAAAGAGGAGGGGAACACTGATCAGGAGGGAGAGGATCGGGTTGACCCCCCAGAGCGTGAACAGCCAGAAGGTGGTGTAGGCGCCGAGCATCATCAGTTCGCCGTGGGCGATGTTGATCACCCGCATCACGCCGAAGATCAGGTTCAGCCCGGCAGCAAAGAGCGCGTACACCCCCCCGAGGAGGACGCCGCTGACGATCAGCTGGGCCACGACCAGTGGGTCCATCGTGCGCTCACCTGCTCCCGCCGTTGAAGATCAGCACGGGGCGGGCAAAGGTCACCCACTCCGCGGCATCGTTCCCCGGCCGCTTCCCGCTCACCGGGCCCGCCAGCCCGGGTCCGGGAGGATCGGGCGCGCCGACGCGTGCAGCTCAGGGTAAACG
>JAILZB010000321.1 GCA_023512725.1 Chloroflexota bacterium | reverse complement strand
GGTCCTACGCCCCACCCGCTGAGCGCCTTGCATCGGCCCCTCGCAACATTTGCGTGGTGCGTCACGCTGCTGGTGGAATGATTGATCTCGAGTAACGATGGCCCTCGTCTGCCCTGGACTTCCGCTTGTCTGGATCACGGCTGATGCCACAAGCACCCCGTGCTGCGCCCCGCAGCCGGAACCCTCCACCCAAGGCTCTCGCCGGCTTAAGGCTCCCAAGGCCCTCCGAGCAAAGCGCTGCTAACAACGGAAGGCTCTAGCAGGGCAGCTCGCAGCGACCGCATGGTCCGGCCGCTCCGCGCTAGCAGCTTTACCACCACGCACGTGGTTCCTATCCCAGCACATCCACTCGTTCGGAACAGGTGACCATTGGCGCGGCCACAACACGAAGAAAAAAGTGAAGCAGAAATGAGACGGTAGGAAGCCGGAACCGTTCCCGAGGTTGCACCTCCGAGCTCACAGTGCTTTCATCTAGTTGGTGCCTCGTTACCCTTCTAAGGCGGTCGCACGAGCGGGACGCGGGAACGGATCCGGCCGGCGAACCGAGTCAGTCCGGCGGTGGCGAGATCCCCCGAAGGGAGATTTTTCGATGTAAGATCTCACGCTTGAGGTCGCCCACTCGGGCGTCTAAATGAGTCAGGTGCAGAACAAAGGGAGATTTCAATGGATCATCTCACCCTGCAGGCTCTGAAGGCGGCCGTGGAGGGTCGAGCGGCCGCGTTCCGGTGCCGACGCCGGCTCCAGCCCGCCGGCGGACCCGGGGACAAGGTGTTCCCACCAACGTTCGCCGGGGCCGTTTACGCCATTGAGAAACGCAGGATCCCGGGGCGGGACGAGCCGGTGACCTGCGTGCTGCTGGACAGTGTCCAGAGTCAGGCCAACCGGATGGAGCTCGCGCTGCAGGAAGCGGTGGACGAGCGGCGGATCTCACTGCCGCTGGTTACCGTCGACTTCTCCGCCCACGACCCCACGGGCGACATCGAAGCCGACGAGGCTGCGGGGAGGCTGATCGAGAGGGTCGGGAAGGTCACCACCCTCCAGCTTCCGCACCGCCTCGCCGACGCGATTCTGCGCGACAGCCAGTTGCATGGCACGAGGTTCCGCAGATCGGAGATAGGGAAGGCGCTCAACACGGTGAGCCTGGCCAATGCGACCCCGCTCTTCCAACTCAGCCCGACGGCGCTGGTTTTCGGGATGTGGGACTCCACCGGGCCCAAAGGAGGCCTCGGTCCGAAGTTCGAGCGGGCCATTGTCTCGGAGATCGTAGGTATCGGCGCCGAGTGGGAGGAGGGGTACCGGAACCGCGGGGTTCGCCGCGACCCGCTCGAGGTCAGCAAGGACGTGCCGGTCTTCCGGGATGCGGACGGTGCGCTGCTGCGGGTGGCCGATCCGGAGGAGAAGGGCGCCATCCCACCCTCCAAGATCAACCACTCGAGCGTGCCCTTCGAGTCCCCGAACTCGGGGCTCACCATCGAGTACGCGGAGCAGACCACGACGCTCTCCCTCATCTGTTTGCGGCGGCTCGGTTTCCCTGTAGAAGGGAAGGCGGATTCTGAGGTAGACGTGGCCGCCCGGACGGTCCTGGCCGCCTTGGGCTTGGCGGCGGCCACCCTGGCTTTCGAGACAGGCATGGACCTGCGGTCGCGGTGCCTGCTCTGGCCGGACGCGCTGATGGTCTGGGAGCTGCTCGACCGACCCGGGGAGGATCCAAGGAGGTTCTCGCTCACCAGCGATTCCGCCATCCGCCTGCTGAAAGACGCGGTGGAGGCGGCCAAGCAGAAGGGGCTGCCCTGGCGAGCGGAGCCCCTCGTCCTCGAGCCGACGCAGGAGCTGGTCAAGCTGGTGCGGCTCAGCCAGCTCGAGAACGCGAGGAAGCCGGTCGAGGTGGGCTGAGGGTGCTGGCCCTGGGGATCCGCTACCTGAATGGGTTCGTTGTGGCCTCGGAGCCCGACGCCCGGGAGCGTCCGGAGTGGCCGCCGCACCCAGCTCGGGTCTTCATGGCCCTGGCCGCCGCCCATTTCCAGACGGGCGGGGACGCCGGGGAGCGGAAGGCACTGGAGTGGCTTCAGTCCCTCCCACCTCCAGCCTTGCGGGTTCCGGCCGGATGGCCCCGCCTCCCCGTGACCCACTACGTCCCGGTCAACGACAAGCCCGGAGAGATGACCAAGCCCCCGAAGGCCATCATCCAGTCGGCCCCCCAACTTGCGCGGGACCGCCAACCGAGGAGGTTTGCCCGGGCGTGGCTGGAGGACGAGACCGCGTACGTGATGTGGCGGGACGTCGTCGCGGAAGAGCCAGTGGCCTGCGCACTGGAGTCGCTGTGCGCCAAGGTCAGCCGGATCGGGCACTCGAGCTCGCTCGTCCAGATGTGGGTGGCGCGCTCCGATGAGGTGGGGGAGCCGACCTGGGTCCCCGACGATGAGCAGGCTGAGCTGCAGCTGCGGGTCGCGGGGCCGGGGACGCTAGAGGAGCTCGAGCGCCGGTACAACGCCGAGGCCGTTGACGCCTACGCGTCGCTCCTGGCGCTTGCCGAGGACGACAGCGACCGGAAAGCTAAGCGAAAAGCGAAGGAGCAACTTAAGCGGCTCGAAAAGGAGTTCGGTGGAGCACCGCAGCAGCTTCGGCCCCAGGTCTCCCTCTACCACGGCTACGCCCGGCCTAAGCACGCGAAGGAAGAAGCCAGCGCGGGCGGAAGCGTCTTCGATCACCGCCTCATCGTCTTCGTGCTAGAGCGACGGAGCGGACCATTCTCCGCCCTCGGGCTGCAGGCTGTGTTGACGGTCGCCCAGCGATGGCGGGAAGCGCTCGTGAACCAGGCGAACGACATGCCTGAGCGGGTGCGGGCGATCATAAGCGGCCACGACCAGGACGGTTGACCCCTTGAGCAACCGCACCTCGCTCTGATGCCCCTGGCC
>JAILZB010000320.1 GCA_023512725.1 Chloroflexota bacterium | reverse complement strand
GTCGCTCGGCACGCAGTTCACTCAACAGCCGCTTGGTGGTGGGCGTGAGGGTGTACAGCCGCTCGCTGGTCATGTCGATTCGACGATTCACGTTCGCCAGCAGCGAGTTGGCACTGATGAGGGTAATCGCCAGCGAAACCGCGCGCACGGTGTACTGCCAGCCCATATTCACCCCGCGGCTGCCGCCGGCCCAGTGCCGTTCGCCAATCAGCACCAGGTTGATGTACAGCATCAACCCCGCAAACGAAATGAAGTACAGCACGCCCACCACGGGGATCACGCCGATGCCAAAGGGCTGGAACTGACCGGCGATGCTAAGCTGCTCGAACAGGCGGTCGTGGCCAATCAGACTTACCAGCCAGTTGGGAACCGGGAGATAGCCGATGTAAACCGGCACGGCGCAAATCAGGGTGCCCACCACGAAGGCCACGGTGCTGCTGTTGGTGAGGAAGGAGGCCACCACCATCCGGGCCCGGTTGTGGAGGTACCCGGTGGCAGCGAGCTGGCGCATCCCCGCGTCTACCAGCGGATAGCCAGTGCGGCCCTCGCGCCAGGCCGCAAGTTCGGCGGGGGCTTCACGCCAGGGCAGCCCGCGGTAGCGGGCCTGGAACTCCTGGTGCACCACCTCAGGAAAGTGAAAGAGGATCGAGTAGTAGAACTCCCGCCAGACGAGTTCCGCAACGAACTGTGGGCTCGCCTGGGCCCGGCTGACCACCTCGAGCGGTGAGAGCAACCCCCAGCGGAGGTCCTGCGAGAGCCGCGACGTCCCCGCGATCGCCAGGAGGTCCCGCCGCTCGGCATAGTGGGCCAGACCTTCGTCCAGGAAGCGCTGAAGGCGCTGGCGGGCGGCCACCTCGCCTGGGGCCGGCGATTGGGGGGATGGCGTGCCGAGGCCGAGTTCTGCCAGGCTCGGTAGCGTCCCGGCAGCGAGCGGTGGCGGTGGCGGGAGGCGTTCCGGCGCAGGAAGCGGCTGGCGACGCGGCACTTGCTCCCAGCTCTTGCGGAAGGGGGTGTAGACGGTGTAGGGGGAGCCGTCCGCCTTCCGGACTGCCTCCGGCTCGTGCACCAGTACCCCGGGCAGGCGAGTGAGGGTGCGCCCCTCCGCTGCGAGCGCAGTGGCCACAGCGCGGTCACGGCGACGCCCGTAGGGGCTGTACTCGCGCGAGCAATAGACCACGCTGGCGCCCGCCTCGTGCGCGAAGGCCGGCACGACCGCGACGGGGCGGCCCCAGCGGAGGTGCAGACGGCTGCCCCGTCGCGCCAGCTCTTCCGCCAGGACTGCGAGCGAGCCAAGCAGGAAGGCAACCCGGTTCGGCGAGCGCCAGCGCCCGGCAAGGAGCGCTTCATCGAAGACGAACAGGGGAGCGACCCGCTCGTGGGCGAGAGCCGCCGCAAGCGCGGGGAGGTCGTGGAGCCGCAGGTCGCGTCGGAACCAGAGCACCGCGCCGGATGCATCAGACCGCACGCGAGGATCGTCGCATATCCGGACAAGCGGGATTGCTGGCTCCCACTGCCCGCTGCTGTCCACCGGGGGACAGTGCTGATGGTGAACGGGTGACGAGCGACCCTGCTCGGCGTTACTCCCCCTGCAGGTGGTAGAGCCTTCCCATCGTTTGGCTGGTAGTCCTCCCAGGAGGTGCGCTCGTGACCGGACCTTGCCCCACCTCCCCGCCCCCACCCGGCGAACCGGCAGCCGCTCGGTCTTGTCCCGGCCGCGCGAGACGGTGGGAACGCTTACCTGGCTCAGGACGTTGAACGGGGCAACGTGGCTGCGAGAGGAGAACGGCTGCGGCCCTCGCCCTGCTCTTCGAGGGTGGTAAGAAAGCCGATCAGGTCACTCGCGGCAGCCTGCAGGTGCACCCGCATCCCCTGGGCCGCCGCCGGACCGTTCCGCTCGCGGATCGCAGCGATGATCTGCCGGTGCTCAGCCATCCGCCGGAGCGGCCCCTGATAATCCGAACCGAAGATGACCGTCGCAATCCGCGGCTGGATGTAGAGCGCCTGGACAATCCGCTGGAGACGAGCGTTGCCCGTCTGGGCGGCCAGCCGCCGGTGGAACTCCGCATTGATCTCGACGTAGCGATTGGTGGTGGCGAGGTCGCGGTAGATCGCCGCCGGGTCGAGCTGTTCCCATTCCGCCTGGAGGGCGTTCAAGTCGGTCATCAGGCTCTCGGTGGCGTGTTCCGCTGCGTACTCAGCCACCGCTGGCTCGAGGAAGCTCCGGATCTGGTAGACGTCACGGATATCGTGCACGGAGAGCGCACCGACCAGCGTCCCGCGGCGAGGATGGACGACGAGGATCCCTTCCAGCGCCAGCCGGTTGATGGCGTCGCGCACCGGGGTACGACTGACCCCGATCTCCGCGGCGAGCTGCTCGACGCTCAGGCGCTCGCCCGGCTTGAGCTCACCAAGGATGATCCGCTCTTTCAGCCAGAAGTAGATCTGCTCGGCCAGGGGCTGAACGTTCGGCCGGAATGCCGCCAGCCCAAGGTCCCCTTCGGCACGTTCCATTACGCCCCAATTGTACCCTAGCCCTGCTCAGCTTGCCGCTTGCTTAGCCGCAGCAGCAACGCGCTGGCACGAGCCCGCTCGCTTGCCGTGCCCTCCTCCGAGCAGACGAGTGCTCACCTCCTGTCTGCAGGTTACCGGGAGAAGTCGCGCAGGATGACCGGGCGGGAGTCAGGTCCGAACCCTTCTGCTCGTAAGTACTCGGGGGTCACTCGGATGAGAATGCGGCGGTAGTCGCGGTCTTCGGGGTGAGCATCACCGTGGCCGTGGGCGCGCTGGCGGCGGGCGAAGAAGGCGGCAATCTCCGCCTCATCCTCAATCAGCTCTGCCCGCCCCTGGACCCAGACGTTACGCACCATCCAGCGCGGCCGCCCCGGGAGCGGGTCCAGATCAACCCAGAGGTACCCC
>JAILZB010000319.1 GCA_023512725.1 Chloroflexota bacterium | reverse complement strand
GGGCAGGACCTCATCGCGCTCGGGGCGCTGCGGTGCGTCCACATCGACGACCTCGGGCAAGCTGAGGAGCAGCCGCAGCAACGTCTCTTCGTCTTGGCCGGCCAGCTGGAGCAAGCGGTCCATCGGCACCTGGATGGTGACCCGGTTCTCGTACCAGCTTTCGACCGTCACCCCGAGCGCGCGCAGCCGCTGGCCGAACGCCTCACTGTAGGGACGGTCGAGGATGAGCACCGCCTCGACCCCCTGGTCATCAAGCATCCCGAGCTGGCGGGCAAGTGCCTCCGCTGCTGCGGGGCCACCCTCATGGTAGGCCCGGTAGAGCACAACGTAGAGCGCTGAAAGCTTCCTCCCATGCTGCGGGTCGAGCAGGCGCGGGTCGATCGGCACGGCACTCGGTGCGGGCACTGCCCACGCAAACGAGCGGAGCACCGGCGTGGAAGTCGGGAGCACGGCGGCGCGCGCGTTCAGGAGCGTTCGCGTGGAGAGCGCAATCGTCGCCAGGGCGAGCAGGGCAGCGACCAGGAGCAGGGGGAGGAACCAGCGCTGGCTTCCCAGCCACCCAAGCGAGAACGTCCGCCGCCCAGGGGTGAGGTGATCGTTCATTCGGCACACCGGAAGCCCAGGTCGGCACTGCCCACCTGGGGAAGCTGCCAGCCCCGAGCGGTTGTCCGCACGTCGCGACTGTAGTTATTGACACGAAAGCCGCCCCGGGTCACGCGGAACGCCTCCTGCGGCACTTCGAAGCCCAGTGGCTTCACCCCAGGGTAGGGACCGTACCAGTCGGCGACCCATTCGCGGGGGCCACCGGCGACATCGAGCACCCCGTAGACGCTTGCCCCCTCGCGGTTCGCCCCCACCGGACCCCACACCCGGTTATAGGTCGCGATCGGATAGGCGGAGAACTTGAAGCTGCCAAAATCAACGCGGCTAGGGTCCCAATTGTTCCCCCAGGGGTAGACCCGCCCATCCTCTCCCCGCGCAGCCTTTTCCCACTCCGCTTCGGTGGGAAGCCGCCGCCCGTGGGCCTGGCAATAGTTGACCGCGTCAGCATAGGTCACCCCGACGACGGGGGAGCGGGGGTCCGCATCGCGCGACCAGTCACCCTCGACGCGGCTGCGGGCGGCCCAGCGGCTGAACATCTCCACCGTGACTTTGTTCCGGTCGATGAAGAACGCCGGCAGCTCCATCACTCGCTGTGGCGCTTCGTCAGGGTCACCGTCGTCCGCCCCCATGAGGAACTTCCCCGCTGGGATCGGCACCTCGACCATGCCATCCCGGCCGATGCGGGTCCGACCGCTGGCCGGCCCACCCTGCGGACCGAACGGCTCCAGATTCACGAACACCACAGCCGCCACGCCCAGCACACCGGCGCAGAGGCAGAGCAGTACCACTGCCGCGACCGCCCCCACCACTGCACCTCGCAGCGCCGGGCGGGAGGGAGCCGCGCGTAGCTGAGGCAGCCCCCCGGGGACGGTTGGTGCGAGCGGTGGAGCAGCCGCTGGGGCACTGGGCAGCCGAGCCACCACTTCGCTGGCCCCGAGCACGAGGCTATCCCCATCGGCAAGCGGAGTCTCGGTCTGCGGGGGAAGCGTCCGCCCGTTCAGCCGGGTGCCATTGCGGCTGCCCAGATCGACGTAGACCACCCCCTCAGCCCCTGCCCGGAGCTCCCCATGGTGGCCGGACACCCGGGGGTCGTCCAGCACGAGGTCGTTCTCGGGCAGGCGCCCAAGCCGAAAGGGCAGCATGAGCACCTCCACCTGACGGGGAGGAGCGCCGGGAACCTGCACCTCCAGCACCAGCTGGGATGTCGTCACGGCTTCGAGAGAGAGCGTGACTGGCCCGATCTGGAGCTGGTCACCAGGCGCGAGGAGCACCGGCACGCCGCGTTCCAGCAGCTTCCCGTTCAACCGGGTCCCGTTCCGGCTGCCGAGGTCGACGAACGCCAGCCCCCCCTCCAGGGCGACAAACTCCCCGTGACGGCTGGAGACCACCGGGTGGGGAAGGACGATGGCGTTATCTGGCGTCCGCCCCACGCGGTAGGGTGGCTGGTCAAGGGGGAGCAAGCGCGCTGGAGCGCCCGGCACGGCCACCCGGACCTGCAAGGGACGTTGCGGCGCCACCATTGCGAGTGCAATTATAGAAAGCTGGGTAGGCCACTCGAGGCTTTTCGGCCCGCCACCGCTATACTTGCCCCGGCAAAGGAGGCAGATGTCGGGGCGATGGGCCGGAATACTGGGCGCAGTGCTTGCCGGGCTCGCCGTGGCTGCTGGGGCATTCGGGACCCACGCCCTCCGGGGGATCCTTCCTCCCGAGCGGGTCGAGGTCTTCGAGACGGCTGCGCGCTACCAGTTCTACCATGCCCTCGGGCTCCTGACGGTCGCCTGGCTGGCTGAGCGTCGGCCGAGCCGAGCGCTCGCCTGGGCGGGCTGGGGGTTCCTCCTGGGGATGGTGCTCTTCTGTAGCAGTCTCTATCTGCTTGCCCTCACTGGCCTGCGGTGGCTGGGCGCCCTCGCCCCGCTGGGTGGGCTGAGCTTTCTCGCTGGCTGGGGGGCGCTGGGCTGGGCCTTTGCCCACCGGCCAGCTTCGGCATCCCACGCTAACGAGCGAGCAGGAGGGCAGGCTGGACCCGGCCTCGCTGGTTGAGGAACTGCTGGCGGAGGAACTTGCCCGTCAGGCCGAGCTGGCCGCGGCAGGCGAGCCTCTGGCCGCTGCCTGTGCCTGGCGGATCGCCTATCTGGAGCGGCTGTTGGGGACCCTCGAGCAGTTCCCCATCAGCGGCGAGCGGTTCGTCGAGCTGCTGCGCGCGAGCACGGCCATCACCAACGACCAGTTTCCTGGGGTCCCGCATGCTTCCGTTGACCTGCTAGCACGCTGGATTGCTCAGCAGTAAGCACGAGGAGACCGTTCTGTGCCGACCTTTCACACGGTTCGCGTGG
>JAILZB010000318.1 GCA_023512725.1 Chloroflexota bacterium | reverse complement strand
CCGCACCACCAGGCCATGCACACCCACCAGGCCGCGCCAACCCTCCGCACAACGGCCTGTCGACGACACCCCGCGGGCATGGCTCACGCGGCCGCGCCGTCGAGAAGGAATAGTTCGTCAAGCGCAGGGCTGCCGGTGTCGATCCAGACGACGTCGGTCGGATCCAGAGGCAGCTTTGCCATCTGGCTTGCGAGGAGAGGATCTGCGGCGCAGCGGGGGCTGACGACCAGCAGCCGGCCACGCGGCGGCCGCACTTCGGCCGCCAGTGCCAAGGCAGGCTCAAGCGGCGCATCGGCGCCGCTCAGCACCGCAAGCTGCGCCAGCAGCTCGTAGCATCCCACCGCGGAAGACGCGACGCGCAGCACCTCGGGTGGCGTCCCGGCGACGACCAGGCACAGCCGCGTCTGCCCGCGCGCTGCCAGGTCGGCCAGTGCGGTCGCCGTGAAGCTGATCGCCAGTTCCAGCCGTGCCTGATCCTCGAGCTGGGGCTGCGGCGGCAAGTAGCGATCGAGCACGAGCACCGCCTCCACGTTCGCATGCCGCTCGTACTGCCGCACGATGGGCCGCGCCAGCTTCGCCGTCGTCCGCCAGTGGATCCAGCGGAGGGCATCGCCGCTCTGCCATAGCCTCAGTCCGTAGTAGTCCCCCTCGCTGATCCCGCGCTGCGGCTGACGCCACTGCTGACCGGCAGGCTCCGCCGCGATCAGCCGTGCCCAGCCCGGCTGCATCCGTCCCCTCTGAGGCAGCACAAGAAGTTCGTCCGTCTGCGGCAGCACCATCTGCCCGCGGACCAGCCCCAGGGGGAAACCGGTCGAGAGGCAGAGCGGTCCCAAGCGATAGCGCCCGCGACGCGGCAGCCACACGCGATAGACCGCGCTGGCGGACCCCTGCGCGGGGACATGACGGACCAGCGTGCGGACACGCAGGCGGTCTTCTGCGGCCGGGCCTGCCAGCCGTCTCAGCCCGCCAGCCACCTTCGCCATCGCCCGGGCGAATTGCCACGCCGCCCACGACGCCAGGGCCCCCCTGCCAGGCAGCACATCCCCGGTGCGGCCTGGCTCGGCCGGACCAGCCCCTGCCCCCTCCGTGCTTATCCCCACCGCGGCCTGGGGGACGCGTTCGATCCGGTCCTCGACCACCAACAGCCAACTGCTGAGCCAGCCGCGGCTGTTTTCCACCCGCAGTTCGACCGTCAGCGGCTGGCCGGCCACCGCTTCGGCAGGCAGCCGCCGCTCGGCCCGCAGCCCCAAGAGGCTCGCCAGCACCAGTCGCCAGTTGAAGATCAAGGGAGCGATGAGCAGCCCGGCCAGCACCACCAGGAGGTTGATGCTGCGGAGCACGGCCCCACCCACGACGAAGGCGACCACGGCCAGGTAATACCAGCCTTCGCGCGTCAGCCAGGCTCGGCGGCGAACAGGCATGCGTCCCAGGCGGCCCGAAAACCCACCCTTCCCGCCGCGATTGCGCACGAGGCGCCGGCAGCGGCGGTGCTACTACCGATGCGCATCCTACGTCGGCACCGGCGTCTGGTCGACCAGCCGGCGGATCACGCCGTCCGCCGCATCCCTCTGCCCCGTCCGGTAGAATCCCCTGAGGATCACCCGGTGCGCCAGGACCAGAGGCGCCAGCCGCTTGACATCGTCCGGCACGGCAAACGACCGTCCCTCGATCAGCGCCAGCGCCTGAGCGGCCCGATACAAGCTCAGCGCTCCGCGGGTGCTGACCCCCACCCGCAGCTCCTCGCAACTGCGGGTCCGCTCAACGATCTCCAGCAGGTAGTCGGCCACGGAGGCTTCGACCGCCACGCTCCGCACCGCTTCTTGCAGCAAGAGCACCTGCTCGCAATCCAGCACGGGCTCCAGGTCGTGCACCGGCTCGCCCTGACGGTGGCTGGCCAGGACGCGCCGCTCGTCCTCCCGCGACGGGTAGCCCATCGACAGCCGGAGCAAAAAGCGGTCGAGCTGGCTTTCGGGGAGGGCGTAGGTCCCCTCGTACTCGAACGGGTTTTGCGTGGCGATCACCAGAAACGGCCGAGGCAGCGGCAGCGTCTGACCATCGACCGAGACCTGCCCCTCGCTCATCGCTTCCAACAGCGCCGACTGGGTCCGCGGCGGAGCCCGGTTGATCTCGTCGGACAGCACGATGTGCGCGAAGATCGGTCCCCGGTGGAAGACGAACTTCCCTTGCTGGCTGTCGAACACGCTGCTGCCCAGGATGTCGCTAGGCAACAGGTCGGGTGTGAACTGGAGGCGGGCGAAATCGCCGGCCACGCTGCGGGCCAGTGCCTTGGCCACCAGCGTCTTGCCCACGCCCGGCACGTCCTCCAGCAGCACATGCTCGCCGGCCAGCAAGGCCACCAGGCACCAGCGGACCACCTCCGCCTTGCCGAGCACGACCCGGCCCATGTTGGCTTCAAGTTGGGCGATCAGCGCCTGAAGCTGGGCGGCAGGAACCGCTTCCAGAGCATTCGCAGCCGAGCGGTGTAGGTCCATGATCTGCCTGTCGTCCCCTGCGGCCGCTTCGCACCGTCCACGACGCCTGGCCGCCTACCGCCAGGCCCCTTGCGGCCTTCGCAATCCCTGGCCTGCCCGGTCGGTACGCAGGCGCGCTCTCCCAAGTACCCCACGCAGAACCTTTATGGTAACTCCACCGCGGTCTGCTGTCTGCGGGGGAGACGAAATCCCTAGCCCCGGGGTCACAATACCCCGCTCGTCCGACCCGCGCCCTGCCCAGACCTCCGCCGAGCCCCCGTTCTCCTTCCGCAGTCCGCCTCCCAGCCGCTCCCCCGGGCACTCGCTCACTTACCTCTTGCTAGCCCATCCTCTTGCCAGCCCATCCCATGTCGGACTTGCCCAGGATGCTCGATGCCAGGCGGCGTAACGCACACTGCGGCCTTGCTCGCTGGACATCGTCCCGGCCGCGGCATCACTCCGCCTCCACAGGGT
>JAILZB010000317.1 GCA_023512725.1 Chloroflexota bacterium | reverse complement strand
CGATCGAGCGGCTGCTGGAGCGGCGCCCGGACTGGTCGCTCTCGCTGGCGCGTCACTTTCCCGGCTTTCGCAGCGAGGTCTCGCAGCGGCTCATCTTCAACGTGAGCCGCGTGAACGCCGAGGTGGCGATCGTCTCCTCGCTGCCGCAGTCGCTCCCGGTGCTGGCGCCTCTGTTCCCCGCGATGGCGACGACCGACATCCTGATCCTGACAAAGAACCAGATCATGATGCTGATGCGCCTGGCCGCGGCACACGGGCTGGAGCCGGTGGTGACGAAGCGTCTCAAGGAACTGGTGCCGATCGTGGGAGGCGCCTTTTGCTGGCGAACGATCGCACGGCAACTGGTCGGGTTGGTGCCCGCCGAGTCAGTGTTCGCGGCGGCGGCGGCGGCGACGGCCGTCCTGCCGGCCGACCTCCGCTCGCTCGTCACCGACACGCCGCTCGCCATCGGCGTCCTCGTCGTGGTCACGGTCGCCGTGCTCGTCCGGGTGGCCCGAGGCGGCGGAGCGTGACAGGGGCCCGGCCCTGATAGCCCACGGACCGCCCCGACCATCGCCCGAGGGGTGCGCAGCGAAGATGGCCTTGCAAAGCGGCGGCGGCGGCGTACACTTAGCGGGCACGTCGCGGCAGGGCCGCGGCGGAACAGGTTTCAGACGCTCGGCCACAGACCTCGAACTCCTCTCACGGTTGTCGCGAGAAACGGTCGGGATCGCGGCGAGCTGAGAGGAGTTTTTGGTTTGATGTACGCCGACAAGATGCTGACCTGCGCCGACTGCGGCCAGGCCTTCGCCTTCACCTCGAGCGAGCAGGACTTCTACGGCCAGCGCGGGTTCTCCGAGCCGCGTCGCTGCCCGAGCTGCCGCGCCAGCCGCAAGGCCGCCCGCCAGTCGAGCGGCGGCGGCTACGGCGGCTCGAGCTATGGGGGCGGCTACGGGTCGCGCGATCGGGCGCCGCGCGAGATGTTCGACGCGACCTGCTCGAACTGCGGCCAGCCGGCCCAGGTTCCCTTCCGCCCGACGAACGGCAAGCCCGTCTACTGCAGCGACTGCTTCCAGCCCCAGCCCCGCGGCCTCACGTCCTCCGGCGGCCGTAGTGCTCCCCGGGAGCCCCGCTCGGGCGGCGGGCTCGGTAGCTGGGGCGATTTCGAGCCCATGGAGCGCGGCGGCGGCCGCGGCGGCCGCGGCTGGAACGACCGCAAAGGCGGAAAAGGCCGGCGCTGGTAGCCAGCAGGTCCGCTCCCCCGGGCGGCCGCTGCTATCATGCCCGGCGGAGGGCCCGTAGCTCAGCGGTGAGAGCAGTCGGCTCATAACCGATCGGTCCCGGGTTCGAATCCTGGCGGGCCCACCACCAAACGTTTCGCTGGGGTCAGGAGCGAAATCCCGCCCAGCGCACGGAATAGTGCCGGCACGGGCACGGGTCACGAGCAAAATCCTTCGGGAGACGCTAACCTTTCCGCGGAAGCACCGCGGCCCCGGCCGCCGTGAGAAGGAGACAGCACCGATGCCAATCAGCCGCCCCGTCGAGCCGCTCGTCGCAACCGATGACGAGCTTCGCGCAGCTCTCGAAGACGCCTTCCTCCCTGCGCTGCTGCCTGCACTCGCCCAGGCTACCGGCGACTTCTCGATCCTCCGTGAATCGCTGCGGCCTCCGGGCGTTGCCCCGGGCGTCCAGCAGGGCGGTATGACGCCCGCCCAGCAGGCCGAGGCGAAGGAAGTCGCCTTCGAAGCCCTCAAGCGGCTCCGCGACGGCCAGGTCTCCGGCGAGGGCCCCGTCGAAGAGGCGCTGCTCCGGATTACGGCGTGGATGACCGGCTCGCCGGTTTCTGAGGACTACGTCCCGCTCCTGCTCGAAGAACTCGCGCCCGAGGGCCAGGACCCCCGCGCTCCCGCCTGGCGGAAGGACCCCTCGGTTCCGTTCAGCGTCATCATTATCGGCGCAGGGATGTCCGGCATCCTCGCGGGGATTCGGCTCAAGCAGGCCGGCATACCGTTCACCATCCTCGAGAAGAACCACGACATCGGCGGCACCTGGCTTGAGAACACCTATCCGGGTGCGCGTGTCGACGTTTCGAACGCGTTTTACAGCTACAGCTTCGCCCAGAAGATTGACTGGCCGACCCACTACTCCACGCAGCCCGTACTCCTCGAGTACTTCCAGGAGTG
The DNA here is from genome assembly GCA_023512725.1 of Chloroflexota bacterium. Taxonomy (GTDB): domain Bacteria; phylum Chloroflexota; class Dehalococcoidia; order SpSt-223; family SpSt-223; genus JANWZD01. Next base: position 790 of record JAILZB010000317.1, on the reverse strand, counting down.
TGCCCGCGAGTTCGGCGTTCGCGAGCACGTCCAGTTCAACACGGAGGTCACCCTCCTCCAGTGGGATGATGACCGAGCCGAATGGGTCGTCCACGTCCGCCGCGCTGATGGAACCGAAGAACAGCTCCGCGCTAACGCCGTCATCAGCGCGGTCGGCCAGCTGAATCGCCCCAAGATTCCCGATATCCCCGGCCTCGAGCGGTTCCGCGGTCCGCAGTTCCATTCTGCCCGCTGGAACCACTCCGTCGACCTCGCCGGCAAGCGGGTCGCCGTCATCGGTACCGGGGCGAGCGCCGCGCAGTTCATCCCCGAGGTCGCGAAGGTCGCCGGCGAAGTCACCATCTTCCAGCGGACGCCCAACTGGTATGTGCCCGTGCCGCACTACCACGATGAGGTCCCGGCCGGCCTCCGCTGGCTCTTCACGCACGTGCCCCATTACGCCCACTGGTACCGGTTCTGGCTCTTCTGGAACACCACCGACGGCCTGCTCGCTGCCGCGAAGGTCGACCCCACCTGGCCCGACAAATCCCGCTCGGTCGGCCCCGAGAACGAGAACCTTCGCCAGCTGCTGACGGCCTACCTCCAGATGCAGTTCGCCGACCGGCCCGACCTGCTGCCCAAGGTGATGCCGGACTACCCGCCTGCCGCCAAGCGCCTGATTCTCGACAACGGTATCTGGGCGGCGACGCTCAAGCGCCCCAATGTCCGCCTCGTGACCGACAAGATCCGCGAGGTGACCGAGACCGGCGTCGTGACCGTGGACGGAACCCTCTACGAGGCCGACGTGCTC
>JAILZB010000316.1 GCA_023512725.1 Chloroflexota bacterium | reverse complement strand
CTCACCCTCCTCCTGCTCAGCGCCTGGCGCCTGATCAAGCGGCGGCTAGTCGTGGCTTCCTTCTACCGGGGAGTGGGAGTTCGCCGGGCCATCGTGGTGGGTAACAACCCGATTGCCCTGATGGTCATGCACCTGATGACGACCGATGTCGGGCTGGGCTACAAGCTGCTGGGCTTTATCGCCGATGGCGACCAGCAAGCGATCGGTCGCTTCTCCTGCCTGGGCGGACTGGACGATCTTGGCGAGGTGATCGAGCGCTGCCAGGTCGACGAGGTGGTGATCGCGGTGCCGCCCTCCTCTCACCGCCTGATCTACTCGCTCGCCTTGCGCTATCAGGAGCAGGGGGTGAGCTTCAAGGTCGTGCCCGACCTCTACGAGCTCTCCTTGCGCCAGCTCAGTGTCGATGACCTCCGTGGCGTTCCCCTCATCGGGCTACAGGAGACGCGGCTCTCGCCGACCAGCCAGTTCATCAAGCGAACGCTCGATATTCTGCTGAGCCTGGCCATCCTGCTGGGGCTGGCACCGCTCTGGCTGCTGATCGCGCTTGCCATCAAGCTCGACTCGCCGGGGCCAGTGCTCTTCCGTCAAAAGCGGGTTGGGAAGGGGGGCCAGATCTTCGAGATCTATAAGTTTCGCTCGATGCGCCAGGATGCGGAGCACGAGCGCCGGTCGCTGGAACAGCTCAACGAGGCCGAGGGGCCGATCTTCAAGATCCGGGAGGACCCACGCCGCACCCGCACCGGCCGCTTCCTCCGCCGCCTCTCCCTCGATGAGATCCCCCAGCTGATCAACGTCCTGCTGGGAGATATGAGCATCGTCGGGCCGCGGCCGCTCATCCCCGAGGAGGTCGCCCAGCACGACGAGTGGCACCGCAAGCGCCTCCAGGTCAAGCCGGGAATGACTGGCCTCTGGCAGGTCAGCGGCCGCAGTGACCTCCCCTTCGATGAGATGGTGCTCCTCGACATCTACTACATCGAGAACTGGTCGCTGGCACTGGACCTGAAGATCCTGGTGCGCACCATCCCCGCCGTGCTCTCTGGCCGCGGCGCTTACTGAGCCCGGCTGCCCATGCGCGTGAACACTGCCCGCCCGCTATCGTAGAGGCCTGCTGCTGCCAGCCCCGCCACAAGCCCGGTCAGCACGGTGCGCGCAGGGTCGTTGCCCAGCAGCACCCCCGCCGCGAGGTTCAGCGCCACCCCCCAGCCAACGGCCAGCCAGGGATGCCAGCGGCTATCGCTCACCCACGGTTTCACCAGTTGCACGAGCGCCACGATCACCGGCACGCCGGCCAGCCCGATCAGTTCCTGGAGGTCCATCCTGTGCTCCTTTCTTCGCTCGTTCAGCCCAGCCCGAGGGCGTCCTTGAGCGCGATCACGGCTGCCCGCAGCTGCCAGGCCTGCCCGTTCCGCCCCTCGCGGAGCAACGCCTCCGATACGCCCCAGATGGCATCGAGTTGGACCCGCACCGGGTTGGGGGAAAAGAGCCCGGCCGCGCGGTACTCCTCGGCTTTGGCCAGGATGGGCTGGACGTAGATCGCTGCTATCCGCCCATTCGCCAGCCGCTGCCAGTCGCCGTCCACCTGGCGGAGCGCGGGACCGCCGGCATTGTGGGCCGCGATCGCCGCCTCGACGCTGCCAAACTCATCCCGGTAGGCGCGATGGGCGCGGATGCCGACCTCGAGGTTGCGCGCCGGGTCTTTGCGCTCCTCGACTGACATTCCCGCCCCGAGGCCCTGATCGTGCAGTTGGAGCAACCCCACCGAGTGGCCCTCGTCGCCAATGGCATCCGGCCGGAAGCCGCTCTCCCACCAGCACATCGCAGCGATGATGGCTGGGTCCACGCCATAGCGCTCCGCCAGGCGGCTAATCAGGTGGCGGATCTCTTCCGGTATCATGGGCTGCTCCTTCTGGGCTCTGTCTTCTCCACGGCGTGGGGAGCGGGCGGCCGTGCGGATCGGGGGCAGCCCGGCGATGGGCAGCACAAACCGCTCCCAGCGCGGGTCGGCAGTGCCCAGGATGAAGAGGCAGCACGCCTCGACGCGACGGTCGGCGGCGAGCAAGCGCACCCAAGCTGCCGTCCGGGCTGCCCGCTCCATCCCACTGATGCCATCGCTGCTCTCGCCCAGCTCCGCCACGAAGAACGGGAGGCCACAGTCGAACTGGAAAAAGCGCAGCACCAGCCCAGCATCACCCTGGCCGTAGGCGTGCACACCGAGGCAGTCGAACCGCCGGAAGACGGCCTGCCCAGCCTGGTGCCAGGCTTCTTCCCCCTGGGCCACCGCAAGGGGCGGAGAGACCAGCCGCCCTGCCGGGCCGAGTTCCGCTCGCAGGGTAGTGCGTACCTGCTCCAGCTGCTCGAAGTAGCCCGCGGGCACGGGACGGCCGTGCAGGTTCGGTTCGCTATCCGGGATGAGATAGATCGGTAAGGGTATCCCCGCTGCCTGGGCCAGGCGGGCCGCCGCGATCAGCCGCTGGACACACCCTGCCTCGTCGCGCTCGAGGTCACCATCGGCATCCGAGCGGAGAGCGAGCCGCACCTGGCGCCGGGCAACTTCCCGGAGCGTGCCTGCCCCCTCCTGGGCGTCCAGCAGATGGTAGGGGCGGACCTTCGCGATCTGGGCACCGAGGGCATCGAACCGCTGCCACTCTTCGGCGGTCACCTGGGGTCGGTTCGGCAACTCCCAGCCGAGGAGCAAGCCTGACGCTGGTGGCGCTGGTGGTGGCGCCGGGAGGGCGCGTTCCCACGTCACCTCAACGGTCTGGTAGCGGTTGTCCTGTTCCGGGGGTGGGCCGTCCGGCAGCCCCACAGCGATCCCCAGCCCGCAGACGACCTCGCCTCCACCCAGTGGCTCGGCGCGCCAGGGGCCTTCGCTCCGTCGCGGGTCGTAGGCGCTGTCGTTGTTGACCGGCAGCTCAGCTGCGCCCGCCCGGGAGACGCTCTCGACCGTGAGTCCCCCAAC
>JAILZB010000032.1 GCA_023512725.1 Chloroflexota bacterium | reverse complement strand
CCCCAGTGCACCCAAGCACCGTGGCCTCTCGCTGTTCATGCTCGACCTCAAAAGCCCGGGCGTCGACATCCGACCGCTGCGCTTGATTGACGGAGGGGTCCACGGGCTGATCCATCTGGAGGATGTGCGGATCCCGCGTAGCATGCTGATCGGTGAGGAGAACCGCGGGTGGTATCACGCTGCGATCACGCTCGACTTCGAGCGCGCCGGGATCGGCATGGTCACCCGCTCCGAGGAGGACGTCCGTCGGGTGATCGGCTACGCTCGGCGGACCGAGCGGAATGGGCAGCCCCTCTCAGCCGACCCAGCTATCCGCTCAGGGCTGCTGACCGCCTACCGCGATGCCCGCATCACCCGCGCGTTGGCGCTGCGTGTCTTTGACATCCAGGCGCACGGTCGGGTAGCGAACGCTGAGGCCTCCGAGCTTTCCCTCCACGCTCGGCTGGCGGCCGGCCGGCTCGCGGAGACCAAGGCGCTCATCTACGGGATGTACGGTCAGCTGCTGCAAGATACGCCTTATGCCGTCGAGGATGGCGATGGCATCCAGAGCTGGTGGCGGCTGGCCGGGCGCCACGCTGCCGGCACTATCGAGATCCAGAAGAACATTATTGCCCAGCGGGGCTTGGGGCTGCCGCGCTGATCGCCGCGCTCCCCCGCACCGGGGGACCGGCTGTGGTATCCTAGGTTCTGATCTCGACTACTGGTCGAGATTCTCACGAGGAGGATGCGTGACGACCGAACCTGCTCCCCCGATCGCCGACCGCCGCGCCGCCCGGGCGAGTGCGTTCGAAGTTGTGGGTCAAGCGCCCGAGGGGGCACCCGAATACCGCCCGAACATGACCCTGGGGCTGTGGATCTCGAAGTACTTCCCCGGTCTGGCGAAGCTGCGCAAGCGACTGGCCTGGGAGTTCCTCTACGAGAAGCTCGATGGCCCCTTCGATGCCAGCGACCTGATGCCTCCGGGTGCCACCGAGCCCGCCAAGTACCCAGCCTACTACTTCATGAAGCCGGTTCACACTTACCCCCACCCTGGGCCGCTTCATTCCGCCTTCGGGCCGTTCGTCGCCGAGTTCAATGCCCGTTCTCCCTTCTACTTTGGCAAGCCCGAGACGACGCGGTACTGGCTCCAGCGGGCTTACCCCGACTTCCGCCGCGGCCGCGTGCTCGATATCGGCTGTGGCGTGGGGCCGATCACGTTCGTCATGGCAGAACTCTGGCCCGAGGCCGAGGTGATCGGGATCGACCTCTCGCCCTCGGCCATCCGCTATGCCCGCCGCGAGGCCGAACGTCGTGGGCTGAAGAACGTGCAGTTCTACCACCTGGACGGCGGTGATATGCGCCCCTTCGCCGACGCCAGCTTCGATGTCGTCAATGAGGGCTACGTGTTGCATGAGGTCCCGACCTACCACGGCCGGGCGATCTGCCGGGAGATGGTCCGCGTTGCCAAGCCCGGCGCCACCCTGACCTGGTTCGACTGGCCGCCCGCCGAGACGCCGGGGGACCTCATCCGGCGCGAACTGGCGGTCAAGCGAGATTCGGAGCCATTCATGCTCCAGTACCTTGACCTCAAGCTGGAGCAGTACTTGGTCGAGCTGGGCCTGGAGCAGGTGGAGCGGCTGGTCCGCGTTGGTCAGGCGATGATCGTCCGGGCGCGCAAGCCAGCCGCCTGAGCTAGCGCCGCAGGACCTCGCCATGGCACGCTCGCCGGGGTGCCTCGTCGGGGCAGGCATGTTCTGCCTGCTCGGCCTGGTAGCCCTCCTCCTCTTGCTCCTGGAATGGGTGGGGGCGCTGCCGCCAGTAGTTGGTGCGAGCCTGGGAGTGATCGCGCTGATCGTTGGCTGCTCGACGCCAGTGGTCGTGCTGCTCCACCAGGCTGAGCAGGAGGCCGCTCATTACCTGCGCGTGTTACGGGAGGGTCCCCGGACGGAGGCCACCGTGGCCCGGCTCGAGCAGCAGGGGCGGACCTGGCAGCTCGAAGCCCTGGGTAACCACCCGCTGCTCGGCCAGCCGTGTCGCTTCCGCGGGCCGGTAGGGAGGGGGCCGCTGCCGGCCAGCCTTGCGGTTGGCCAACCCATCGTGGTCGTAGTCGACCCCAGCGACCCCGCGCGGGCCCTCATCGCGCCCGCCGGGAGCGAGGAGCACCGTCCGGCTGGCTGGGCGCGCTGCCTCCCCGTGACCGCCTCTCGGCCCAGCGCCTAGGAGCAGGGCGCCGGCGCAGCCGGGCGGCTCTGCCCGGCGCGTTCCTCCTCATACGTCCCGACCGGGATGGTGGCTTATTCCCCCTGCTAGGCCTCAGCTGCGACCACAGCGGCACCGTACAGCCCTGCCTCATCCCCGAGCGCGGCGGGAAGAATTGGGGTTTCGCGAAAGCCCGGCATCGCCAGGCTCGCCACGACCGCTCGGACCGGGCCGAAGAGGGCTTCGCCTGCCTGGGTGACCCCACCCCCCAGCACCACCAGGGCCGGGTCGAACACGTGGAGCAGGTTCACCACTCCCAGGCCAAGCGCGCGCGTCGCCCCGGCGATGACCTCCTGCGCTCGCGGGTCACCAGCCGCCGCCGCCGCAAAGACGGCTGCTGCGCCTTCCTCCGCGAGGCGGTCAGCGGGGAGACCTGCCGCTTGCGCCCGTCGCACGATCGCCGTGCCCGAGGCCAGGACTTCCAAGCAGCCCCGCCCACCACAGCCACAGGGTGGGCCATCCGGCAGGATGACCTGGTGACCGACCTCACCCGCAAAACCATGGACACCGTGGAGCAGCCGACCGCCGCTAATTATCCCCCCACCGATCCCGGTGCTGACGGTGAGATAGACTAGGTGGTCGACACCTCGCCCGGCGCCGAAGCGGTGTTCGCCGAGCGCTGCTAGGTTCGCATCGTTGTCCACCCGGGTGGGGGCCCCCAGCCGCTCCGCGAGGAGCTCCGCCAGTGGCAGCGCTTCCGGCCACTGGGGCAAGTTCGGCAGCCGGAGCAACACCCCGCGTTTCGGGTCGAGAGGGCCTGGCGCTGCTACCCCCACCCCAGTTGGCACCATCCCCCCGAGGAGAGCCCGGCTGGCTGCCACTAGCTCCTCCAGGAGGGGGAAGAAGCCACGCTCGGGGCGAGTGGGGAGCCGCCGCACCGCCCGCAGCCGCTCGCCCAGCCGCTCGAAGCAGGCCACGCGGCACCAGGTTCCCCCGAGATCCATCGCAAGCAGCACGTTGCCTTGCCCCCTCAGGTGCCACTGCGCAGGGCAGCGCTTCCTTCAGCGTAGCGCGGGGGAAGGCCATTGCCAAGGAGGCCCGCTACAATCCCCCTATCAGTGCAGCGCACCTGAGCTCGAGGCCACGGATGACCCTCCCCACCCCGGTGCTCCCCTGCCCCGGCCGACGCCCACCCGCGCCAGGGCCGTTCCGCATGCTCGCCGTCGACCTCGATGGTACCTTGATCGGTACTGACCTGGTGCTGCGACCGGCCGTCCGCCAGGCAATCCGCGCGCTGTTGGAAGCCGGCGTGCGGGTGGTGCTCGCTACCGGGCGGATGTACTGCTCGGCCCGGCCGTTTGCTCAGGCGCTTGGCCTGAGCGACCCGCTGATCTGCTACCAGGGGGCACTCATCCGCGAGGTGACGGGAGCGGAGCGGGTACTGCGCGAGCGGCCAGTCCCGCTCGCGCTTGCCCGCGCGATCACGCGCTTCGCCCAGGCCCACGACCTGACCCTCCACCTCTACTTCGACGACCGCGCCTACACTGCGCGGGCCACCCCGAACTCCGCCTACTACGCGGCCCTGAACCGGATTGCGGTGGAGGAAGTCGGCGACCTGCTACCGCTCTTGCGCCGTCGGCCTACCAAGCTGGTCATCATCAGCGGGCCTGAAGGTGCCGCGGCCATTGCGGCGGCGCTGGCGGAGCGCTGGGGGCAGCAGGCGCAGGTGGTCCTCTCTCACCCGCGCTTCGCTGAGGTCACCGCCCGCGGCGTGGCCAAAGGGTCAGCACTGCGCTGGCTGGCCGGTCGGCTTGGCATTCCCCGATCGCAGATCGTCGCGATCGGGGACCAGCAGAACGACTGCTCGCTGCTTGCTGCCGCGGGTTACGCCGTTGCCGTCGGCAACGCGGCGCCCGAGTTGAAGGCGATGGCTCACCTGATCGCCCCGCCGGTCAGCGAGGATGGGGTGGCCTGGGCCGTGCGTCAGCTGTTCAGGGACGTGGGAGGGATGCCCTCCGGCGAGTCCCAGTAGGTTGGCACCCGGAGCTGATAGCCCGTAGCTTTCAGCTTCGCGTTTGGGAAGGCCCGCGGGAGGCCACCTGGCGGGTCCCAGCTCGGTAGGGGGAGCTTGGCAGCCTGAATCAGCTGATTGTAGAACTCGCTCCGCGAGCCGGGGGTATCGTCTACCAGGTTGAAGATGCCCCGCGCTCCGATCGCGATTAGGTGCAGGCTGGCCCCCACGACATCGTCCCGGTGAATGAGGGAGACGGCAGAGTCCGCCGGGTAAGGCACGTGCCGGCCAGCCATCCGCTGGAGCTGGCTCGCGATGTCCCGTGGGGGTGGCCCGTAGATGTGGCCCACCCGGAGCACGCAGACGGCACGACCATTCCCCGCCTGGAGATACTGCTCGTCGGCCTGGAGCACAATCGCCTCGTGCGGCTTGGTTGGCGTAGCGGGGGTCTCTTCATCGCAACTAGCAGCCCCTGCGGCCGAGCCATACGCATTGGTCGAACTCATCACAAGAAGCGAGCGGACACTCCCTGGCAGCTCGGCGAGGACGACGGCGGCCGTCCCAAGGTACGTATCCTCCCACTCACGGAGGTCGAGCGCCCCGCTCGGCCCAAATGGCCCGGCCACGGAGATGACCACCGCCTCCTGACCAGCCAGCACTTCCCGCATCTGGGCGCGGTCGGAGCCGCGGGCCAAGCGGGCGCGCGCTCCAGCCGCCTGCAAGCGGGAGACCTGCTCCGGCACGAGCGTGGTTGCGACCACCTGATGCCCGGCGGCAGTCCACTCAGCCACCGCCGCGAGTCCACAGTAGCCGGCCCCGATGATCGCAATGCGCATGGGTGCCCTCCTGCCAGGCAAGCATACCACCTCTTCGTTCTTGACGCTCCTTGCGCGCCACCCCTATCCTTGGTAGCAGGCCGCTCGGGACGGTGCTGGCCGGCGTGGGCCCGCCATCCACAGGAAGCGAGCGGGGTCCACGCTGGCCTCGCGTCCGAGAGCCAGAGTCCGTTCGTCCTCCCAGTTATCAGCGTGCACAGCTCCCCAGAGGTGCAATGCCAGAAGGCAGAGGGTTGAGTAAGCAGATGGCAGATTACTTTGGACTGCGACGGTGGACAAGTTCATCATCTCGAGAGAACGAACAGGAGCAGTGGCAGCGGGTCAGTGCCCAGCTGAGCGCGCTCCAGCGTGACGTCCAGGAGATCAAGCGGATGCTCGCTGCGCTCACCAGCAGCGGGGGGAGCCGTTCCCTGAACGGTGAGCAGAGCCGTTTTACCGACCGCCCCGCGCTCGCGGCGGAACGCGAGGAGGCCATCGACCTCTTAGTTGCCCTGGTACAAGAGCTACGCGAGCGTGGCGCAAGCCGGTTGTTCAGCAACGTTCATGAGGAGATTCGCCTCCGCTACGGCGAGCTGCCCAACGAGCGAATCCCCTACGAGCGCTTCAAAGACTACGTCCAGGATGCCCAGCGGCGCGGCAGGATCCGCCTGGTGCGGGTCGGTCCGGTCGACCATATCCTCTTGGCGGACGAGCCGATCCAGAGCTACGTCGAGGCGGTGCGCCGCGAGGGGGAGGGCTCGTCGCTTCGGGAACGCTGAGATGTGCCCCCTCTGTTTCGTGGTGGTCCTTGGCCTCCCGCTTGCTGCCGGGCTGGCTTTCGCGGACCGTCTGGTCCAGCGGGTGCGTCTTCTCTGGCGGAGCAGTCGGGTTCGGAAGCTGCTCCCAGCGCCGGTTAGGCCGCTAGGGCGCGCAAGCACCCTTTAAACGGTATACTCCCCCCAACGATGTCGAGCCTCGTGATCGCACTTCGCTATCGCACGGGCCAGCGGGAGCTGCTGGAACCCCTGGCCCGGCGGGCAGTTCCCGGCAGGTGGTGGACCGTGCCTGACCAGCATCTCGTCGAGGCGCGGTTAGAGTTCGGCCCGGCGCTGGTCCCGGAGCTGCCCCGCGGCTTCTCGAGCGACCTCAACTGCCGCGACCCTGGTTCCACGATCAGTTGGACCACCGAGCCCTACACCCTCTTCGCCGCCACCGCTGAGTGGGATGAAGCTGCCGCGCTGATTGCCCTGGAGGCGCTCACGCGCTGGGTTGCGAGCGTCCTCCCCGAACCCGACTGGATCCAGGCGGGGATCAGCACTCCTGAGGTCGAGCTGACCCTTCTCCCTAGCGATAGCGGCTGGACGGTCAGCGAGCGCTACTGAGCACACGCACGACCCGTGCTGGCAGCCCACGCTGCCGGAGCGCCTGTTGCCAGCGGCGCGCTTCCTGCCCTTCCCGGCTCACTGCGAAGACGGAAGGTCCGGCACCAGCTACCAGGGGCGTAGCGCCAACGGCCTGAACCTGGACGAGGGTAGAGGCAAGAGAGGGGAAAACACGCAGGGCCGGGGCGGTAAGCGCGTTAAAACAGGCTGCCGGGTCGAAGGTGCCGACCGCCAGGGCAGCAACAAGCCGGGCTACCCGCTCTCCACTGCTCCATTCCTCCGGCTGGAGGGCAGCAAAGACGCGCCGCGTCTTATCGGCCACGGGTGCGCTACCGGCTATCAGGACGAACCAGAGCGGGGGTGCCGCTGGCAGTGGCAAGACCTGCTCACCGCGCCCGGCCACTTGCGCGGTCCCTCCCCAGAGGAAGAACGAGACATCCGCTCCCAGCTCCGCCGCGAGAGGCGCGAGAGCTTCCGGGCGGTCGTCGAGCCCCCAGAGACGAGCCAGGCCTACGAGGGTAGCTGCAGCATCCGATGAGCCGCCGCCGAGTCCAGCCGCCGGGGGTATTCGCTTCCGCAGCCGGATGATGGCCCCCTGCCGCACGCCAGCCCGTTGGCGCAACAGCTCCGCCGCCCGAACGACGAGGTTCCTCGGCGTGACGAGCGCTGGGACATCGCAAAAGAAGCGCAATTCCGCACTGGGAGCGAAGCTGAGGAAATCAACCAGGGTGATCGTCTGGACCACGCTGCGGAGCTCATGATAGCCATCCTCGCGCTGGCCGAGCACTTCCAAGGCGAGATTGACCTTAGCCGGGGCTCGCAGCGTGATCACGGCGGGAAGATGGTCCGGCTAAGGCGGAGCCATTCCTCGATCGCGAGGGTCTGCGCTCGCCGCATCGGGTCGATGCCGGCAGCCTCGAGAGCGCGCGTGGCCCCCCCGGGCGCGAACCAGAGCGACTGCGCGAGCGCATTGTGCAACTGCTTGCGCGGGTGGCTGAAGCCCGCACTCACGACCCGGAAGAACGCCTCGCGTTCAGGTTGTGGAACGAGTGGCTGCGGGTGGAGGTCGATCCGCACGATCGCCGAGGCCACCTCGGGAGCAGGGAGAAAGGCACTGGGGGGAACCGTCGCCACCAGCCGAGGCACGCCATAGACCTGCACCGAGACGGCCAGCAAGCTCATGTTCCCCGGGCGGGCCGTGATCCGCTGCGCCACCTCCTTCTGAACCATAACCACCATCCGCTCGGGCGGCTGAGACGCTTCGAGGAAATGGCGGAGGACGGCTGAGGTGATGGCATAGGGCAGGTTCGCCACCACCAGGTAGCGACCGCCAGCCAGCGCAGTTGGGTCAACGGTGAGGATATCCGCTGGCACCACCTGGACCGTCTTCACGCCGGCCAGCGTCTCACCCAGGAGAGCGACCATCCGCCGGTCGATCTCGACGGCGATCACCCGCCCGGCCTGGCGAGCGAGGGCACGGGTGAGGAAGCCAAGCCCGGGGCCAACTTCGATCACCGTGTCTGCCGGGGTAAGAGCCGCACTGGCGAGGATCTGGTCCAACACGTTCGGGTCGACCAGAAAATGCTTCCCCAGCCGTTTGCTAACCCGGATATGGTAGCGAGCGAGAAGGTGGCGGGCGAGGTCACGGGGGTGGGGCATCGTCTATTCATCCCCGAACAGGTGGCGGATGCGCTCCAGCGGTGGCGGTGGGTCAAGGAGATAGACCTCGACGAAGCGCGCACCCCAGGAGATCGGCTCGTCATCATCGAAGCAAAGGTCGATATGAGCACCCTGCAGCCCGCCACCCGTATCTGCCGCCACGCCGATACCGTAGCTGGGGACGTACAGGCGCGTGCCGTAGGGGAGGTAGCGCGGGTCGACTGCGATAATCCCGCGCCCAGCCCGCTGGCCAGTAGCGGTGATCCCGTAGCCGGGTGAGCCTTTCGGTTTGCCGGCACTGGCCGCGGTATAGGCCGTTGCGTAGACCCGCAGTTTGGCCCAGTACGCAAGCGGTTCACCCTGCTCTCCCAGGACCGTCGCGTAGACCAGGCGCGTGCCGCGACCGATCACACGAGGGGTTGCCGGCTGCTCGGTCCAACTCGCGACGACCTCCCGGCCCACCTCACGCCCATTCTCACTGACGACCCGGGTCGTCCACTTCCGGACGCCGGGCGCCCCTGGCTCCAGCACTGCAGTCTGCCCCAGGGGAAGCGCATCGGTATCGCGATAGACCACTGGCGGCAGAATCGGCTCCGCGAAGGTCAGGAGAGTCTGCTGCACTCGCACCACCCGGACCACGCCACCATCGAGCGGCGCGTCGAGTGCTGGCTCGACCCGATCGTGCGCGGCCAGGAGGATCCCTTCCTGCTGCAAGAGCGCCGCGACGCTGGGGGCGCGGCTCCGCGTCGGCACGAGGCGCCCATCGACCGCGATCGTCACCGCGCGGGCGCGCTCAAGGTAAACGTGAAGTCCGGCCTGGACGGGCGTCGCCGGTGGGGGGATAAGCCGATCAGCTGCGACCAGGTCGAAACCACCTGCCACGAGCGCCTCGCCGACGGTCGTACTGGTCGTCCAGACGACCTGGGTCAGGCCGCCGTCGTGCACGACCAGCGGGACGGCCCGCAGCACCCGGTAGCGCTCGCCTTCCCCGCTGGGGGCACGGCGCGATGGTGGTGGCACCTCTGCCAGGTGCCGAACCTCGCTCGTCCGAGCGAGGGCGAGTGGGCGGGGCGGCTCAGGGTGGACGACCCGGTCGTGGAGGTCGAGGGTGATGCCGGCGGCGCGGGCCGCCTCGGTCGGTCGGTCGACGACTGCCCGGAGGCGGTGGACCATGCCGTCACTTTCTACCACCACCGGCCGCCCTGAACGCAGGACAAGAGTCTCTCCCTGCTCGATGCGATCTCCCGGCTGCCAGGCGATGCCAAGATCCCGCAAGATAGCCTCGGGCTGGCGCTGGAGGGTCACCGCGTCGCGGCGCTCACCGACGAACTCGATGGTCACGCGCTGCTGGGCTAGCCCCCCAGCAAGCAGCACCACCACCCCAAGGGCAAGCACGCTGCGCAGCAGGGGCAGCGGTGCGCGGAGGCTGCCGATCCCATGCTGGTGGAGGACAGTGACAAGATAGGCTTCACTGTCAGTCGGCTCGGGTGGGCTCGCGCCATTGCTCACCACTGCCTCGTCAGGGCCAGAGAACCGGTGAAAGTGGCCGTGCACCCGTTGTCGACCCGTCCCTCCGGCTTAGCGCCATCAGCCTGCTCGGGCCAGGAGGCTCCGCGGCGCTCGGAAGAGACCGCTTACCCTTGCTTTCTTCCGAACCTGGGGGGGTTCGCGGGCTTCCGCCGCGCGGGTCCCGGCCTTCAACGCCACTTCATGACGCCAGTCCCACAGGGAGCGGGCCTCGAACGGGAATTCGACCCCGCTGAGCGGATTGCAGGTTCAGGGCACCGCTAGCTCCCCGTCTAGCACGGCCGTTCGGAGTGTACCGGCCGCCGGTCCCGCTGTCAAGGCAGGCGAGCAGACGCCTCAGCGCCAGCGGCGGCCCCGCTGGTCGTCGCGCCACCGGTTGGAGCGCCGGTCACGCGGCTTGCCCTGGCTCGGCGGCTCGGGCGCCCGCTCAAGGCGCCGGCGCTGGGCCTCCGCACGCTCGATCAGCTTCTGCACGGCTGCCCCAAAGGCGAGCACATCGAGCTCCTCTAGCGGTGCCTCCAGGTAGACCTCCAGGTCGGCTGCTGCTTCGAGCGCGGCGCGCTCCGTTGGGTACAGGACCCAGCCAACCGTATCTGCCCACTCGAGGAGCCGGTAGCCACTGACCCGCAGGTGGCTCGTGTGCTCACTCCAACCCCGCGACCAGTAATCGTTCATCCTTGCTCCGCCTGCGCCCCGGGCGCGCTGCAAGGGTACCCCCTCCGGGGCACCAGCGGCCAGTTCAGGCTAGGCAACCGGCTGGTCCGGCCGGGTCGCGCCCGCGGGGGAGCGGGCGATCTGCTCGCGGAGCTCACCGTTCGGGCGGATGGCCCGCAGCGCGGGCATCACCTCGGCCGCAAAGCGGAACATCGACTGGCGCACCACCCGGTCTGGTAGGTAGCCGAACGTCATCCAGCACATCAGGTGGCCAAAGCCCAGCTCGGCAAACGGGCGCAATCGCTCGATCAGTTCCTCCGCCGTGCCGGCAAAGAGCCAGTTCTTCAGGTAGCCTTCCTTGCGCCGCTCCAGGTCCTCCCGTGGCAAGTCGTCGATCCCGGTGTTCGCGAGCGCGCTGGCCCGCAGGTAGTTTTCGATGGCGGCACCGAGCGTATCGCGCCAGTCCTCACCGGGCGCTGCCACGTAGAGCTGGCGGAGAACTCCGGTGTCGTACCAGGCCTTCTCTCGCTGCTCCACCGTCAACCCGGCCTCGCGCTGCCCCTTGAAGTAGTAATGGAGCCGGGAGGCCACGACGGCATACTCCTGCGGACCGACCAGCAACGACCAGCCGAGACGACCAACCCGCTCAAGGGTTGTCGGGGTCGAGGTGGCATAGGCGATCTGGGGACGCGGCTGCTGGAATGGCCGCGGGATGATCCGCCCGCGCACCTGCCCTCGGTAGTGCGCCCCCTCATAGCGAAAGCCAGCTGAGTCCTGCGCCCACGCCTGCTCACAGACCGCGAGGAACTCTTCCATTCGGGCGTGGCGCACCTCTGGCGTCAGGCCGTAGCCAGCGTACTCATCCGGCGAGTTGCCCGCCCCGACGCCAATCACGAAGTTCCCGCCCGTCAACTGGTCGATCAGGTTGCACTGGGTGACAAACTGGACGGGATGGCGCAGCGGGACCACCGCAACCGCAAAGCCCAGGCGCATGCCCCGGTTGCGCTGACTGATCGCTGCCGCCAACGTCAGCGGGTCGGAAAAGACGTTGTACCCGGTGAACTGGTGGTCGGTCAGCCAGACATCGCTGAACCCGAGCCGCTGGGCGAGGTCGACCTGCCCGAGGACCTCATTCAGCACGCGGGTGTCGTGCTCTGGGCCGGGCGTCTGCGGGTTCAGGTAGAACGAAAAGCGCATGCTCCTCCTTGGGCTGGGTGCGCAACGCTCACGCACGCTAGCGGCACGATTATGACAGCTTCTCCTTGGTCGTCAAGAGATCGATAGTCAGCGTCGATGGGTTGCTGCCGGAGCCACCGCCGCCCTACACTCGGCACGTGCCGCCCTACGTCGAGGCCCGCGGACTGTTCAAGATCTACCAGGTTGCCGATCTCGAAGTCGTTGCCTTGCAAGGGCTCGACCTGACAATCGAGGCGGGCGAACTGGTCGCCATTGTCGGTGCCAGCGGCAGTGGCAAGACAACTCTGCTCAACATCCTCGGTGGCCTCGACGTTCCCTCGGCAGGCCGGATCGTCGTCGGCGAGTACGACCTCACCCGGCTGAGCGAGCACGCGCTGGTGCGCTATCGCCGTGAGCAGGTCGGGTTCATCTGGCAACAGCCGGCCCGCAATCTCCTCCCCTACCTCAGCGTCACCCAGAACATCGAGCTGCCGATGCTGCTCGCTGGCCTCAGCCCGGCGGAGCGCCGCCGTCGCTGTGCCGCCTTGCTCACTGCGGTGGGGCTCGCTGGCAAGGCAACCGCCCGCCCGGATGAACTCTCGGGTGGCGAGCAGCAGCGAGTGGCCACGGCCGTGGCGCTCGCGCTCGACCCACCCCTCCTGCTTGCCGATGAGCCGACCGGCGAGTTGGACACCGAAACGGCCGCCGAGGTGCTCGTCCTCTTTCGTCATCTCTGCCGCAGCCGCGGCGTGACGGTGGTCATCGTGACGCATGACCTCGCGGTGACCGCAGTCGCCGATCGGGTCATCCGCATTCGCGATGGTCGGGTGAGTAGCGAAGCGGTGCGGGGCGACCGCGAAGAGTTCGTCGTCATCGATCGCCTCGGTCGGCTGCAGCTTCCCGCCACCCTCCGTGACCAGTACGGCCTGGTCGGCCGCGCTCGGGTTGCCGCCGCTGGCGACCATGTCGGCATCTGGCCCGCCCCCCAGGAATGAGCGTCGTCCGCGCCGAAGGGCTCCGCCGGACCTACCGTTCACCCGGTCGGATGGTGACTGCTCTCGATGGCGTCAATCTGGTCGCCCCGGCTGGCGCCCTGGTTGCGATTACCGGTCGTTCCGGTTCCGGCAAGACGACCTTGCTCAACCTGCTGGGTGGCCTTGACCGCCCGGATGCTGGCCACGTCTGGATCGACGGGCAGGAGATTACCGCCCTCGACGATCACGCCCTGACCCAGCTACGGCGTGGCACCATCGGGTACATCTTCCAGTCCTTTGGCCTGCTACCCACCCTCTCTGCCGCCGAGAACGTCGCCCTTCCGCTCAGGATCGCAGGTATCCCCGCCCGGGAACGGGAGGAACGCGTGCGCGCGGCCTTGGCGGAGGTCGGACTGAGCGAGCGTGCCCGCCACCGCCCCGACGAACTTTCGGGTGGCGAGCAGCAGCGGGTGGCGATCGCGCGAGCGCTCGCGGCGCGGCCGAGTGTCATCCTGGCCGACGAACCCACGGCTGAGCTGGACTCGACCAATGCCCGCGCTATCTTCGGCCTGCTGCGAGCGATTGTCGACCGGGGGGAGATCGCCCTCATCGTTGCCACTCACGACCGCACCTTGCTCGACCTGGCAACCGAGACCCACGAACTTCGCGACGGCAGGCTGGTCTCCTAGCGCGCCGCGTCCCTGGCATTGCTCGCTGCACCCATGGCAGGATCGAGCAGCATGGATGAGCAGCGGTTTGCCCACCTGATCGCCGAGGCGCACCGCCGCTTCGGTCAGGCTGGCGGGGTCTACCGAGCACCGGGCCGGGTCAACCTCATCGGCGACCATACCGACTATCAGGAGGGGTTCGTCCTTCCCCTGGCTGTCGACCGGGATACCTGGTGCGTAGCGCGCCAGCGCCCAGACCGCCTGCTCCGCCTGGTCAGCCTCGACCTTGAACCTGAAGCCAGCTGCTCACTCGACCACATCGACCCGGCAGCGCTTCCCGGGTGGGCGCGCTACCCTGCCGGGGTGGCCTGGGCCCTGGAGCAGGCTGGCTACCGGCTGTCGGGCCTAGATCTGCTCATTCAGACCACTCTGCCGCTTGGCGCCGGCCTCAGCTCCTCAGCGGCGCTCGAACTCGCCTGTGCGTTCGCTCTCGAGTGGGGAAGTGGCTTCACCCTCCCCCCACGGGAGAATGCCCTCCTCTGCCAGCGCGCGGAGCAGCAGTTCGCGGGCGTCCCCTGCGGCATTATGGACCAGTATGTCGCAGCGCACGGGGTGGCCGGCGCGGCCCTGTTGATCGACTGCCGCACGATCGAGCACCAGCTGGTGCCGATACCGACCGCTGCCACCCTCGTGGTCTTCGACTCTGGGCTTCGTCGCCAGCTTGCCGATTCGCGGTACCCCGAACGCCGCCGTGAAACCGAGCGCGCCGCTGCAGTGCTCCGCGCCCAGTTTCCCGAGGTCCGCACCCTCCGCGATGCTACCCTGGAGATGGTCGCGGCGGTGGCAGCTCAGCTCTCCCCGGCCGAGCAGCGACGGGCACGTCACGTCGTGAGCGAGAACGCCCGCGTCCTTGCTGCAGCAACCGCCCTGGCAGCGGGAGACCTCACCCGCGTTGGCATCCTGATGAACGAGTCGCACGAAAGCTTGCGTCGCGACTTTGAATCGTCGCTTCCGCCGATCGACCGCCTGGTGGCCCTCTGCCGTGAGCACGGAGCCCTCGGCGCCCGGATTACCGGGGGTGGCTTCGGCGGGGCGGTCGTCGCGCTGCTTGCTGGCCAGCCAACCCAGCCATTCGCTGAGCAGGTGGTTGCTGCCTATCAGCAGGAAACCGGCCTGGTCGCAACAGCGCTCCCCGTTCGTCCCGCCGCGGGAGCAGGACCAGTCGCACGCGAGGAGCGGCGCCACGGCCTCGTCACCCGCACCCTCCGCTTGCCCGATGGCCGCAGCTGGACAGCCTATCGGTTCGAGGATGACTGAGCTCCGGTGGGATCCCCTGCGGGGTGAGTGGGTCGCGTTCGCAAGCGAGCGCCAGGAGCGAACGCTCCTCCCACCGCGCGAGCGATGCCCGTTCTGCCCTACTCTCCTCGGCGGCCCCCTCACCGAGGCGCCGGAGCGCTACGAGATCGCCGTCTTCGACAACCGCTTCCCGGCGCTCCGACCCGATGCCCCACC
The DNA here is from genome assembly GCA_023512725.1 of Chloroflexota bacterium. GTDB lineage: Bacteria > Chloroflexota > Dehalococcoidia > SpSt-223 > SpSt-223 > JANWZD01. The sequence continues at coordinate 10,166 of JAILZB010000032.1, read as the reverse complement.
CCCTCCTGCCCGGGTCGACCTCTTTCAGGCCCGAGCCGGGTATGGCTTCTGCGAAGTGGTGCTCTACAGCGAAGACCACACGGCCTCGCTCGCCCAACTGCCCATCCGCCATCTTGAACGTCTCGTTCGCGTCTGGCGGGAGCGCTATCTCACGCTCGGGGCTCAGCCGGGGGTCGAGTACGTCTACATCTTCGAGAACCGCGGGGAAGCGGTGGGCGTCACCCTCGAGCACCCCCACGGGCAGATCTATGCCCTGCCCTTCATTCCCCCAATCCCCGCGCGCGAACTCGCCCTGAGCGCCGCCGCTCGCGCTGAGAGCGGCCGCTGCCTCTTATGCACCATCGCTGCGAGCGAGTGGCAAGCCCAGGAGCGGGTTGTCTTCGCGGCCGAGGAGGTCATCGTTTACTGTCCGTTCGCCTCCCGCTTTCCCTACGAGACCCACCTGGTGCCCCTACGTCATCTAGCCAGCCTCGCCGACCTCGATGCTGCCGGCTGCCACGCCCTTGCTCGCGCGCTCGGCGTTATCTCCCGGGCCTACGACCGTCTCTGGCAACGCCCCCTGCCACTCATGCTCGTCATCCACCAGGCACCGACCGATGGTCAGCCCTGGCCGGAGGCCCATCTCCACGTCGAGTTCTACCCACTGGCCCGATCGGCTGAAAAGCTCAAGTATCTGGCCAGTTCGGAGAGTGGCGCTGGCCTCTTCGTCGCCGACCTCCTCCCCGAGCAGAGCGCTGCGGCCTTACGTGCCGCCCGCGACCCGAACTTCAGTTGAGCCGCCACGACAGCGTTGGCATCATCCCGGCAGAATATGGCTATCCCACTCCCTTCGGAGGATGCATGAGCCAGCCAACGCACGCGGAAGCGGTGGCCGCCGTCCGCGCCTTCATCGGTGCTGAGCCGCAGCAGGGCCGTTCAGCCTTCATCATCTCGCTCGATGCGCGGGGCAATCCATCGGTCCGCCAGGTGAGCACCTACATCGAAGGGTGGACGGTCTGGACTGTCTCCCAGGCCGGCTCGCTCAAGGTACGCCATCTGCGCGCTGACCCTCGCGCCAGCTACCTGTGGGTTGAAGACCAGCCCCAGCGGCGGCGAAAGAACGTCTGGCTGCGCGGTCGGGTGACGGTGATCGATGACCCGGAGGAGGTCGCGGCCTTCTTGGAGCGCCGCTCGCGCACACTCGGCTTCCGCGTTCCGGAGCGCGACTGGCAGCGGGTCGTCCTCCACTTCCAGCCCGAGTACCTCCGCGCCGAAGGTTTTCTCGGGGAGGAGGCCGGGAACACCCCGGTGATCCTGCGCAAGGCTGATTTCCAGGCGCTGCTCGGCCAGGCCACTGCCTGACCGCGCTGATCTTCAGGGAAGGCTCCTTCAGGCGTCCACCGTGACGACCAGGCGCCCGCGGATTTTGCCCTCCACGATCTCGTTCGCCAGGGTTGGCAGCTGCGCGAGCGGCACCTCCCGGGCGATCAGCGCGATGACGTCGGGTGGGATATCCCGCGCCAGGCGCTGGAACGCTGCCAGCCGGCGTGGCAGTGGGCACATCACCGAATCGATGCCGAGCAGATTGACCGCGCGCAGGATGAAGGGATAGACCGTGGTGGGAACCTCGGCCCCAGCAGCGTTGCCACAGGCAGCCACACTTGCTCCGTAGGCCATCTGGCGGAGCAGGTTCCCCAGCGGCACCCCGCCGACGGTATCGACGGCCGCTCCCCAGCGGGCACTTTCGAGCGGGCGCGGCGAGGGCGTTGCTAGCGTTGCTCGGTCGAGCACCTCGCTGGCACCCAGTTGGCGCAAAAAATCTGCCTCGTGGAGCTTGCCCGTCACCGCCACTACGCGGAAACCACGCCGCGCGAGGAGCGCCACTGCCACGGTCCCCACCCCCCCGGAGGCACCGGTCACCACGACCTCCCGCCCGGCCGGGTCGGCACCATGCGCTTCCAGCGCGAGGACACTGAGAGCAGCCGTAAGTCCAGCCGTCCCAAAGACCATTGCTGTCCGCAAGGTCATCCCTTCGGGTAGGGGAAGCAGCCATTCGCTCTTGAGGCGTGCGAGTTCCGCGAACCCACCCCAGTGGCGTTCACCGATCCCCCAGCCGGTGGCGATCACGGCATCCCCTGGCTTGAAAGCGGGCGAGCTGGACTCGACGACCGTTCCAGCCAGGTCGATCCCGGGCACAAAGGGAAAGGTCCGGATGATCGGCGCTCGGTTTGTGAGAGCCAGACCATCCTTGTAGTTCAGGCTCGAGTAGGCGACCTTCACGAGCACATCGCCCGGGGGGAGGCTCTCCCGCGGCAGTTCGCGTACCTCCACAGTGAAAGCTCCATCCCGCTGGTCGACCATCAAGGCGTGAAAGGTCTCTACCATCACGACACTCCACCAGTGCATTGACCAATCCAGCCCCCATGAGGGGCTGTCCTGCTCACTGTAGCACTTCTTTAGCGCCCTGTCCTCGCGGCAGAAGGAGGTTTCCACCCTGCTGACTCCACCGGTTACACTCTCTGGCGGGGAAGGAGGTCCTGGTGCACATCATCACGGTTGAGTTCATTGCCAATACCGACGACGAGCAGCGGGTGGCCGAGGCACACCGGCCGGTGTTCGAGGCCTTTATGGCGCACGATGCCTGCCTGGGTGTCCAGCTGCTGCGCTCGAAGAGCCGGAAGGAGCCGACCCGTTTCCTCGTCCAGACGTGCTGGCGGAGCCGAGAAGAAGCGATCGCGATCTCCTCGCAGCCTGAGGTGATGGCCGCCCACGACCGGATCTACGAGGTCCAGACGCGCGACCAGCGGATGAGTGTCTGGGGGCCGGTAATCCAGCAGGGGCTCTTTGCGGGCGAAGATGTCCGCGACCGACTGCAGAAGCCCACCCCCTCCCATGAGTGAGCCAGGCCTTATCCTCTCTCCGGGACCGCCCGGCAGCTGGGACGAAGCAGTCATCTCCTGCCCGGTCGTCCTGCGTGAGAAGCAGGGCTATCGTCTGTGGTACTACGGACGCGAGCCAGACTTTCCGGGAGGCGGGATCGAAGGCGGTGGCGATGGCATCCCGATGGGGCGGACCGGTGTGGCCGTCTCCGCGGATGGCCTCCACTTCGAGCGGGTGCGAGGGCCGGGCCAACGCGGCTCCGTGCTCGACCCGAGCACCCACCCAGGCCGGTTCGATGAGTGGCAGGTCGGAGGGACGGACGTCGTCCGCCACGCTGGGGCCTACTGGCTGTACTACATGGGCGCCTGGCGGGGCGAAGGGCCGCTGGGCGGTCAGCTCCGGAAGGGCTTTCCACTACGGATTGGGCTGGCACGCTCGGCCGACGGTCTGCACTTCGAGCGCGTCGAGGGCGACGCGGGCGCCGGGGCCATTCTGGTCAATGGCATGCCCGAGGAGTGGGATGCCTGGTTCGTTGGCTGGCCGCGGGTGCTCCCGCTGCCAACTGGTGGCTGGCGGATGTACTACCATGGCGCCGGGCCAGGACATCCGCGGGCTTGTGGCATCGCCGAATCGGCGGACGGGGTGCACTGGGAGAAACGCGGCGTCGTGTTTGGCCCCAGTAACGACCCTGCTGCCTTCGACGGCCTCGTCATCTCGACCCGCCATGTCATTCCCTGGCAGGGGGGCTACCTGATGGCCTACGAAGCGCAGCCACTCGGCCAGCCCCCTGTCTACCGCATCGGGATCGCCATCTCCCCGGACGGCCTGCGCTGGGAGCGCCTCCCCGGCCCGGGCACTCTCGGATGCAGCCTGGACGTCGGGCCACCGGGCGCCTGGGACTCCCTCGCTGTTGGCACGCCCTACCTAGTGCCCGAGGAGGGCGGCGCGCTGCGCCTCTACTACGTTGGCTTTGGACCGCGCCCAACGCCGCGCGGGGTAGGGGGGAGCATCGGGCTGGCGGTGTGTACCGGGCGTGACCTCACGCGCTGGGAGAAAGTTCTTCTCACCACAGAAACACGCTCTACTCCCGCCAGGGGGACATAGCGGTCTGCTGGTGCTGCGTTTTTTTGCACGTGCCCTCTGCACGTGCGCAGCGTACAATTACCGCACCGGCCTGGGCGGAGCAAACGCAACGATGCCATTCTCAGTCAGCGATTTCGACGAATTCCTGCGCCTGCTCGATGAGCACCCCGAATGGAGGGAGCAGCTCCGTCGTCGCTTGCTAGCCGAAGAATTCCTGCGCTTGCCCGCCCAGACACAGGAGGTGCTGGAAAGTCAGCGCCGCCTCGAAGCCGCGGTCGCCGCCCTCGCCGAAGCCCAGCAGCGTACCGAGGAGCGCCTTAGCCTGGTCGAGGCACGGCTCGACCGAGTTGAGGAACGCCTTAGCCGGGTCGAGACACGGGTGGGGGACCTGGTCGGTGATAACCTCGAGCGGCGCTATCGCGAGCGGGCTGGGGCGTACTTCGGGAGGACCTTCCGGCGTCCCACCCCGGTCGACCTGAGTGATCTGCGCGAACTCCTCGAGCAGCGGCTTCCTACCCCCGCAGTCGACGATGTCCTCATCGCTGACCTCATCCTCCGCGGCCGCTTAGCCACCGATGGCACAGAAGAGAACTATCTGCTGCTCGAAGTCTCTGCGGTCGTCGATGAGCGCGACGTTGAGCGGGCTGTTCGCCGAGCCAGTCTCCTCCGCCGTGCTGGCCTGCCTACCCTCGCCATCGTTGCGGGTGAGGACGCGACCGCCGTCGCGCGGGAGGCAGTCACCGAGCAGCGGGTTGCCCTGCTGCTAGACGGGTCGCCCCAGAACTGGGAAGCCGCTCTTGCCGCCCGTCGCGAGGAATGAGGAGGAATCCATGCCCCGCCCCCACCCTATTCCACCCGGACCCGGGCAGGAGTCCGTCTGGGATTACCCGCGACCACCCCGCGTCGAGCCGACACCGCGCCGCTTGCGGGTCATTTTCAACGGGCAAGTGATCGCTGAGACAGTCCGCGGCTTGCGTGTCCTTGAGACCAGCCACCCACCAGTGTACTACTTCCCGCTGGCAGACGTGCAGCCGGGGGTCCTGCACCCGAGCCCGCGCCGGTCCTTCTGCGAGTTCAAAGGGGTCGCCCAATACTTTTCGGTTATCGTCGGAGAGCGCGCTGCTCCCGATGCTGCCTGGCAGTACCCAGCCCCCTCACCAGGCTATGAGGCCCTTCGCGAGCATGTCGCGTTCTACCCGGCCATGATGGACGCCTGCTACGTCGATGATGAGCGCGCCACCCCCCAGCCGGGCGGCTTCTACGGCGGCTGGATCACGCGCGACATCGTCGGTCCGTTCAAGGGTGGGCCAGGCAGCGCTGGCTGGTAGGTGCCACTGTGGCGATCGGCCAGTAGGTGGGCACCTAGCAACTGGTGCGGTCCTCGGGGTGCTGCCCGGCCACGGTCCCCGGACCGAGCAGTCTGCCCACCGCCAGGAGGAGCAGTACCAAGCTGCAACCCGGGTGAAGAGAGGCGGCGCATCAGGCGGCGCGAGCGCGAAAGCGCGGCATGACCTCGCGGGCGAACAACTCGAGCATGGCGTGCTCCCGCTCGACCGCGTTGAAGAGGAAGTGGGTGATCCCAAGCTCCAGGTACTCCTGAAGGCGACGCGCCACCTGGTCGGGCCCTCCGGCAAGGAAGAGCATGCGCGCCCGTTCCAGCGGAAAGCCGCGCTGGGCAGCCAGCTGGGCGAGCCGCTGCTCGGCGGCAGCATCCGTCTCGGCGAGCACCAGCGGGGCGCCCATCACGAGCTCGATCTCGGCAGGGTCACGTCCGACGTCCCGGCAATGACCGTGGAGGGCGGCGATCTTCCGCTGCCAGACTGCAGGCTCCCCCCACGTCTGCCAGGCATCGGCGTGGCGCGCCACGATCCGGGCGGTCACCTTCTCCCCTGCCCCCCCGATCAGGATGGGCAACCGGGCCTGGACCGGCTTCGGGTAGCAGAGGGCATCGGTCAGTTGGTAGTAGCGGCCCTGAAAGTTGGCACGGTGCTCCGTCCATAGGAGCCGCAGGACTTGCACGGCTTCGTTCAGGCGCTGGAGCCGCTCGCGCACATCGTAGAAGGGAATGCCGTACATGCGGTGTTCCAGCTCGTACCAGGCAGCGCCAATGCCGACGTACAGCCGGCCGTTGGTGATGTGGTCGACGGTTGCTGCCATGTTTGCCAGCACCGCCGGGTGGCGGTAGGTATTGCCAGTGACCAGGCACCCCACCGTCAGCCGGCGGGTTAGGGCCCCCAGGGCCGTCAGCGTTGTCCACCCTTCCAGGCAGTCGTCCTCGACCCAGGGCTCCTTCTCCCCGCCAGGGCTGATCGGCACAAAGTGGTCGAACGTCCAGCCAGTATCGAAGCCCAGCTCATCGACAAGCTGGAAGACCGCGAGCAACTCGCTCCAGCGGATATGCTGCGGCCCAACCTGGATCCCAAAACGGATGGGAAAACGGGGCATTCCTGCTCCTCCACCGAAGATGGCCTGGTGGTACCACGGTTGCTCGCCGGAGGTCAACAGCGGCTGGCAGGAGCAGCGTCCCGAGCACACACGTGGCTGCTTCCCAGCTATGATTGCGGCGCAGAGCAGAGAGGAGGGAAGAGCGTGGCAACAACACGAACCGCACAGGCGATCTGGAACGGCGAGCTCGCGACTGGTTCAGGAACGGTCTCGGCCGTGAGCAGCGCAACGTTCCGCGACCTGCCGGTCAGCTGGCCCGCCCGGACAGAGCAGCCAGACGGCCGTACCAGCCCAGAAGAGCTGCTGGCCGCCGCCCACGCCAGCTGTTTCGCGATGGCGCTTTCGGCCGGGCTTGGCCGCGCGGGCACGCCACCCACCCGGCTTGAGGTGAGCGCGACGGTCACCTTCGCGAACGTGAACGGTGCCTGGACTGTCACCGAAAGCCGGCTCAGCGTGACGGGTACTGTCCCGGGTGCCACGGCCGAAAGCTTTCGTCAGGCGGCCGAAGGTGCCAAGGAGAACTGCCCCATCTCGCGGGCGCTGAAGGGCAACGTCCAGCTCAGCGTCGAGGCGCACCTCGCCAGCTAAGCTGGCGTCTTCCTCAGCTGAGCTGGAGTTCAAATGGGATAGCCGCCGGCATGAAGCAGGTGAACTCCGTGCACGCCTGGTAGACCACCTCGCCGCGCAGGACCAGCGGGGGAGGGGCCGTCAGGCGGAGCAGCAGCTGCCCGCTGACCCGCCCATGGAAGACCCAGAATTCCTCGGGCAGATCCTCGATCACGAGCCGCTCCGGCGGCGGCCACTGAGCAGGCCCGGCTGGCTCCGCCGGTCCTTCCCGGAGCACAATGGTGAGCGGAGTGAAGCCGGCTGGCACCGGCTCTGCATAGACATGATAGCCCGGCTGGACCGTGACCTCAGCCACCAGCCGGAGCATGTCCGGGCTGGCGCCCGGCTCAGCGTGCACCTGCACCGTGACGGGCGCAGCGGGAGGGGGCTGCTCCACACCCTCCTCGCAGCCGGTTAGGGGGCAGTTGCCAGGCCGACGACCGCACCCAGGGTCGCCAGCACCGCGGTGACGATAACGGTAAAGAGGAAGAGCACCACCACGCTGATGATGATGGTGAGGATCGCCTTGGTGGTGTCGAGGTCCAACCCCTCACGCACAGCGAGGAACCCAGCCACGATGCCCCAGAGGGAGACCAGCAGGGCAAGCAGCCCGCCGATCACCGGCACCGCTGCCACAATGCTGAAGATGTTCGGCGAGTAGGCAAAGCCGAGCGTCCGGATCATCTCGGCGTAATCGGCACGGCCACCGAAGAAGCGCGTCCCCACGAAGTAGACGACGAACGCCCAGATCAAGAACCCGACCAGACCGATGATCAGGCCGCTGACCAGCCCGAGAATCGGGCGGCCAACGCCACCGCCAGCCACCAGCTCGCGCAGGAACCCTCCCAGGGCGGTCGAGAGGGTGGCGAGGATGACCACGGTCCAGGCCTGACCAGTGGCCGTCGCATCGGCCTCAACCTCATTGAACACAGCACGGTCAAGCCGGAGCACCCGACCAATCCGACTGACGAGATCGCCACTACTGGCAGCCGAGGAAACCATCGCGCTCCTCCTTCCGCAGCGGCTCTGGCCGCCGCTCGACCGTTAGTGTACTCCTGCACGCCGGCAAAAGGATCCGTCTGAACCGTAGCGTTCCTCCAAGTCCTCACTGGCTCGGCGCAGCAGGCTCAGAGGCGTTGGCGCAGTTCGAACAGCTCCTCGTTCGGCCCGGCAACCAGCGCCAGCCGCCAACGACCACCAGGACCGAGGTCGACCACCGTGAGACCGCTCACGACGGGGGCACCCAGGGCTTGAAGGCGTGCCAACAGCGCTTCGAGGTTGCTCACCTCGTGGCTATAGAGCGAGACCCCGAATCGTCCCGGACGCATCCGCCCGCGCAGCCGGCGGGTCGACCGCTCGAAAAAGTGGACCAGCAGATACTTGCCGCTCGGCTCCCCCGGCGCCTGGTAGACGACAAAATGCATCCGGGTACCTGGCTCCACGCCCACCAGTTCACACGTTTGGTCAAGCATCGAGCCAGCGATTGGAGCATCAGTCCCCGTCACCAGGCCGAGGCCCTCGCCATAGAAGCGGCGGGAGGCAGCAAGGTCATCCGCAACGATCGAGACGGTGGGCACCTCGCTATAGACCACCCCAGGTGGCAGGAGGCGGCGGGAGGTCTCGGGGTGGTGCACCGCCCGCATCAGCAAGAACGGAACCCCATCAGGCCCCGTGAGCACAACCTCTTCCGTCTCATACTGTTCGAAGCGGTAGCGGATTGGACGCGAGCGCGGACGGTACCCCGCGGCGGCTAGGCGCGCCACCTCTTCCGCGAGCGGCCGGGTGACGTAGAAGTCGATCGCCTTGGGGCCAATGTCGGTCGCGCTATCCGGTCCACCAGCTTCATCCAGTCGGACCGCCTCGCTCGGCGGGGGGTCATACTCGGCCAGCCGCAACCGACCGACCGGATACCCCTGGCAGGAGAGTTCACGCAAGCGCAGGCGGGTAGTCGGCGGAAGTCCCCAGGCGCTCAGCAACTCAGGGGGTGCGAGCAGGTCGTACTCCGTCTGCAGCCCGAAGATCTCACCGAACAGCTGCATCGCCTGGTCGATGGAGCGCACCCCTACGGTCACGCTCCGCAGTGGCCCCGCATTCATCATCTCTCCTCCTGTTGCTTACCCGCCTGGCCACGGGGCCCACGACGTCTTCCTCACCGTAGGCACACCCTCAGGACAAACCAACGCTTTCCCGGGTCAGTGGTGGAACATTTGTTCCGGTACGGATGCCAGACCCCCCCCTCAGGACCACACCAGAGCGAGTAAGAGGAATATTTTGATTCTGATAGGAATATCGCATATCGTTAGGGCATTCGATAGGGACGAGGCGCCGAAATGATGCACGAGCTGTGGAGTCGCGCAAGGCGGACCCTTGGGACTGCCGCTGCACTCGGGGTGGTCCTCCTCGGTGTTGCCCAGGGCGGCGCAGACCCCTCCTTGCGCGGCGCCGGTGTGCGAGCGGGTCGGATACAGCTTCGAGATCACCGCGGTTCGGACGCGGTCGGACAGCTCGATCGCGGCGCGCATCCCGGCACCTCCGCCGCCGACGACCAGCGCGTCGTAGGTGTGGGTCGTGACCATCGCTCGCTAGCCCACCGCGCCAGGCCAGGCCGAGGGGTCGAACGTGACGACGACGACGGTGCCGAGCACCATCAGGACGAGCGCCAGCACGTAGGTCGCCATCGTCAGTGCGAAGCGCAGACCCGGCCGAGCGACGTAGTCGAGGGTGATGTTGCGCAGGCCGTTCACGCCGTGGATCAGCGCGAGCATCAGCATCAGCCAGTCCCACGTGCGCCAGAACACCGAGCTCCAGCGCGTCGCGACGAAGCCGAAGTCGATCCGCTCCGCGCCGCCGTCCATCAGGTGCATGATTGCGACGTGGCCGAGCGCCAGGAACACGAGCAGCAGGCCGCTGATCCGCATGAACAGCCACCACCACAGCTCGGCGCCGCCCAGCGGTCGCTCGCGGCCGATCCGCAGATCCCGCTGGGCGCGCCCTTCGCCGGCCAGGGGCGCAGCGGTCGGTCCGGTCGTCGTGCGCGCCATCACGCCCTCCACAGGTCGTAGGTCTGCTTGAGCATGATCGCGGCCGTCGGGATCGCCGCCAGGACGAACAACGCGGCCGTCGCCCGCCCGATCGGCCTGATGTGGCGCGCCAAGCGGGGGAAGAAGTCGATC
>JAILZB010000315.1 GCA_023512725.1 Chloroflexota bacterium | reverse complement strand
GAAGTGACAGGACTATCCGGTGGGGTTCGTCCGCTGGACGGCGCAGCGGAACTTCGAGGCCGTGCTCGACATGCTGGCCGACGGGCGGCTCGATGTGAGGCCGCTGATTTCCCACCGCTTCCCCATCGCCGACGCGGAGAAGGCTTACGCCGTCGTCCTGGGCTCCGAACCCTCCCTAGGGGTGCTGCTGGAGTATCCCGGCGCCGAGTCCGATCGCGCCCAGCGCACCGTGGTCCTGCGCTCGGTGCCCGTCGCTCGTTCGGGCAGCGCGGTGGTGAGCGTCATCGGGGCCGGCGAGTATGCCACGCGGGTGCTGGTTCCCGCGTTCAAGGCCGCTGGCGCTCGGCTCCGGATCGTGGCCACCCAGAGCGTGACGAGTAGCCTCCATGCGGCCCGCAAGTTCGGCTTCGAGGCGGCAACGACCGACCCCGAGGAGGCCCTGCACGACCCGGAGACCACCGCCGTGGTGATCGCCACCCGCCACGACAGCCATGCCCCCTACGTGCTCGCAGCCCTCCGCGCCGGCAAGCATGTCTTCGTGGAAAAGCCGCTCTGCCTGACGCACGAGGAACTGGACGAGATCGAGCGGCTGTACGCGTCGCTCCTTACCGGGCCTGCGGGGCCGCCTCTCTTGATGGTGGGGTTCAACCGGCGCTTCGCGCCGCTCGTCCAGAAGATGAAGGCGCTGCTCGAAGGCGTGCCCGGGCCTCGCGCGCTGGTCATGACCGTGAATGCGGGTGCGGTGCCCGCCGGTCACTGGACGCGCGATCCGGAGATCGGCGGGTGGCGGATCCTCGGCGAGGCCTGCCACTTCGTCGACCTGTTGCGCTACCTCGCCGGCGCCCGCATCGAGCGTTGGTCGCGATTCGATCTCGAAGGGCCGTCGAGCGACGCCGCCAGCCTGCAGCTCGTCTTTGCCGACGGCTCGGTCGGGACTGTCCACTACTTCACCAACGGCTCGAGGGCGTTTCCCAAGGAGCGCCTCGAGGTCTTTGCGGGCGGGCGGGTGCTCCAGATCGACAACTTCCGCCGGCTGCGCGGCTACGGCTGGCCGGGATTTTCCAGGATGCGCCTTTGGCGTCAGGACAAGGGGCAGCGGGGCTGCGTCCGCGCGTTTCTCACCGCTGTCGAGCGGGGAGGCCCGCCGCCGATTCCCGTAGAGGAGCTGTTCGAGGTCTCGCGCGTGGCGCTCGAGCTCGCTGGTCGAGGAAGGGCCTAAGGGTCACCATGCACGTTCTGCACGTCGTGGGGGCTCGGCCGAATTTCATGAAGCTGGCTCCCGTCCTACTCGCGGCGCGCGACCGCCCGGATGTGCAGCAAGTCACCGTCCACACCGGCCAGCACTACGACTACGACATGAGCGGCCAGTTCTTTGCGGAACTGGAGATCCCTCCTCCGGACCAGAACCTCGAGGTCGGCTCGGGATCCCACGCCCGGCAGACAGCAGCGGTCATCGAGCGGCTCGAACCGGTGCTGGAGCACCAGCGACCAGACTGGGTGCTGGTCTATGGGGACGTGAACTCGACCCTGGCGGGTGCACTGGTCGCGGCCAAGCTTGGGCTCCGGGTGGCCCACGTCGAGGCAGGCCTGCGCAGCCGAGACCGCACGATGCCCGAGGAAATCAACCGGCTGCTGACCGATCGACTGGCGGACCTTCTCTTCACGCCGAGTCGGGATGCGGACGCCAACCTCCTGGCCGATGGAATTCCGGCCGAGCGCATCCGGTTCGTCGGCAATGTGATGGTGGACACCCTCCTGCGCCTCCGCCCTCGGGCCCGGGCGCTGGCCATGCACCGCCGGCTCGGGCTGGCCGAGCGCCGGTATGCCTTTGTCACTTTGCACCGGCCGTCCAACGTGGATCGGCGGGAGACCCTGGGGGAGCTTCTGGCCGGGCTGGAGGAGCTGGCGGCCACCATCCCGGTGGTGTTTCCCATCCATCCTCGCACTCGCGCGCGGATTCAGGAGATGGGACTGAACCGGCTGGCTCCTTCCGTTCGCCTGCTGTCGCCGCTGGGCTATCTGGAGGCGCTGTCGCTGGTGGAATGCTCGGCGCTCGTACTCACCGACTCGGGAGGGCTGCAAGAGGAAACTACCGTGCTCGGCGTCCCCTGCTTGACGGCCCGACCCAACACGGAGCGTCCGGTCACCATCACGGAGGGAACCAACCGCCTGATCCACTCCACCCGCGAGGGCATCCGTGAGGGGGTAGCCGCGGCGCTCGCCATGGGGCACCGGGCCGACGCCGAGGCTCGTCGGCCCCCGCTGTGGGACGGGCGGGCGGGTTATAGGATAGTTGCCGCCTTGGCGGAAGAGGCTGGCGGCCTTCCAAAGCGTGCTGCGGTCTCGTAACTTAGGGACCGTCGGACCAGAACTACTGAGGCGCTGGCGGCCTGGCCTTCCTGGACGGTGAACCGAGACGCGTCCGGGCCTGCGCGGGTCGCCTGGCCGGAGACAAGCGAGTGACTAGCTACCCGACCGGGCCCCGGTCAGGCCGCCAACCGGGCGGCCCACCGGTGCCCACCGCGCATGCGCCGCACGCGGCGCTTCTCATCGACTTCGACAACGTCACCCTCGGCATCCGATCTGATCTCGCCAAGGAGCTGCGCACCCTCCTCAGCTCAGCCATCATCAAGGGCAAGGTCGCGGTGCAGCGCGCCTATGCCGACTGGCGCCGCTACCCCCAGTACATCGTGCCGCTGTCCGAGTCGTCCATCGACCTGATTTTCGCTCCGGCATTCGGCACGAACAAGAAAAACGCCACGGACATCCGGCTGGCGGTGGATGCCATGGAGCTGGTCTTCACCCGGCCGGAGATCGGCACGTTCATTCTCTTGTCCGGTGACAGCGACTTCTCCTCGCTGGTCATCAAGCTCAAAGAGTACGGGAAGTACGTGATTGGCGTCGGCATTCGCGAGTCGGCCAGCGATCTCCTGATACAGAACTGCGACGAGTACTACTCAT
>JAILZB010000314.1 GCA_023512725.1 Chloroflexota bacterium | reverse complement strand
CCTGCTGGGCCTGCGCGGCCGTCGGCGCGGGGGGCACCGCGAGGACGACCACGAGCGCTCCCAGCACGAGCAACGCTCCGCCCCTGCGAGCCGCGTGAGACATTCCCGATCACCTCGCTCGTCTGGACTGCCTCAACCTCCGTACCCCGCTTCATGGAGCATCAGGGAGCATCGGGGCGCCGTGCAACCCAGGGCTCTGTTCGCGAGACGAGCCGGGCGTGTCCTGCCGGCCGCGCCCACCGCGATCGCGCCGGATGGTCACGAGACGCCGGGCCGCTGCGCGCGCTCGAGAGACCCGCGTCGGCCTAGCCGGGCAGCGTCCGGAGCAGCGTCGCCATCCGGATCGCGGCCCGCGCGGCCTCCTCGCCGCGGTTCACCGTCCCACCGGCGCGCGCGGCGGCGTGCGCCGGATCGAAGACCGCGAGCACCTCGTTGATCACCGGCACGCCCGTCTCCAGTGCGACCCGGGCCATGCCGGCCGCCGCGTTCCGCGCGACCAGGTCGAAGTGCAGTGTCTCACCTTTGATCACGCAGCCCAGGCAGATGACGGCTGCGTAGCGGCGTGTCTCCGCGAGACGGCGCGCCACCTCTGCCGCGAGGGTGCGCTCCTCTGCGTCCCGGGTCAAACGCAATGCCCGTCCGAAGCCGGTCATCGTGACCAGGAGGACGAACGCGAAGAGGCTGACCGCCACCAACAGCTCGAGTAAGGACAGTCCCAGCTCCCCGCCCCGCCCGCTAACAGGCGCCCGGAACTCGGAGGACCTCCCCCTTCGTCGGCCCATTACCGTCTCCCTACCTCGCCCGGGGGGCCGGTAGCCGCATGGTCCTCACTCCAGCCCCCCTGATGGCCTTATATACCCCGCACCGGCGCATTCCCTCCAGCCTTCTGCTTCAGTCGACCGGGTAAAAATGAGCTGCCCGTGGAGGCGAACACATGAGCGCTAGTCCTTCACCCCGAGTGGTCTGACCTCCGCCGGAACTGCTATTCGTCCGGAGCAATTTCTGGACCACGCTGGCCGCCCTCCTGACCCGCCGGGAACCCGCGGCCGGGTGGCGCCGACTGGTGCTGCAGTAGGTTGCCCCGGCCACCTGGGCGAGCTCCGGACCGCGTCCCCGACACAGGTACCAGGAACCGGTGCCAGGAACGGGTACGGCGTGGTCACCGCCACGAGGAACGCCCCGGCGCCTAGGCCGGCCAGCGCCGGCTCCGGGCTCCCTGTACCTGGAACGCGACGGTGACCCCGGAGCCGAAGGCCCTCCGCAGGGCCCTCCAGCACCCGTCCGTTGCCGCCCTGGCGAGGTCCGCGGACGACAACCAGGCCTGCCGCTGCTCCCTCCTCGCCCAAGCGATCCCACGGTGCCCGGCCAAGTCCGCCCCCGCGGCGGCCCCCTGCCATCCATGGGCCTTGCGATGGCTGCCGAGGCGCTCGAGGTCCGCATGGCCCGCCTGGGAGGGTGCCTACGACCAGATCGACGGGCGCCTGGCGGCCCTGGAGGCTGCTATCGAGGGCCTCCGGGCGGAAATCAGTGAACAGATCTCCGACCTCCAGGCCGAAACGTCCGGGCTCTGGGCCGAGAGCCAGCAGCAAATGTCCGTTCTCCGCGTAGAGATGCGGCAGGACGTCTCCGACCTCCGGGGCGAGACCCGCCAGTAGTTCTTCCGGCTGCTTGGCGTGCGCTGGTCGTGTCCATCCCGGTGCGTAGGCGCGGACACGGGCCACAGCGGCCGCGCCTTGCGCAGACTTCACGGTAGTCGCCGCCGCGGGGTCCGTCCGATGCGCCGGGTTGGCGCCACCGGACCGGCAATCCCTCGGCCCATCCCGTGCCCGACCAGCTCAGGAACGCTTACGGCAATAGTTCCGACACCGCGACGCTGGCCCCTGACCGCCCCGGCGGTGCGACCTTGTCCCCCTCCGCCAGGACGACCCGCTCCGCGTACTCCTCCTCCTGCGGCCGCCGGTGGACTTCTAGGGTCCGGCTCTCCAGGTTCAGGATCCAGTACTCAGGGACGCCGGCCCTTGCGTACACCCGCCCCTTCCGTTCCCGGTCAAATCTCCACGTCGCGTCCGCCACCTCGGCCACTAGAAGAGTGTCCTGCCCCGTGGGGTGGTGATCCCGGTAGTCCCTGGGACTGCCCCGCACGACGGCCACGTCCGGCTCGGGCTCGGAGTCAGGGCCCAGGGCAAGCGGCAACTGAACGCGGACGGTGAACCCGGGACCGAAGGCCCGTCGGAGGGCTTCCTCCAGCAAGCAGACCGCCGTCGCATGGGGGGCGTTCTGCGGGCCCATCTCCAAGATCTCCCCCTCGATCAGCTGGACCCGGTCATCCTCTCCCAGGATCCCGTGGGCCACCAGCCGGTCGTACTCCTCCCGCGTCCACTTCCGGAGCCGTACGGTCACCGTTCCCCTCCGGTTACTATCCCCGGACTTCCTCTCCGGAGGCCCATCCGATTTCTGCGTACCCCAAGGATACCCTGAAGCGCAGCCCTCGGGTGCGCCGGGCCGGCCCCCCGCGGCCCCGTCTGTCAGGGCGGTACCTGGAGCCGGTACCAGGAACCGGTACCGGGAACCGGTTAGCCCTGATCCCTGCCAGCGGCCACTCGGGCAGCTTCACCTCAGCGCGCGGCCTGCAGGTGGGGCGGACCGGCCATAACACCTCCCGAGCCTGGGAACAGCGAAACACGCCGAGCCTACCCAAGGAGCGGCTACCAGGTATCTGTTCCAGGCACCGGTACCTGGAACCGGTACCAGGAACCGGTCAGGTGAAAAGCCCCAGGTACCAAGCCAGGACCTGGCGACCCCACTCCGCTCCAGCAAACCCGCCCGCGGCCAGGAACGGGCCGAAGGGGATGGCATCCTTGCGCCGCTTGCGGCCGGTGACTAGTAGCCCGCGGCCCCCCGGGGGGGGGGGGGGGGGGGGGGGGGGGGGGGGGGGGGGGGGGGGGGGGGGGGGGGGGGGGGGGGGGGGGG
>JAILZB010000313.1 GCA_023512725.1 Chloroflexota bacterium | reverse complement strand
CCTCCTCGGTGGATTCGGTAACCCTGACTTTTGAGCAACGGGTCCTCCTTCGGTAACCAAAGTTTTGAGTCGATGCGTCGCCTTGACAGCCCCCGGCCGGCGCACTAGCATCGGGCCCGCCACGCGACACCTCGCGAAGTAGGTGACGCCGCCAGGTCGCCCAGCCATCCGAGATTCACAGTCGGTCCTGAACATCCACTGAGCGCGAAAGCGAGGGATTCCGATGAGGGGGACGACGCGCAAGTGGTCGATCGTCGCGCTGCTTCTCTGGCCCGTCCTGCTGGCTCCGGCCGCGGTCCCGGCGGTCGAGTGGGTCGACGTCACCGACCAGCGCCTGGCCGACCCCGACAAGGAGCCGCAAAACTGGCTCACGTACTACCGCAGCTACAGCGGCTGGCGCTACAGCCCGCTCACCCAGATCAACCTGCAGAACGTCCGCCGGCTCACCCCGAAGTGGATGCTGTCGCTCGGCGAGGCCGGCAACCAGCAGGCGACCCCGCTGGTCAACAACGGCATCATGATCGTCACCTCGCCGCTCGGGCAGGAGATCAACCGGGTCTACGCGGTCGACGCCGCCACCGGTCGCGTGCTCTGGAAGCACGAGACCAAGCTGCCCGAGGACCTCTCGGGCCTGGTGAAGATCCTGTCCATGAACCGCGGGGCCGCGCTCTACCGTGACCGCGTGTTCTTCGGCACGCTCGACGCGCGGGTGGTGGCGCTGAACGCCCGGACGGGCGCCGTGGTCTGGCAGACCACGCTGGCCGACTACCGGGACGGGTACTTCTTCACCATGGCGCCGCTGGCCGCCGACGGCCGGATCATCGTCGGCAGCAGCGGCCCCGGGGAGATGGGCAACCGAGGCTTCGTCGCCGCCCTGGACCCCGAGAGCGGCCGCGAGCTCTAGCGCACCTACACGATCCCGGCCCCCGGCGAGCCGGGCTCCGACACCTGGCCCGGGGAGACCTGGAAGCACGGCGGTGGGGCGGTCTGGCTGACGCCCACCTACGACCCGCAGCAGCGCCTGGTCTACGTCGGCGTCGGCAACCCGGCCCCGTGGGACGGCAACCTGCGCAAGGGCGCCAACCTCTACACCAACTCGGTCCTGGCCCTGGACGTCGCCACCGGCGCCATCCGCTGGTTCCGGCAGTACCATCCCAACGACACCTGGGATCTGGACACGCCCCACGAGCACCTGCTGCTCAGGTTGCGGCGCAACGGCCAGCAGATCCCGGTGACCTTCCAGCCCCAGAAGACCGGCTTCTACTTCACCCTGGACCGGACCAACGGCAAGTTCATCGCGGCCAAGAAGTTCGCCAAGAACGTCACCATCTGGTCCGGCGTGGATCCTGAGACGGGCCGGCTCATCGAAAACCCCGGCATGCGGCCGGTGGCCGGAGCGCCGCCGATGAACGTCTGCCCGGCCATCTTCGGCAGCCGGAACTGGGCGCACGCCGCCTACAACCCGAAGACCAACCTCGTCTTCCTGCCGGGCATGGAGATGTGCAACCGCTACAGCCTGGCCAAGGAGATCGAGTACAAGCGCGGCGCGCTCTACATCGGCGCCGACTTCGTCGCCTACTCGCCCGAGGAGAACGCCGGGGTCGTGCGGGCCATCGACCCCGTCAACCAGCGGACGGTCTGGGAGTGGTGGACGCGGGCGCCGATCCAGGCCGGCGGGACGCTGGCCACCGCCGGCGGGCTCGTCTTCGTCGGCACCCAGGACGGCAAGCTGGTGGCCCTGAATCAGGCCAACGGCAAGCCGGTCTGGGAGTTCTCGCTGGGCGCCCCGGTCACCGGCCCGCCCATGAGCTTCGCGGTGAACGGCAAGCAGCACATCGCCGTGATCACCGGGGGCGGCAAGGTCACCGGCGACCTGCTGGTCGGGGACGACCCCAAGCTGCAGTACCTGAAGTCGATCCCGCTCGGCGGCACGCTGACGGTCTTCGGGCTGTTCGAGTGAGATCGCTGCTCGTCCTCGCCCTCGCCGCCCTGCTCGGGGCGGCGGGGGCGGAGGCGGCCCACCACGAGGGCATCCAGGCGGTGCGGGCGCGCGGCTACCTGCGCGTCTGCGCCGACCCGGCCAACCTGCCCTACTCGAGCCGGGACCCGGCCACCCCGGGCTTCGAGGTCGAGCTGGCCCGGCTCATCGCCGCCGAGCTCGGGGTGAGCGTGCGCCTGGAGTGGCACCCGACCTTCGTACGGGCGCTCCGCCCGCTGCGGGACGGGGCGTGCGAGCTCTTCATGGGCCTGCCGCGCGACCTCCGGTTCCGCGAGGGCAACCCCTGGATCGCCGTGAGCCGGCCCTACTACGTCATGCGCCACGCGCTCGTCGTCCGGGCCGAGGCCCCGTACCGCCGCCTGGAGGACCTGGCCGACCGCCGGATCGCGGTGGAGATGGCGAGCCTGGCGGAGTTCCACATCGCCTACCGCGAGCTCACCCGCGGCCTCTACCGCACCCAGGCCGAGGCGTTCGCATAGCGCCCCATGTCAAACGAGAGCGAGTTGGACAGGGGCGCATCCCGCACAAAGACGGCGATAGACCGCCGGGTATCCAGCCGGACGCGATACGGCCCGGCACCGCGCACCGGCGTGCGCAACTGCTCCGGCGAGAGGATCGTATATTTGATCCCGTGATCGACCAGCACCTGCAACGTGGCCAGGTCCACCGCCATCTCCGGCAGCCACATGCCGAGAGGGTCATGCCCGAAGCGATAGCGGAAGCGCCTGAAGTGGTGGCTCCCATCTTGAAGTAAGAGTGGTCGGTGCCGTTGTAGCTGTGTAGGGTGGTGCCAGCGCCAGTGGTGGCTACGTCTATGCCATATCCGATTTGTACGGTGCCCCACCACACATCGTGGGTATCTACCGCGGTGACAGCGAGTACGCCGTCGTACTGCGCGGGATAAAAGGTGGCGGGCGTGTCAGGGGGAATATTACCGGCCGCCGCTACGAGGAGCGGGTCGTACGTTTGCACC
>JAILZB010000312.1 GCA_023512725.1 Chloroflexota bacterium | reverse complement strand
CGGGGAGGGCTGTTGCGGTCTGCGTCGTGGCGATCTTCCGCGTACACCACTGAGCGTCCGGCCAGGCCCTGCGGGGGATTCCAGAGACGGAAGGCGCGGAAGGGGGTAGTCACCAAGATTCGCCCGTCCGCCTCCTCCAGATGGTAACGCAGCTGGCTGGCCAGCTGGTAGTTGATGGCGAGGACGAAGGCTTTCTGCGACAGCGCCTCGCGAGCCACCATCCGCGCCGCCAGGTCCCACCGGCCGCCGGCGAGGTCTGCTAAGCGAGGGAGGAATGCCAGGGCGGACAGCCCCGCCGTCAACAGGACCGTGAGCGCGGCGAGGCTTTGCACCAGCACCGAACGGAGCCGCGCCCACTGCGGCCAGAGCGCCCCCAGGGCAATGGCCGCCACCGAGTAAGCGGGAGCCGGCCAGTGGGGCTTCGCCCGAGCTCCCAGGGCACCGGCAACCGCCAGGGCAAGGATGGGAAGGCTCATCCAGGCCAGATAGCGCCACACCGGCGTGCTGGCGCGCCGCGCGGCGGCCACGGCGGCTGCCGCCAGGAGGAGGGCCAGCGGGCCGAAGAAAAGCACCTGCCCGGCGGTGAAGGCAAGCAGGTTCAGCGGGACCGAGCGCGGCGCCGTCCAGAGCTCGCGGTTCAGAATAACGCGGGCGGTGGCCCAATCGTGCTGCGCGTTCCACAGCACCACCGGCGCTACCAGGGCCGCGGCTGCGGCGAGGCCCAGGTACCAGCGCGGGTCGCGGAAGAACCGGCGTTCCGGATCGGTCAGCGCCGTCCCGGCAAGCCCCAGGACCAGGAAGAGCGCCATCTCCTTGCTGAGGAAGGTCAGGCCTATCGCCGCTCCGGTTACCACCCACCACCATCCGCCCCGGCACAGGTCCCTCCACCCCATCCAGAGGGAGAGCATCCAGAGAAAAGCCATGGGGCCGTCGGGAAATGCGAAGACGGTACCCAGCATGAAGGCGGGGAGCGGCAGGAGGAGAAACGCGGCGCGCACTCCCGCGGGCCGGTTGAACATCTCCCGGCCAGCGAGGTAGGCCAGTACAGGAGTGGCCGACGCCAGGAGCAGGGGGAGGATACGGATGGCGAGGGGGCCGCGGCCCAGCAAAGCGGTGGACAGGGCGATCAGCGCTGCGATAAGCGGCGGGTGATCCGGATACCCCCATGCGAGGTGGCGCGACCAGAGCCAGTAGTAGGCCTCGTCGTCCAGGATGGGAACATGGGCGGCGACCGCAAGCCGAAGGAGAACGACGCTCGCGCCCAGGGTGGCGATCCACAGCGCTCGTCGGCTGCTGGCCCGGGATGGGGTGACCCGGAGGTTCATCAGACGGCGGCCAGCGCCCGTGCCCGGCGGAAGACGGCGTCCAGCATCGTCCGGTTTAGCCGTCCGGTCTGCGTGTTCTGCCGGCTGGGGTGGTAGGTGTCCAGCAGGACGAGGTTACGCCCTCCCCAGGTCAGCGAGGTCAGGGCCCCGTGGGCGAACCGTGGAAGAGGGCGGGTCACGGGGATCCCGATCTCCTCCGCCGCCCGCAGGAACGACCGGTGGGCCAGGCTGCCCAGGGCGACGACCACCCGCACGCGGCGCAGCAGCCTTAACTCGGCGACCAGGTAGGGGAGGCAGTTGGAGATCTCCTGCGGTGCCGGCCGGTTGTCCGGCGGGGCGCAGCGCACCGCGGCGGTCAGGTACACGCCGCGGTAGCGCAGCCCGTCGTCGCGGCTGCGGGAGCGCGGGCTCGAGGTGAGCCCGGCGCGGTAGAGGGCGGCGGTGAGGAAGTCGCCGGAGCCGTCGCCGGTGAACATGCGGCCCGTGCGGTTCGCGCCGTGCGCGGCGGGCGCCAGGCCCACGAGCAGGACGCGAGCGCGTGCGTCCCCGACGCCCGGCACCGGCCGGCCCCAGTAGGTCCAGGTCGCGAACTGCGGCTTGCGGCGGCGGGCGACCGCCTCGCGGTAGGCGACCAGGCGGGGGCAGCGGCGGCAGGCGACGATCGCGGCGTTCAGCGCGTCGAGCGTGGCGCGGGTGGCCATGCGTTCCTTGACGCTAGATTTTCCGGCCGCCTATAATATCCTTCGCCACCTGGGGCGGTTAGCTCAGTGGAAGAGCGCATCCTTCACACGGATGAGGCCACAGGTTCGAGCCCTGTACCGCCCACCATCCCGGCACGGAGGCCATCGGTGAACGATCCCCGGCTTGCGAAACTCGCGCAGGTCCTCGTGCGCTATTCGCTGGCGCTCCAGCCTGGCCAGCTCGTCATGATCAACGGTCCGGCGCTCGCGGCGCCGCTCATCACGGCGGCCTACCGCGAGGCGCTCGCGGCCGGCGCCCATCCGACCGTCAACGCCGCCATCGACGGCATCCAGGAGATCTTCTTCAAGCAGGCCAGCGACGAGCAGCTCCGCTTCGTCTCGCCGCTCGCGGTCTTCGAGAACGAGACGATCGACGCCTACCTCGGCATCTGGGCGCATTACAACACCCGCGCGCTCACCGGCGTCGATCCGAAGCGCCAGGCGATGCGCCGAGAGGCGATGCGGCCCGTAAGCCAGCGATTCCTCGAGCGCGCGGGCAAGGGCGAGCTGCGGTGGGTCGGCACGCAGTACCCCACGCAGGCCGACGCGCAGGACGCGGAGATGTCGCTGTCCGAGTACGAGGAGTTCGTCTACGGCGCGGGTCTCCTCGACCATCCGGATCCGGTGGCGTCCTGGGCGAAGGTGCGGGAAGAGCAGGAGCGCATCGTCCGCGTCCTCGCCACGAAGCGCGAGCTGCGCCTGCGGGGGCCGGAGGTCGACCTGACCGTGCGTACCGACGGCCGGAGGTGGATCAACGCCGCGGGCGAGCACAACTTCCCCGACGGCGAGGTGTTCACCGGCCCGGTGGAGACGGCCACGAGCGGGCGCGTGACGTTCTCGTTTCCCGCCATCTACGGCGGCCGCGAGGTGGATGGTATCACCCTGACCTTCAAAGACGGGCGCGTGGTCGAGGC
>JAILZB010000311.1 GCA_023512725.1 Chloroflexota bacterium | reverse complement strand
TCGGCGAGCAGGGCGCGCTCGTGTCCGACCTGACGGGCCCGGGCGGCGTCCGGATCGACCCGGACATCACCCAGCCCTACACCCACGAGGGCAGCGTGTTCGTGGAGCAGCAGGTGACCCACGCGCTCGGCGTCCGCGCCGGCTTCGTCTACAAGACGGCCGACAACCTGACTCAGAACTACTTCCCGTTCCGGCCGATCTCGGCCTACACGGTGCCGTTCTCGGTCGTGGACCGGGGCGTCGACGGCCTGCTCGGGACGTCGGACGACACGACGCGGACCTACTACGGCATTCCCAACGCCCAGCTCCCGAACCTGCCGGCGACGCGCGTCTTCCAGAACGTCGACGCGATCGGGCGCTGGAAGACGCTGGACCTGTCGGCCAACAAGCGGATGGCCAACCGCTGGTCGGCAGGCGGCGGATTCAACTACACGTGGACGAAGGAGCACGGGAACAGCTACTTCGGCAACACGGTGTCGCCGTCGCTCTTCCCCAACTCGCCCAACGACACGAGCCTCCAGGAGTTCACCACCTGGGGCTTCCGGTTCTACGGGACGATCGAGGCGCCGTGGGGCGTCCGGCTGTCGCCGGTCTTCCGCCACCAGTCGGGCCAGCCGTACGGCCGCACGCTGTCGGTGAGCGCCCCGGCGAGCTGCGCCTGCTTCTTCAGCGGCACGGAGCTCGTCGAGCCGATGGGCACGCGGCGGATGGACAACTTCAACATCCTCGACGTGCGGGCGGAGAAGGTGCTGCGCGCCAGGTTCGCGAGCCTCCGCCTCTTCGCCGACTTCTTCAACATCACCAACGGCCATTCGGCCGAGATCACCGTCTGGTCGACGGGCCCGACCTTCGAGCGGCCGACCAACGTGATCGCGCCGCGCACGATCCGGCTCGGCGCCAGGTTCGAATGGTGACCTGACCGGGATCGTCGATCACCGGCCGGCGGGCCGTCGAGCCGCATTCGGCTGCCCGCCGGCTCCTTCGAGAGCGGAACGGTACCTCCCGTTCCGCTCTTTCCTTTTCAGGGATCCCGCCCTGGCAGTCTCCCACGACGTGGCCGGTCGACGAACTGGCAGATGCGACGGGCTTCGAGCCCGACCGATCGATGGCAGGCGAGGCGACGGCCGAACGACTGGTGAGACTGGCGGGAGGAGGCTGGTAGAATTGGGACAACGAGACCGACGACCATCATGAAGCCCCGCGTGGCGATCCTGTTGGCTGCAGGGTTCTTCGCGGCTGCCGCCGGCGTCGCGGCACGGGCGCCCGGCAGACAGGCGCCGGATGCGGCTGCCCACGCCTCGACACCGGCGCCTCGCGCGGAGCCGCCACCAGGCGGCACGGGACCCTGGTGGCTCGCGCCGGGAGACGCGCGGCGCTTCGTCGGGTCGGGTCGGTGCGCCCGCTGCCACGAGCAGGCCTACGCGGAGTGGAGGCAGTACCTCCACATCCAGATGACGAAGCCGGCGGCCGACGCCAGCATCCTGGGCGACTTCAGGCCGGGCACGCGCTTCGCCCAGCACGGCCGCCGCTACACGATGGAGCGCCGCAACGACCGCCTCTTCATCTCGATCTCCCACGGCGGCCGGCCCGCCGAGACGTTCGAGGTCCACTACACGCTCGGCTTCAAGCGCGTGCAGGGCTACCTGTCGCGCCTGCCGGACGGGCGCATCTACGTGCTGCCCGCCTTCTGGCACCGCGAGGCGCAGCGCTGGATCGACTGGCGCGAGATCGCCCCGGTGCCCGATACCGACGCGGACCTGCGCCAGATCTGGAACGTCACCTGCTTCAACTGCCACGCGACGAATCTCGTCAAGACCTTCGATGTCGCCACGCGGAGCTACGAGACCGCGTGGACCGAGATGGGCATCGGCTGCGAGGGCTGCCACGGGCCGGGCGAGGCCCACGTCTCGCTGATGGAGGCCTGGGAAGCCGATCCGTCGGCAAAGCCCGCGTACAGCCGCCGGCGCACGAACCGCGACCTCCCAAGGCCGCCAATCCGCACGTCTCCCACGCGCCGACCAGGCCGATGCCGATGGCTAGCAGCAGACTCTTGGCGCGGAGCAGCAGGTAGGAACTCTCGTAGAACTGGTTCAGAGAATCCACTCGCCCCGAGATGAAGGGAAGCCGCCCCCCAATAGCAAGCAACCTGAGCGCCAGTTGGCGCCACTGGATGACCACCAGGACAGCAATACAAAGCAGGAAGATGAGAAACAGCATCTGCCAAGCATAGGCATAGACTACTAGACCGATTGCCGCCAAGAAGATCAACGCCAGACCGTCGGTGAGCCTCTCAGCAACGATGATCGGCGCTGAGGCGGCTATCGGGGTGGAGTTCACCTGCCGCAACAGGAACGATTTCAGCCACTCGCCTATCTTACCTGGCGTCACGGTCATCGAGAGTCCACTGAAGAACACCAGCAAACTGGTCCTCCAGGTGATGTTTCCCGCTCCAAGCAAGTGAAGGTAATATTGCCACTTTACAAAGCGAAGCAGGTAATTGGCCAGTGTGAAGACCAGGATCAGCGGGAGATATCCCCAGTGAAAAGCGCTGAACGTACGGGCCATCGCTGGCAAGTCGCCGTATATGCCCAGAGCCAGCATCACCGCTGCTCCACAGACAATCGATATGAGCAGTTTCTGGCCGATGTTTTGCACCGTCACCGAATCACCCAGCCCTTTCGACTCTTTTCAAGCGCCACCCGCAGCTCTGCCAGATTCTCAAAAAGATAGTCTGGCTTTAGGTCGCTCTTCTCAACGTCTTGATGCGAGGTAACCCCGGTCAGAACCAGAACTGTGGTCACGCCAGCCCGCTTTCCAGCAGTGACATCCGTGTCCAGCCGGTCGCCCACCATCGCCACTTCGTCTGACGCCAGACCTATTCTGGCCAGGGCCGTCAGCAGCATCGTTGGCTCTGGCTTCCCTATTACAAGAGGCTTCACTCCGGCGCACACCTCAACGGCAGCGGCCAGCGAGCCAGCGCCAGGCAGGACGCCGTTCTCGATGGGCAGCGTTGCAT
>JAILZB010000310.1 GCA_023512725.1 Chloroflexota bacterium | reverse complement strand
CCGCAGACGCAGCTAGGCTGGTGCGGGAGGAAGGAGCGGTCCTGGTGGACGTCCGCGAGCCCTGGGAGCGCGAGCTGGTGCGCATTCCCGGGGCATCCGCCATTCCCAAGAGTGAGGTCCCAGCGCGCCTGGGGGAGATCCCCACGGATCGTCCGGTAGTGGTCTACTGCATGGTGGGGGAGCGGAGCGCCGAGGTAGCCCGCTGGCTGCGGAGCCAGGGCCGTCCCAGGGCCTTCAATCTGGCCGGAGGCCTCGTCGCGTGGATGACCGCGCGCCTACCGGTCGAGCCCTAATGTGGCGGCCTTGGAGGAGGATAATCTGCCTGCGCCACCTGAACGGTTCGAAACGATCGTGGGGGCGGTGCGACCAAACTCCCGCGAATTTCTGGTAGGAGTGCGGGACCGCGCCCAGGCGCGGCGACAGCAGCGGCAACTCACGGCTACCGGCTCCGTGGGTGGGACCCCTCGAGGTACCTGCTAACCGGCCAGCTAGTTTGCGGCGAGTGCGGGAGCCGCTATGTCGTCCAGCGGCACCGGTCGGGCGTGGTCCACTATGGGTGCGCGGCGCGCTACGACCGCGGGCCGGTGGCGTGCGGCAACGGCCGCCTCGTCCGGCGCGAGGTCGTCGAGCAGCGAGTCCTGGACTATCTACCCGCCGCCCACGCTCATCGACGCTACTCCTTACTCCACCCACTGCACTCACCCTGGGTCCCAGGGGCCCTCGACGGCGCAAACCAGCACCGGATCCAGCCATTCCGCGGCAAGCCTGTGCGCCGCTTCCAGCGACGCGTCCGCAGGTGGAGACTCAGAAGCGGGACTTGGTGTCTATCGACACGTTCTACATCGACAAGCTCAAAGCCGTGGGCCAGGTCTGCCAATCCCGACGCCTTGAGCGTGCACCGCATGCTCTAGCACAGGTGCGTGGCCCATCCGGCCCTGCTGTGGCCCAGGCCCCCCATGTGGGTGCCGCAGATGCTCCCGGGCCTCGTTCCCCTGACGTGGCTCCTGCCCTACTGGCGTGGAGTTCTTGAAAGAGCTGGACAATGTGGCTTCTTGAGGCTACAATGTGCCCGTGAAAACCGTTGGGCTGCGCGAGTTGAAAAACCGACTCAGCGCCTACGTGCGAGAGGTACGCGCCGGCCGGTCGATCGCGGTGACGGACCGTGGGCAGGTGGTGGCAGAACTCCACCCTCCGGGGCTGACGCCGGGGACGAGGGTTCCGGCCGCCATAGTCCACCTGTCACGGCGGGGCCTCGTGGCACCAGGCGCTCCCAACACCCCCAAGATCTACCCGCACCTGCCTCGACTGCTCCGCTCCACGACGTCTCGGGACCTCCTGGAGGCCGAGCGGGGCACGGGGTGAGACTCTACGCCGAATCGAGCGCGGTGCTGGCCTGGCTGCTCGGCGAGGAGGAGGGGGAAGACGTCAGGCAGCTCCTCAGCGGCGCCGAGGATATCTTCACCTCCGTGCTCACCCTGGTCGAAACTGACCGCGCGCTCATCAGGGCGCAGGTGGTCGAAAACCTGAAGCCGGTGGAGGTCGCTGACAGGCGCCGCGCCCTGGCACGTGCCAGCCGCTACTGGCACCTGGTCAACCTGGTGGAGGAGATCCTGGATCGAGCGCGGCGTCCGTTTCCGGGTGAACCGGTCCGTACGCTGGACGCGCTGCATCTGGCAAGCGCACTTGTCGTGCGCGCTTCTATCCCCGAGCTGACCGTCCTCAGCCTGGACCACCGCATCAGAAGCGTCTGCATGGAGTTGGGCTTCGAGGTGCTTCCAGGGGCACACGGCTGACGGCACTCGACGAGCCGCGCATCGCTCCGGTCCGCCGCGCCGACGTGGGGCTGGCCCGGCGACCTCCTTCCGGGTGCTCCCGATCCCATCCTCGTACTCGACACCGAGGTAGACCTGCTTGAGCCGCTTGTACCGCTTCGCCGCATCCATGCGCAGCCGCAGGGCCGCCACCTCCTGCGTCCGGCGGGCGAACAGCGGCAGGATGCGGCTGGTGAACCGCTCCTCCAGACCACGCACCCGCGGGCGACGGACCGTGATCGTACCGCAGCCCAGCGTCAGCCTGCGGGGCTTGCCGGAGCCGTTGCGGTAGCCCGGCCGTGTCCAGGCCTCCACGTTCTCCCACGTCGGGCTTGACGACGCTGGATGCGGGGTGGTGTGCTGCTCCATGGGCGGTGTCCTCCTCCCCGGTCGGACCATCATGGACCCTCAGTTTTGTCGTCAACCGGAAGGGTACACCTCCTTCACCTTTACACACCCTTTGAGGCTACCTCCCGTGGATGCCCGGACACTGCCGCGGCGGCCTTGCTCTCATCCAGCCGCCACTCCTCTGGACCGCCTGAGCACTTGGGGAACCGTCCAGGCTGTCCTGATCTACTGGCCGCCGCACCGCCTGCGCCTGATCGCCGGGCCGTGAGCTAGACTACTCCTCCTCGCCCGCCTCTTCGCCCCTGGCCTGCTCCCGCTCACGGATCACCCGACGCAGGGCCTTGGGAATGCCCACCGTCTTGGGGATCTCCGGAACAATCTCAATGCGCCGCGGCACCTTGTAGGGGGCCAGGCGCGCCGCGCACAATTCGCGCAACTCCCGCCGCAGCGTCCGCGCGTCGTCGCCGTCTTTGGGCACCACGTGGGCTACCAGCATCTCGCCGCGCACCCGGGATGAGACCCCCACCACCGCTACCTCCCGTACCCGGGGGTGCTGGTAGAGAACTTCCTCCACCTCGCGGGGGAAGACCTTTAGCCCGCCGATGTTCACTATGTCCTTCTTCCGGTCTTCGATGAAGAAGAAACCGTCCTCGTCCATACTGGCGATATCCCCGGTGTAGAGCCAGCCGCCGCGGAGCGTCTGCGCCGTCTCCCGCGGGTTGTTCCAGTAGCCCATCATCACCTGCGGACCGCGGATGACCAGCTCGCCTGCCTCCCCTGTCTTCAGCTCCCGCTCGCCGGTCTCCGGGTCCACAATCCTGGCATCCGTGCAGGGCACGGGCACGCCGATGCTGCCCACCTTCCG
>JAILZB010000309.1 GCA_023512725.1 Chloroflexota bacterium | reverse complement strand
CCCTCACCCGGCAAGGCTGCTGAGCGTGGCCGGCGCGCCTGATTGTAGCAGCGACACAGCAGGAGGTAAACAAAAACGCCCTGGGTGATCCTGACCCAGGGCGTGAAGCCAGAGCGGGCAGCGGGATTCGAACCCGCGGTCTCAACCTTGGGAAGGTCGCGTGTTGCCTCTACACCATGCCCGCGTCACACCATTCAGTATGCCATGCGACGCCGGGCGTGTCAAATCGCAGGTAGGGGCACGGCATGCCGTGCCCCTACCCGGGGCCTGCTCCTGCCGCAGGCCCCGGCCCAAATGCCGGCTTCTAGTCCCGGCGCAGTGCTGCGCCCACCCTGCACCACCCGCTATGTGCAGCACACCACGTAGCGCTACTCCGACGGCGCCTGCGCCGGGGCGGGCATCTGCGGGCCGCGGGCCGGTCCGACCCAGATCGTCTTGATGTTGACGAACTCGCGCACGCCGAAGACACCGAGCTCGCGACCGTAGCCGCTGCGCTTGACCCCGCCGAAGGGCAGCCGCGGGTCCGAGGCTACCATGCCGTTGATGAAGACGTTGCCGGCTTCGATCCGCCGCGCCAGCCGCTTGCCTCGCTCCGCATCGCCCGTCCAGATGCTGGCGCCGAGCCCGTACTGGGTGTCGTTGGCGAGCTGCATCGCTTCCTGCTCGTCCCTGGCCCGCATAAGCGCGGCCACCGGCCCGAACGTCTCCTCGCGCCAGACCGGCATCTCCCGGTTGATGCCCGAGAGCACCGTCGGCTGGTAGAAGTACCCGCGGCCCGGCACTCTCTTGCCGCCGAGCAGCACCTGGGCGCCCTGCACGACCGAGGCACGCACCTGGAGCTCAAGCTGATGGCGCAGGTCATCGCGCGCCATCGGGCCAACCTGCGTCTCCCGTTCCATCGGGTTCCCCACGCGGAGGTTCGCCATCGCCTGCACGAAGCGCTCCGTGAACGCATCGAAGACGCGGTCCACCACGATAAAGCGCTTGGCAGCGATGCAACTCTGGCCGCTGTTCTGGTTCCGTGCCCGGGCAGCCGTCCTGGCGGCAGCATCGAGGTCGGCATCGGCGAGCACGATGAACGGGTCGGAGCCGCCTAACTCCAGCACCTGCTTCTTGATCCGCTTCCCTGCCGCAGCGGCCACGGCTTCCCCAGCCGCACTCGAGCCCGTGAGGGTGACCGCCGCGATCCTCCGGTCGGCGATCACCTGCTCGACTTCGGCAGTGCTGATCAGGAGCGTCCGCAGCACGCCATCCGGGAGGCCCGCCTGTCGTACCGCCTCTTCGATCGCGAGGGCGCAGCCTGGTACGTTCGCGGCGTGCTTGAGCACCGCGGTGTTCCCTGCCACTAGGGCTGGGGCCAGAAAGCGGAACACCTGCCAGAAGGGAAAGTTCCAGGGCATGATCGCCAGCACCACCCCGAGCGGGTCGAAGGCGACGTAGCTCTCCCGTGCCTCGGTCGGCACCGGTAGGTCGGCCAGAAAGCCCGGGCCGTGCTCGGCAAAGTACTCGCAGTTCCAGGCGCACTTCTCGATCTCGGCTTCCGCCTCGACGATCGGCTTGCCCATCTCGCGCGTGATCAGCAGCGCCCAGTCGTCCCGCCGTGCTCGGAGCACCTCTGCCAGAGCGCGGACTGCGGCTGCCCGCTCCGCGACCGCACGCGGCTTTCCAGCCCGGTCTGCCTCTGGAAAGGGTGCCTGCTGCCCCATCGGGCGGTCGGACGGTTTCCCACCATCGTCAGGCCTTCGGCTGCGTCGCCTCGAACGCACGGCGCGCCAGTTCGTACACCTCGCGCAGTGGAAGCTGGTGCTGCAAGGCGAGCTGGCGGCAGGCTTCGTATTCTGGGGCGAAGCTGATGCCTCCCTCGGGCAGCACGGCCAGCTTGCCAGCAATCGGCCCCAGCGTTGTTTCAACGGTCAGCGGCCGACGCTCCAGCTTGTGGCGAGAGGCCAGCCAGCGGCGGATGCCCAGCGTGCCCGTCTCGCGGAAAATCAGTTTTTCCAGACGCGCGACCTGGTCCACCTGGGCCAGCACCGTGAGCAGCACGCCCGGCCGGCCTTTCTTCATCTGGATGGCCGTCGTGTACACGTCCAGCGCCCCAGCCTCCAGAAGCTGCGCGACCAGATGCCCGACCAGCTCGCCGCTAGTCTGGTCGAGGTTCGTCTCCAGCACCCACACCTGGTCGGACACCGGCGCGGGCTGGAGCGTTTCCCCCAGCATCAGCCGCAGCACGTTGGGCTGCTCGGCCAGGTCGCGGCTGCCCGCCCCCAGGCCGATCGTGGTAAGCGTCATGGCCGGCAGCGGCCCGAAGGCATCGACCACTGTGCGGAGGATGGCGGCGCCGGTCGGCGTGGTCAGTTCGCAGGGCACCTGCGACTCGGCCAGCGGGATGCCTTTGAGCAGCTCGGCCGTGGCTGGAGCGGGCACGCTCACCCGTCCATGCTCGATCTCGACGTAACCGCTGCCGGTGGGCACGGGGGAGGCGTAAATCCGGTCCACGCCCAGGAGCGTCAGGCCGACGGCGCTGCCCACGATATCGGCGATCGAGTCGACCGCGCCCACTTCGTGAAAATGCACCTTCCGCAAGGTCGTGCCGTGCACTTTGGCTTCTGCCTCCCCCAGGCAGGTGAAGATCCGTTTGGCCAGGTCTTTCTGGGCCGGCGTGAGCACCGAACTGGCATCGATTCGCTCGGTGATGTGGTGCAGGTGGCGGTGGGCCTTTTCCGGCTCGTGCTCGACGCGGATGTGCAAAGCGAGGAAGCCGCGGCGGCGGACCTCCTCCGCCACCAGCCGCACCGGCGTCAGCCCCAGGGAATCGATCGCAGCCTGCAAAGCGGCCAGCTCGACACCACTGTCGACCAGCGCCCCCAGCGTCATATCGCCGCTGATCCCGCTCAGGCAGTCGAAATAGGCGATTTTCATGGTGGTGAGGGGTGGCCGGGGCGGTGCGGCCAATGACCAGCCTTTCCGCGGGCGGACCTGCATGTCAGCGCGGCGGGGCGGAAGCCTCGTGCACTGCCGTGACGGT
>JAILZB010000308.1 GCA_023512725.1 Chloroflexota bacterium | reverse complement strand
GCCGAACGCTATACCCTGGAGGACATCGACTATCGTACCGGTGGCCCGGCGCGCTATGTGCGGGTCAAGGAAACCGGTGGCCGGCTCGGTTTCATCACTCCCCTGACGCACAATTTCTGCGAATCCTGTAACCGCGTGCGCATCACCTGCACCGGCACGCTGTACATGTGCCTCGGTCAGGCGGACGCGGCGGATTTGCGCACGCCGCTGCGCGCCTCGGAGGCCAATGACCTGCTCTACGCCGCGATCGACCCGCGGGTCCGGCTGCGCTAGGATGGTGCTCTCGCAAGCAAGCGTGAGCCTCGCCGGTGCGCGGCTTCGCGGCCGGCTGCTCGCGCTGGCAGCGTTCCGTAGTCCCTCGCGTCTCGCCGCGGCATGCTTGCTGCTTCTCGTCGTTGGGGTGGCAGTGGTCGTGCCGCAGCTCCCTTCGTTCGACCCGTATACGCAGCGGCTCGGGGATCGGACGCTCGGACCACTAGCGGTTGACCGTCGGGGTGAGCTGCACCTCCTGGGCACCGACGTGCTGGGTCGCGACCTGCTCAGCCGGGTGGCGCTCGCTGGGCGGACCTCGCTCGCGATCGCCGGGAGTGCGGTGCTGGTCTCACTGGTGGTGGGGTCGATGCTGGGGCTGGTGGCTGGCTATGCGGGGGGGCGGGTGGAGAACCTTATCCTGGGGCTGGCGGATATTCAGCTGTCGGTCCCGCGCGTGCTGTTGCTCATCGCGGTGGTAGCGGTCGTCGGGCCGAGCCTGGTGAACCTGGCGCTCATCCTGGGGCTGACCAGCTGGGTGGCCTACGCCCGGGTGATCCGGGCTCAGGTGCTTTCCTTGCGGGAGCGAGAGTTTGTCATCGCCGCCCGGGCACTCGGCGCCTCCCCCGGCCGGATTGTGCTCCGCCACATTCTGCCCAATGCCTTCGGGCCGGCGCTGATCCTTGCAGCAACTGACCTGGGACAGATGATCATCCTGGAGGCCTCGCTGAGCTACCTGGGATTGGGCGTCCAGCCACCGCTGCCGAGCTGGGGCAGCATGATCAACGAGGGCCAGAAGTATCTCCAGAGCTTCCCCTGGTTGATGGTGCTGCCGGGGACTGCCATCTTCCTCGTCGTAGCAGGCGTGAACTTCGTCAGTCAAGCCTTTACGGCTGAGCGGCTGCCAGCCGGTACGGAGACCGCCTAGGGTGGTGAACGCTACACTGGTGGCGGATGCGGCAGCTTTTTTGACGCGGTCCCGACCGGTCTGTATTCTGCTTACCGTCCCTCGCTGGTGACCAGGAGCGAATGCGCACCTCGCCAGGCGGGAGAGGATGCTACCCGGGAGGAATGGAGTGATGCAGCGGTGGGAACCACCGAACCCCCTCTGCGCCGGAATGGGCTGACCCGGCGCGAGTTGCTCCGTCAGGGGGCGATGCTCGGGCTCGGTGCTTCGGCGCTGGGCGCGCTGGCTGCCTGTGCCCCAGGCGGGCAGGCGCCCCAGCCGGCAGCGCCAGCCGCAGTGGCACCGACCCCGAGCGGCCCGGCAGGGCAGATCACCGTCGCTCAGTCGTCAGACGTGCTGACGCTAGACCCGAGTAAGGACACCTCGCCCATCAGCCTGAACGTCTTCAAATCGATCTTCGACCAGTTGACCGACATCCGGCGGGATGGCAGCGTTGGCCCGCTGCTGGCAACTTCGTGGAAGAGCCAGGATGCCATCACGTGGGAGTTTACGCTCGTACCGGGAGCGCGTTTCCACAGTGGTGAGCCGGTGACGGTCGAGGATGTGCTCTGGACCTACCAGGCGATCATGGCGGATGCGCGCTCGCCCGTGCAGGCCTACACCGTGGCGATCGAGAAGATCGAGAAGGTCGATGACCGGACGGTCCGGTTCGTCACCAAGTACCCCTATGCTCCCTTCCCACGCCAGGTCTCGCTGATCTCGATCTTGCCGCGGGCGACCTATGAGCGACTGGGGCCAGAGCAGTTCGCCCTGCGACCGGTGGGGAGCGGGCCGTACAAGGTCGTGGAATGGCGCAAGGACGATCAGCTCATCCTGGAGACGAACGCTGAGTACTTCGGAGGCGCGCCCGCCATCCGACGGGTGGTCTTCCGGCCTGTGCCTTCGGAAAGCTCGCGGCTGGCGGGGTTGGAGTCGGGCGCACTCGACATCGTGCCGCTCTTGCCGCCCTCGGAACTTCAGCGGTTGCGCCGGCTGAGCGGCATCCGGGTGGAGCTGGTGGAAAGCAACCGGAACCTGTATGTCGGGATCAATACCACCACGCCACCGCTCGATAATCTGAAGCTTCGTCAAGCGATCGACGTGGCGATCGACCGCCAGGCGATCACGCGTGACCTGCTCTCCGGGCTGGGCAAGCCGGTAGGCCAGCCGGTAGCAGCCGTGACGTTCGGCTACGACCCGGCGATCCCGCCTTCACCCTACGACCCCGAGCTGGCGCGGCGGCTGGTGCGGGAGTCTGGCTACCGGGGTGAGGAGATCCTGTTCCAGTACCCGAACAACCGGTATCAGTTCGGCAACGAGGTCGCTCAGGCGGTGGCAAGCGCCCTGGAGGCAGTCGGGATCCGGGTGAAGCTTGAGGGGATGGAGTACTCGGCCTTCTTCCCGCTCTGGACCGGGAAACGCCTGAGCGGGCTCCATCTGTTTGCCTTTGGTCCCTCGATCATGGACGCCGATCTGCCGCTCAGCAGTCTGTATGAGACAGGGCCAAGCCGCGGCTACTGGTCGTCGCCAGAGGTGGATGCTCTGATCAAGCAGCAGCGGGCAGCGATCGACCCGACCGAACGCCAGCGGCTGATCAGCCGGATCTGGCAGATCAGTAAGGAGAACGTTCCCTACGTCTGGCTGTACACCGAGATCCAGGCTTACGGCATTCGCGAGCGGGTGGACTGGAAACCCCGCGCCGATGAGCGGCTGCTGATGCAGGAGGCGAAGCTGCGCGGCTGAGGGAGAGGAAGGTGATAGCAGCAGGAGAGCACCGGCCGCCCCTCATCCTCGACCGGCAACGGACAGCGTTGCTGGTGATCGACACAGCCACGCCA
>JAILZB010000307.1 GCA_023512725.1 Chloroflexota bacterium | reverse complement strand
GAACGCCGGTCTCCAACAGCAACAGCAGAATGTGGTACTCGCGGACGCGCGTTTGGATGCCGTTCCAGGAGATGAACACGGCAAGGAAGGTCAAAAACGCCGTGAGCAGGACAAGGGGTGCCGAAAGGCCGTCCACTCCCACGTAGTAATCGACGTTGAACTGGGGCGAGGTCGGAATACGCACCCAGGGCGCGCGCTCGACAAACTGCAGCCCACCCCGCGCCATGTCATAGGCAAAGAACACCCACCCGGCGAGCAGGAAGGTCGCCCCGCTCACGATCGCGCTGACGATACGCACCAGGCGGTCGTTGCCGCGCGGGAGGAGCAGCAGTACGATCGCCCCCAGGACTGGGAGGAAGAGGAGAAAGCTCAACACGCCCATGGGCTACCTCCCCACCAGCCCGCTCGTCCAGGCGAGCGAGACGACGAAGAGGAGCACAGCGCCGAGGGCGAGGAAGACGCCGTAGTACTGGAGACGACCGGTCTGCCATTGGCGGAAGAGGCCCCCCAGCCAGCTGAAGAGCGCTCCCGTCCCGTTGACGACGCCATCGACGATCGTGAGGTCGAACCACCCTACCACCTGGGAGCCGCGCAGGAAGAGCCAGAAGATCACTCCCTCGTAGAGGTCGTCGAGGTAGTACTTGCGCTCGAGTAGCCGGGTCAGTGGCCCGGCGGCCCGCGCGCTGGCGGCCGCCCGGCCAGGTGCGGCGTAGAGATACCAGCCGGTCGCCAGGCCGGCCAGCGCCATCGCCGTAGAGAGGGCTGCGACCGGGAGGTTGAAGGGAGGTGCCTCCCCGTGAACGCCCGGGACGGCGTGGAGATAGGCGTGGAAGCTCCCGCCAAGCGCCCAGAAGCCGGCCACGAGCGTCGGGACCATCAGGATGAGGAGAGGCAGTGTCATCACCCAGGGCGACTCGTGCGGCGTGTCAGGATGATGGGCCGGGGCAGGCAGGCCGGGCGTGAGGGCCGGCTCGGCCGCATGCGCGTGCGCCTCGGCGTGATGGGCTGATGCGCCACGGTGCTCGCCAAAGAAGGTGAGCATTAGCAGCCGCATGATGTAGAAGGCGGTCAGGAAGGCGGTGATCTCCGCCATCAGAAAGAGGGCGAGGCTGCCGTGGGTGAGCGACTCGGCCAGGATCTCATCCTTGCTCCAAAAGCCGGCGAAGGGAAAGATCCCTGCGAGCGCCAGCGCCCCAAAGGCGAACGCTGCGAACGTCACCGGCATGAAGCGTCGGAGCCCGCCCATCTCGCGCATGTCCTGGGTGCCGACACCGTGGATGACCGACCCGGCCGCGAGAAACAGCAGCGCCTTGAAGAACGCGTGGGTGAAGAGATGAAAGATGCCAGCGACCACCGACCCCACTCCCAGGCCGAGCATCATATAGCCCAGCTGCGAGACTGTCGAATAGGCGAGCACCTTCTTGATATCGGTCTGGACGAGGGCGAGCGTGGCGGCAAAGAGGGCGGTAAAGGCGCCCAGCCAGGCCACAATCGTGAGCGCAGCCGGCAGCGAGCCGAGCACGACCCCACCAACCGCCAGCACGCCACCGCTTGCCGCTTCAAAGAGTGGGAACGCCCGCGCGACCAGATAGACACCCGCAGCCACCATCGTCGCCGCGTGGATGAGGGCAGAGACGGGCGTCGGGCCTTCCATTGCATCCGGCAACCAGACGTGGAGCGGGAACTGGGCTGACTTACCGACAGCGCCCGCGAACAACCCCAGCACCCCGAGCAGAAGCAGGCCACCCGCCAGCTGGCGCGCCTCGGCCGCCGCGAACAGCTGCGGCAGGTCGAGCGTGCCAGCGGCCACGAACAGCGCCATCAACCCCACCGCAAAGCCGAAGTCACCAACCCGAGTCGTGATGAACGCCTTCTTGGCTGCTTCAGCCGCTTCCGGCCGGGCGTACCAAAAGCCAATGAGAAGGAAGGACGAGAGCCCTACCAGCTCCCAGAAGACATAGATCACGACGAGGTTCTGGGCGAGCACCAGGCCGAGCATCGACAGAGAAAAGAGCGAGAGGTAGGCGAAGTAGCGCGAGTACCCCGGGTCGCCTGCCAGATAACCGACCGAGAAGAGCTGCACGAGCAGGCTGACCACGGTCACCACGACCAGCATCACCGCCGTCAGCGCATCGACCTGGATGCTGAAGGGGAAGGAGAACCCGCCAACGGTGAGAAAAGGCAACGCGGCGCGGAGAGGCTCGCTGCGCGTGGCAAAGGCGAAGGCAAAGGGGAGCGAGAGGGCGAAGGAGCCCGCCATCGCCAGGATCGACACAATGCCAGCAGCGGTGCGGCCCCGGAAGACCGAGACGTTGAGCAGGAAGGCGAAGAGCGGCAGGAAGAGAATGAGCCAGGCGAGGTCCGCCGTCATTCTGCCCTCCTGACCGCCGGTTCCACCCGTGCCATCAGGTGTTCCTCAGCGCTTCTTCAGCGACGTGGTCCTTGCCGAGCGGCACCAGCACCACGTAGCGAGCCACTTCCCCGAGGTGCTTCTGGCGCCGGTCGGGCCAGGCGATGGCGGGGACACCGCCAGCTTCGAACAACTCGCGCCACATCTGGGCAGTCTTTTTCGTGGAGCTGAAGCGCGCAACGATGAACATCGGACTACCACTTGAGCAGGTTGAGCCGGTCGGCATCGATCGTCTCGCGCCGCCGGTAGATCGCGAAGATGATCGCCAGGCCGAGGGCAGCTTCCGCTGCGGCCACCGTCAGGATGAAGACGACGAAGGCCTGGCCGGCGAGGAGCACGGGCTGACCCGCCACCGTGGCTGGCCCGCCGAAGCGTGAGAACGCCACGAGTGCCACGTTGACGGCGTTGAACATCAGCTCGATGCCCATCAGGATGGCAACGGCATTTCGCTTGGCGAGCGCACCGTACAGCCCGAGACAGAACAGCAGCGCACTCAGCACCAGGAAATGGTTGAGCGTGATCGTCATCCACGGTCCTCCCGGGCGAGCACGATCGCGCCGACCATCGCTACCAGCAGTATGACCGACGCGATCTCGAAGGGAAGCACGTAGGGGTTGAACAGTGCC
>JAILZB010000306.1 GCA_023512725.1 Chloroflexota bacterium | reverse complement strand
ATCCCGACCTGGAGCTGTTGCTGGTGGGCCGCGAAGACGCCGTGGGGCCGTTACTTCAGAAAGCCCGCCCGGCGCCCGGACGTGTTCGCCTGATTCCCGCCAGCGAGGTCGTCGGGATGGACGAGCCTCCCGCAGCCGCTGTTCGCCGAAAGAAGGACGCCTCTTTGGTCGTCTGCGCCAGGCTGGTGCGCACGGGCGAGGCGGAGGCGATGGTCTCAGCGGGCAATACTGGGGCGGGAATGGCGGCTGGGCTGCTGGAGCTGGGCCGGATTCCCGGCATCGAGCGTCCCGCGATCGCCACCGTGCTCCCGTCGCTTAAGGGGCGAGTCGTTCTTCTGGATGCCGGGGCCAACGTCGATTGCAGCCCCGAAAACCTTCTTCAGTTTGCCTATATGGGGCAGGTCTACGCCGAGGAACTGCTCGACATCGCTCGTCCGCGGGTGGGGCTCTTGAACATCGGCGAGGAGGCATGCAAAGGGAACGACCTGACCCGCGCCGCCCACGCGCTCCTGCGCGACTCCCGGCTCTGCTTCGTCGGCAACGTGGAGGGGCGCGATGTCTTCGCGGGAAAAGCCGATGTGGTCGTCTGTGACGGCTTCACGGGCAACGTGCTCCTTAAGACGGCGCAGGGCGTCCGCGAGCTGCTGGTGGGCCTGGTGACGGAACAGTTGCGACGCTGGCCTCTCTACAAGCTGCCCGCGGCAATGCTGGCACCGGCCCTGCGTCAGGTGCGGGCACGAACCGACTATGCGCAGTACGGGGGCGCTCCCCTGCTGGGGATCGACGGCGTCTGCATTATCGGCCACGGACGCTCCAGTAGCTCGGCAGTCGCAAATGCCCTGCGCGTGGCCCAAGAGGCGGTCAACCATGGAATTGTCGATAAGATCCGCCGACAGATCGGCGCTGGATGGAACTGAAGCGAGGCAGTCGCTTCTCCCCCCCGGGGGGGAAGCGGCGGAACCGCAGCCCGGCGGCGCGCCGCAGCCCGGCGCCAGGATGCTGCGCGGGGCAAAGATCACCGGCGTGGGCGCCTGCGTGCCCGAGCGCGTCCTCACCAACTTCGACCTGGAGAAGATGGTGGAGACGAGCGACGAGTGGATTGTCACCCGTACCGGCATCTGCGAGCGACGCATTGTGGCGGAGAACGAGGCGACCTCGGACCTGGCCCTCGGCGCCGCGCGGGCGGCGCTGGCGCGCGCGGAGGTGTCGCCGGCGGATCTGGACCTGATCTTGGTCGGTACGATCACGCCGGATGTGCCGTTCCCGGCGGTCGCCAACCTGGTGCAGGATCGCCTCGGGGCCCGTCGCGCCGCCGCCTT
Organism: Chloroflexota bacterium; assembly: GCA_023512725.1. Classification (GTDB taxonomy): domain Bacteria; phylum Chloroflexota; class Dehalococcoidia; order SpSt-223; family SpSt-223; genus JANWZD01. Next base: position 1,723 of record JAILZB010000306.1, on the reverse strand, counting down.
CGATCTGAGTGCAGGCTGTGCCGGCTTTGTTTACGGGCTGGCGGCGGGGGCGCAGTTTGTGCAGACGGGCGCCTACGAGAAGGTGCTGGTGATCGGCGCAGACGTGGTCTCGCGTGTGGTCGACTGGCAGGACCGCTCTACGTGCGTCCTCTTCGGCGACGGCGCTGGTGCGGCGCTTCTGCAGCCGACCGAGCCGGGAGAGGGGCTCCTCTCGTTTGATCTGGGCTCCGACGGCAGTGGCGCGGAGTTGATCTGGCTGGAGGCGGGGGGCTCGCGCCTGCCGGCGAGTGCCGAGACGGTGGCCCGTAAACAGCACACGGTGAAGATGGTCGGCAGCGAGGTCTTCAAATTCGCCGTACGGATCATCGAGGAGACGACGCTTCGCGCTCTCAAGCGCGCCGGTCTGCGGATAGCCGATATCGACTGCTTCATCGCACATCAAGCGAACCTGCGGATCATTGAAGCCGCGGTGAAGCGGTTGGGACTGCCGCCTGAGCGCGCGTTTAACAATGTGCAGCGGTACGGCAATACCTCTGCGGGCTCCATTCCAATCGCGCTGACGGAAGCGCTGGAGGCAGCCAGGATCCGACCCGGCGACACGGTGGTGCTCACCGGCTTCGGCTCCGGGCTCTCCTGGGCGACGGCAGTACTCAAGTGGGTTTGATGGGCGTCCTTTGGGTTTTTCCCGGGCAGGGATCGCAGCAGGTCGGGATGGGCCGCGCGATGGCACAGCGGTATCCCGAGGCGGCGGCGGTCTATGCCGAGGCGAGCGAGGCGCTTGGCTACGACCTGGCCCGCGTCTGCTGGGAGGGCCCCGAGGAGGAATTGCGCCGCACGGCCGTAACGCAGCCTGCGCTGGTGGCGACCTGTTTGGCGTGTCTGGCCCCGCTGGCCGCGCGCGGGGCACAGCCCGACCTTCTGGCCGGTCACTCGGTCGGCGAATACGCGGCGCTGATCGCGGCGGGGGCGCTGTCGCTCGTCGAAGGTGTACGTCTGGTGGCGCGCCGGGGCGAGCTGATGGAGGCCGCCGCCCGCCGGACGCCAGGAGGGATGGCGGCGCTGCTGGGACTGCCCATCGAGGTGGTGGAGGAAGTGTGCGCCCGGACGGGGGCGACCCTCGCGAACCGGAATGCGCCAGGGCAGGTGATCCTCTCGGTCCCGACGGCGGCCCTAGAGCAGGCGATGGCGCTGGCGAAGGAGCGTGGGGCGCGGCGCGTCGTCCCGTTGAACGTTTCCGGGGCGTTTCACTCGCCTTGGATGGCCACCGCCGCGGCCCGGATCATGAACGGCAAGACCCTGAACGCCGGCCAGATCTGCCTGGCGCCCGACTATGTCTTCGCGCCGGCCGACCAGCTCGACAGTTTCGTGGCCGAGGCCAAGGCGTCGGTGGGCCGCTACTTCCCGACCCTGAAGGACAATCCGGACTACACCGCCGTCGTCGCCCAGCGGCACTTCGACCGCATCACCGGCTATGTCGAGGACGCCCGGGCCAAGGGCGCGACCATCGTCGAGATCAATCCGGCCGGCGAGGATCTTTCCCAGCAGCCGCACCGCAAGATCGCCCCGACCCTGATCCTCAACCCCACCGACGACATGGCGGTGATGCAGGAGGAAATCTTCGGCCCGCTGCTGCCGGTGAAGACCTATCAGAAGGTCGAGGAGGCGGTGGACTACATCAACGCCCACGACCGGCCGCTGGCCCTTTACTGGTTCGGGACCGACG
>JAILZB010000031.1 GCA_023512725.1 Chloroflexota bacterium | reverse complement strand
GACGACGGACATCACGTTGCCGTCGAGGGTATCTTCCAGGATGAGACCCGCCGCTCGCGCTGGGTAAGCGTGCTGGAACTCCGCGCCGGACGGATCGCTGCCGAACGGCTCTACTTCGACCGCTTGCGAAGCTGACCTACCACCCGTTACCCACCCCATGCTTGGACGCGATCGGTACGGTGCTCACTCCTTCACCCGAAAGGTGCTGCTCCCACTTCGCCCCCAAACCTCAGGGAAGTACATCAAGCTCGCCCGCGCAGGCTGGGCCAGGAACTGCCCTGGAGTGGTGAGCCGAATAAGGTAGCTGAACTCGTAGCTTCCGCGCGGGAGCGCCGTGGCAAAGAGCGCCACCCGGTCGTCGCGGATATCGATGTGCGAGAAGCGCCACTGCCGGCGGTTGGTCACTCGGTCGAAGATGCTGGTTGTGGCAAGGTTCGGGTCGACGGCCTCGGCACCGGCAAAGAGCGGGTCTTCGACCACCAGGTAATCCAGGTCGCTCGGGGCTACAAGCGTCAGACGCACGCGCACGAGCTGCCCAACCGCTCCTTCCTGGAGCGGAGTGTTCCCCTCAACCGGAAAGTACTCGCGACTGATCGCGATCCCCTCGCTCCGCGGCTCGACCCGGTAGCCGGGCCGGAAGTAGCGCAGGGTACTGGTGTAGTACAGTCGGCCGGTGCTCGCCGGGGGGCCATTGGCATCACGCTGGAGCACCAGCCGGTTGGGGGCATCGAGCAGGAGTTCGCGGACTGGCACCACCAGGGTACGGCCGCTCAAGGCACCCGGCGTCACTGCCCCCTCGGCGAGCGTCTTCCCGTTCAGCACTACCCGGTAGCGGTAGTCCGCCGTGCGGTCGGGCTGGAGCGCGGCGTAGTCGGCGAGCGCCCGAAGTGCCACGGCCGTCGCATAGCTGGTCGACCACCAGCCGGAGCGACGTTCTGCCATTAGCCAGCGGACGGCCGGGTCGATCAAGGGGCTGGTGGGGTCGGCTGCCAGCAGGGCCGCGAGGACCACTGCGGTGGAGCGGCTGGGGCCGCCGAAGGTGCGGAAGCTTGGTGCTGGCTCGCTCCAGTGGGCACCGGTTGCGCTCCAGCTCGCATGAGTGGCGAGCTCAGTGAGCAGCGTCTGGGCGCGGCTATCCAGGCGTCCCCCGCTCGCCAGGGTGAAGGCATGCAGCAGGTAGCCTCGACCGTAATCGCTGAGCGCCGCGCGGCGTTCGAAGAGTGCACTCGCAAGCCCGGTGTTCGGCCGGCCCGCCTCGGCGAGCACCAGGAGCATGAAGGCACGGGTATTGACATCATCCGGGGAGCCAACGTCTACGGGTCGCTCGAGGTACTGGGTGAGGAAGCCCAGCCCCCGGTTCAGGCTGGTGGTGTCGACGGGTAGCCCGGCGCGTTGGACATCAAGCATCCCCTGAACGACGTAAGCGGAGAGGAACGGCTGGCTGGCATCGGTCGGGAACCATCCCCAGCCTCCATCCGGCTGTTGGGCCCGGTACAGCTTCTGGAGCATCGCGGCAGTGTCGTCGCGGAGCTGGCTCGTCAGCACCGGCGAAACGATGCCGGTAGCGCTCAAAACGTGGGCATACTGGAGCCGCACCACCAGCCGCGAGACCGTCACCTCAACGGGCTCCCAGGGGAAACTCTCGAGCTCGCGGAGACCGGTCGCCAGGCCAGCTGTCAGCGAAGGCGTCAGGTCAACCGTCAGTTCACCCTGGTCACGGTCCACGGTGCCACTGAGCCGTACCTCTTCGACCTGCTCGGCAGCGACCTGCCCCGCGCTCGCCACCACCTCCGGCGTCGTCAGCGGCCGGACGGGCAGAGCGATCTCCACCGCATCGGGAGGCGGGGTCCCGCTGGTCTCAGCGCGGAAGAGCACGCGGGCCTCCCCGGGCTGGCTGGCCCGGGCCAACCAGCGGACCGGAGCAGTGCCCCCGGCGGGAACGGTCAGCCGCTGGGGAGAGAAGCTGCCGCCTGCTGGCACTAGGTTCCGTGTCTCCAGCGCGGCGGTGACCTCCACTGGGCGCTCAGTCCGGTTCTGGACCACTGCGGTCAGCCAGACATCATCGCCACTGGTGAGAAAGCGGGGGAGCTGCGGCCGGACCAGCAGGTCTTTCGTGCTAAGCACGTCGTAGCGGGCCTGGCCGAAGCGCGAGTCTTCCGTCTGGGCTTTGACTGTCAGCCGCCAGGTCGTCAGGTTATCTGGGAGGGTTACGGTGAACGTCGCCTCACCCGCGTCGGAAGTCAGGATGGCAGGGTTCCAATAGGCAGTGTCGGCGAAGCGTGAGCGGACCTCGGTGGATGGCCCGCCACCACCCTTCCCCGCTGCCCGGCTAGCGAGATCGAGCCGGCTCTGGGAAGCGGCCAGGGTAGCCGCCGTGCGCACGCCGAGCCCCCGCTGGCGGTAGAACGCATCGAAGAGCGAGGTCGGCGACTCTTCCTCCGCTAACGAAAGGACTGCCAGGTCGACTACCGCGGCGGAGAGTTGCGCCTGCACCGGTTGCCCGCTTGCATCGGTGACCCGCACGCGGTAGCGGACGGTCTCCCCCGGCCGGTACGTCGCCCGATCCGCGGTAAGGTTCACGCGCAGCTGCCTGGCACTGGTATCAACGCTCAGGCGCGCGTAGCCAAGCTTGTAGCTCGCTGGCCCAGCAGGACCACTCGGCGCGAAAACGACCACCGAAACGAAGACGTTGGGCAGAAACTCGGGTGTGACGGGCACTTCCAGGACGGCACTGTTGCCACTGAGGGGCAGCACCTGATGGGAACGGACGCGGTTGCGCTCGACGGTGAGGAGTGCAAGCGAGGAGGTGAAGGGCGAGGTAGCGAGCACCTTCGCCGTCTCCCCAACGGCGTACTGCGCTTTGTCCAGCACGAGGTCCATGCGATCGTTGCTCTCCAGTCCCCAGTTGACGTAATCATTCCCCACGACCCAGAGGAAGGAGACGGTCTTCACCTCATTCCCCAGTTCATCGCGCGTGGTGGCCTGGAGGCGATAGAGGCCGCTGCGTGGCGGGGTAAAGCTTGCGCGGGCCCGGCCGTTCGCCTCCGTGGTGAGCGTCTGGCTGCCGTTTGGCACCGGGGTATCCTCGAAGCGGGTCACCCAGACGAGGCTGCCATCGGGCTGGCGTTCTTGGACCGAGTAATAGCGTCGGGTGGCGAAGTCGAGCGCGACCGGAACGTTGGGCCGGATGCTGGTATCGGGATTGACCGAGGCGATCTCCCAGCTGGCGCTCTCTCCCTGGCGAACGAGAAAGCTCGTTGGCCGGAGGCCGAGATAGAAGGCACCCCGGTGGACGACCACCTCGCTCCGACCACTGATCTGCTGGCCGGTGCTGTCGGTGACTGACCCTTCGAGGGTGAACAGCTGGCTTTCTTCCGCTCCCCCGAGGTCGGCCGGGAACTGGATGACAAGCCGGCCGTTCCCATCGAGCCTGCCTGTGCCCGAGGCCGTGGGTGCGAGCCGCCCGCCGAAGGGGGGCGGCCGCAGGTCGATCACGCCGTAGGTGAACCTGCTCCAGTCAGCCCCCTGCGGACCGCGGAAGCGATACGGCTCAGCGCGGACGCGCCAGAGCAGCTCAGCGCCAGCGACCGGCGCGCCGAAGAAATACTCCGCTGCCACACTCGCGGTGATGGTCTGGCCAGCGATGACCTCACGCTGGCCGGGAGTGACGGTGACCTCGAACTCTGGCCGGCGGTACTCGGCGACCTGGAAGTCTGCCATCAGGGTCGGTTCGCCATTCTTGCCGCTCCCTGCCAGGATGGCCCAACTACCGGTTGGGGCGTTCTCAGCCAGCTGGAACTGGCCGTTGAAGCTGCCAAAGCGGTCGAGCGGGAGAGTCTGGGAGTAGACCAGCCGGCCGGAGGGGTCACGGATGCTCACCGGGAGCGAGGAGAGGCCGCTGGGAAGGCTGAGGAGGCCATCGTCATCGCGCCGGAGGATACCCTTGAAGAACACTAGTTGCCCGGCCCGGTAGATCGGGCGGTCGGTATCGATCTGGCCGCGGAAGGGCTGGACCGTGAACACCGTCTCGAGGCCGAACTGCCAGGGCTCGATCCCATCGGACCAACTGCTCGACACCACTGACGGCCCTGCTGGCTCATCGAGAAAGACCCAGAGGCGAGGGAACGGTTCGTCGCCTCCCGGCGGAATGGCGAACTCGGCAGTCCCGTCGGCACGCGTCCGCACCACCTGGGTGAGGGTGACCGGCTGGCCCGAGGCGTAGCTCGCCATCACTGGTGTATCGGCCACCGGTTGGCCGCTCAGGGGGTCCACCGCCCAGAGGAAGCCGCTGCCGGGCCCCAGCTTGAGGGTAAGCGCCCGCTGGGAGACGACCACGAGCTGCTGGTCACGCGCACCTGCCCCCTCGACGGTGAGCTGGTAGTAGCCAGCGGGCAGGAGCTGACCGTTGACGGTGAGCGGCTGGGTGATGAGGCGCGTGGCGTTGAGGGGTGCCGCCGTGGAAAGCATCCACTCCGCAACCGGCTCGCCCAGCGGTGCCTCGCTCTCTTTACGGAAGGTGGCATCCAAATGGACGAAACTCTGGCGGTCCAGCCGCCTCAGCTGCAAGCGCGCCGACGGAACGTTGACCGCCTCCAGCGCTGCCAGGACCGGCGTGCCTGCCAGCACGGTAATGCTGTTCTGGCCCAGGATGCGGGCAAACGACAGCTGAGGTGGCCGGGGCGCAGTGGTGAAGGTCACCCGCTGGGGAGTGCCGAGCGGCCGGCCACTGCGGTCGCGCGCCTCCGCCCCGACCGTGATGACGTAGTTCGTGGACGGCTGAAGCGAAAAGAACAGGTTCAGCTGAGTGTTCGATTGGACCCACGAGGAGAATACCTGGGTGGGCTCGGGCAGGATCGTCAGCGCTGCGGCCACCGAGTTCGGGTCCATCGGCTGGTTGAAGACGAGCGCAACCGTGCTATCGAGCCGGACGGGAGCACCTCCCGTTGGGGGGGCAGTGACCAGGCGCGGCGGGCCGACCGTCTGAAACTGCCAGCGGAACGGCGCGCGGGAGGGAAGCGGCCCCTGGGTGCCGCGGAGCCCGGCCGCCAGCTGGGCGGTATAGGTCACCTCGGGCTGAAGCGGCTGGGCAGGAACGAACACCACCCGCTGATCGCTCTCCCAGCGAAAGGTGCCGGAAGTGGGCGGGCCATCCGGCGGGGTGAGGGAGAACGCCGCCTGGACGCTCTCGCGGTCCATCGGCTGGTTGAAGACCAACACCACCTCCTGGGTTGGGAGAACGTAGCGGCTGTCGGCTGTTGGGGTGAACTCGCGGAGCGCTGGCCGGATGGTGGCAAAACTGAAGGTGACCGCGCTGGCGAGCTGCCCTCCGGTGAGGTCCTGAAAATCGCGCCCGAGGGTCACCGTGTAGACGGTCGCGGGGCGCAACCCCCCCTCGGGCTGGAAGCGATAGAGGCTGGGGCTGAGCCACTGGCCGCGACCGGCAGCGCTGGGCGCGAGCGTGAGCGGGGTCAGGGTGGAGGTGTTGGGCTGGAGGGCGACGACTGGCCGGTTGAATGCGACGGTCACCGGGCTCTCGACCGGCACCTCGCTCGCATCAGCGGTGGGATAGAACGCGACTACCATCAGGTCGCCCGCGGTGGTGAAGGTGGCCTGGAACGGTTCCGCGAGCGTCAGGTCGGCGCTGCTCCGGGCAGTGCGTTCCAGGGTGATGGAATAGGTGGTGTTACGCTGGAGAGGCTGCTTTGGCTGGAAGATCAGCCGGTTCCCCTGCCAGGTGAAGCTCCCCTCGACCACCGGCTCTACCCGGAAGGCCTGCTCGACTGAACCCCGGTCCATCGCCGTGTTGAAGACCAGCGCGACGGTCGTGCTGGGTGGCACTTCTCGGAGCTGGTCGGGCTCGTAGGCGATCACGGCTGGCGGGCGGGGCTCAGGCCGCAAGGTGAGGTTGGCAACCACTGCCGCGACCGCCGCGATGACCACCACCAGGCCCAGGCCAAGAATAGCTAACAAGCGACGCACGCGCGCTCCCCTTCTGCTGGTGAGGGTACCACGAGGATCGTCCGACGTTCCTCAGCCAGCTCACGCTGGTCCCGGACGAGCACCGCCCGCACTCGGTGCTCGCCCGGCTCAAGAGTCCACCAGCCGCTGCCATCGCGACTGGCGATCGGCTGACCATCAACGCTCAACTGGACGGTGCCACCCGCGCCAAGTGCCTGCACCCGCAGCCGTTGCATTTCGCGGGGCAAGCGCGGTGAGAGCACCAGCACCGCCCCCTCATCCGGTTCCAGCAGGCGGACGAACGGAGCGTCGGGATCGTTGCGCAGAGTTCCCCGGCAGCTGCGACGAGGTGGCTCGGGGATGCCGCGTTCCCGTCCCCAGGCGAGCGCGTCAGGCGGGAGGAGCCAGAACAGCCGCTCAACTGCTGGTCCTGGGCAGCCGGGCTCCCAGAGGTCGCCGCTCGCCCGGTCGATCAGGAGACGTTGGTAGCTGGTCGAGGACTCACGCGGCTCGCGTCCGGCCACGAAAGGCTCTACCACCACGCGGGGGCAGTCAGGGGTGGCCAGCTTGCCATCCACCTCGCAGACGGCGACCCAGCGGATCGTCTCCGGCACGGGGAATGAACGGCTCGGGCGGGTTGCCAGCACCTGTTCGAAGAAGTCGTGCCAGATTGGCGCGGCACCGGTGATGCCGCTCACCTCGCGCATCGGCTCGCCGTCACTGTTCCCGACCCAGACCCCAACGACCAGGTCCGGGGTGTAGCCGATGGTCCAGTTATCGCGGAAGGAGGAGGTGGTGCCAGTCTTGACCGCAGCCGGACGCGAGAGGCGGAGCGGGCCGCCCGTCCCAAAGCCAAGCTCGCGCGCAACCGGGTCGCTGAGGATGTGGGAAATGAGAAAGGCGGTCTCGGGCGAGAGCACGCGCCGCGCCGGTGGGGGCGCCGCCTGCCAGACGGTGCGGCCCATGGCCGTCTCGAGCCGGAGCAGGTCCTGGGGCGGGTGGTACTCGCCGCCCGCTGCGAAGGCGGCGTAGGCTGCCGTCAGGTCAAGCAGGGTTACTTCGCCACCGCCCAGGGTGAGGGCCAGGTCGTAGCGCTCGATGTCGCGCCACGTCGAGAGCCCGAGTTGCTGGCCGAGGTCGATGAGCGCCCCCACTCCAATCCGGTCGAGCAAGCGCACTGCGACGCTATTGATCGAAGAGGCGAGCGCTGTCCGGAGCGAGAGCGGGCCGTGGTACTGGTGGTCGTAGTTCACGGGGACATAGCGCTCTCCCCGGCGGGTGGTGAATACCGTGCGGACATCCGCCAGCACATCCGCGGGAGAGAAGCCCCGCTCGAAGGCGGCAGCGTAGGTCAGGGGCTTGATCGCTGAGCCCGGCTGCCGCGGCGCGAGGGCAACGTTCACCTGCCCCGCGATCGCCGGGTTGAAATAGTCGGCCGAGCCCGCCAGCGTCAGCACCTCACCCGTCTGGGGGTCGAGCGCGACGAGGGCTGCGTTGGTCACCCGCTGGGCCGCTAGCCGACTGAGATGACTGCGGATGACCGCCTCGGCCAGCTGCTGCAGGCCACCATCGATGGTCGTGACGACTCGCTCACCGCCAGTGGCGCGCGCGAGTTCGACCGCTCGGCTGAGCGTCCCGAGCACAAAGTGCGGGGCCTGGATCGTGACCGTGGGCGGACGGAGGTCGAGGGGTTGCTCAGCGGCAGCAGCAGCTTCTGCCGGCGTGATCCAGCCGTGGCGGACCATCAAGGCGAGAACCTGCCGCTGTCGCTCGCGAGCCGCCTCGCGGTGCACCGCGGGGTCGAGCCACGCTGGGGCCTGGGGCAGCCCGGCCAGCAAGGCTGCTTCGGCCAGCGAAAGGTTCGCTGCTGGCTTGCCAAAGTAGGCCTGGCTTGCTGCCTCGATCCCCACCGCGCGGTTGCCGTAGGGAACGGCGTTCAGGTACTGCGCGAGGATGGTTGCCTTGCTCTCCCGGGCGGTCAGCAGCAGGGCAAGTGCGATCTCCTGGAGCTTGCGCCGCATCGGCGCGTCTGCCAGACGCTCGGGGGGGAGGACACTCAGCCGAGCAAGCTGCATGGTGATGGTGCTGCCACCGGCTGGCTCCCCGCGGAGGGTTTGGAGGAGCGCCCGCAGCAGCGCCAGGCCGTCCACCCCCGGGTTGGTGAAAAAGCTGGCATCCTCCGTGGCAACGGTGGCATGAACCACCGCTGGCGCCACCTGGTCGAGCGCCACCGGCCGATGACGACCGGAAGCCGTTTCGACCTCATAGAGCGGCTGACCATTCCGGTCAGTGAGGACTATCGAAGCGGCAGGCGGGCGAACGATCGGCGGGAAAGGCAGGTCATGCCAGGCCCAGGCGGCAAGCGCCCCACTCCCCATGATGCCTGCGAGGAGGACCCCCCCAGCCACTCGACCGAACTGGCGCCTACGCATCGCTCGCATGCTACGCGATCAAGACGTCCACGCCAACTGCCCGGTTGCAGGACGCAAGTGGGGCCTTTCCCCCGACAATGGCTAGATTGTGGTGAAACAGCCTGCTAGGATGCAGCAGAGCGCAGTTCGTTCCAGCGGAGGCGGCATGGTCCTCAGCGATAAGCGGATCCTGGAAGAGATGGCCCGGGGGAATATCGTCATCGAGCCATTCGACGAGCGCCAGCTCGGCACCAATTCCTACGATGTCCGTCTCGGCGAGTGGTACTACGAGCCGAACCGGAACCTGGTGCTCGTCGACTTCTTCGACGAGGAATCGATGCGTGCCTTCTGGGGAGAGCCCAAGCATGCCCAGGACGGCTACATCATCATCCGGGCGGGCGATACCATCCTCGCTCACACCCAGGAGGTGGTGGGGGCACGGAACGGCTTCACCACCTCGATGCGCTGCCGCTCAAGTATCGGCCGCTCGGCGCTCTCGGTCTGCAAGTGTTCTGGCTTGGGGGACGTTGGCTACATTGCGCGCTGGACGATGGAGATCACCAACCATAGCCAGGCTCACATCCGGCTGCCGGTGGGCGCCCGCATCGCCCAGATCATGTTCTACGAGGTTGGGCCGACGCTCCGCGAGTACCGCGGGAAGTACGGTCAGCAGACGACCTGGACGCCCGAGGAGATGCTCCCTCGGCTCTCCCAGGACTGGGACCTTCCCCTCTTTCATCCTGCCTTCAGGCGCAACGGGGCCAGCGCTCGCTCCTCCTGACCTCACTCTCAGCAGGGCAATGCCGCACCCGTGGCCCTCGGGGCCAGCTAGCTCCTCGCGCTCTCTGCCCTCGCTGCGCTACCCTCAACTGGAGCGATCAGGATGCTGGCGGAGCTTGTGCCCCCGCAGCAGACAGCGCTGGTGGGGTGGGTACTAGGCCTATGCTGCGGGCTGGTCGCTTCGGTGTTTCTGGTGCGGGCCCAGCAGCGCTACCTTAGGCAGTACGTTGCCATCTGGCGCGACTGGCCCCAGCGTCGGCTGGTGGAGCGGGTGACGCTCGGCCGGATCTCGTTCCTGCACGTTCCGCGGAAGCACGTGGCCGAAGTGTACTTCCGCCGCCAGCCAGTGGCCGAGCTCGAAGAGCTCCGTGACCAGTACCTCGAGTGCTACCTTGCGACTTGGCTCGCCTTCCTCGTGCCGTTCGTGCTTGGCCTGCTCGTGCAAGCCTACCGGCTCGATGGGGTCTTTGGCTAGCCACTTTCGGAACTGACCGCTTGCGCGAGGGGCTCACTGCGGAGTACCAGCCAGATACTGAGCGCGGAAAGCACGCCGAGCGTCACCAGCAACGCCCAGGGGAGGGCCACGAGGCCGCTCGTGCGCTGGGCGTCGAAGGCGAGGCCGACGAGGAAGTTCCCCACCGTCGCCCCAACCCCGGACCACATCCAGAAGACGCCGGTATAGGTCCCCAGCAAGCGGTCGTTGGCCAGCACTGGGATGAGTGCCATCTGGAAGGGGCGGACCACTAGGGTACCGAGCGTCAGGATGACGGTCGTGAGCAGGACGGGGAGGACATTGACCACCAGCGCGACCGGTCCACCCGCGAGCGGGAGGAAGAAGGAGCCGACCAGGAGGGGAAGAAAGGCGATCCCCATCAGGAGTACGCCCCAGGGCAACGGCCGTGCTTCTCCCCAGCGAGCTTGAAGGGCAGCCGTCACCCGCAGCTGGCCACCCAGGGTGAGCAGGGAGGAGACGAGAAAGATCGCGCTGGTAAAAGCATCGCTCCCCGTCAGGCGGCGGACTTCCAGCGGCAAGCCGATGTAGAGCTGGTTGAAGAGGGTGAAGGTCCCCAGCATCGAGAGGGAGTAGAGGAGGAACGCTCGGTTGGCAAACACCTCACGCCAGCTCTGGAAGACTGATTGACTGCCAAGCTCCCCCCCGCGAGGCGGGAGGGAGAACACCTGCAGCACGCCCAGGGCGAAGAACAACCCGGCGGCGACCAGGCAGAGCAGCTGGAAGCTCGCGCTCAGTAACAGCGCCCCGAGCAGCGGGCCGAGCAGAGTTCCCACCTGGGCGAAGACGTTATCGAGCGCGAACACTTCGGCCCGCCGGTGAGGGGTCTCGGCAGCGAGGTAGGCGCGCAAGGCGGGGCTGAAGAGGGCGCCGGCGAGCCCCGTCAGCACGGCGGCGAGGAGCACCCCGAGCACGCTGCTCGTTACCCCAAAGAGGAAGAAGCCGACCGTGCGGAGCAACAGCCCTGCGATGATGACCGGCTTGAAGCCGATCTGGTCCGCGAGGGTTCCCCCGAGGATCGTCAGCCCTTGTTGACAGAATACCCGCACGCCGAGGATAACTCCAACCACCCAGGCGGGGAAGCCCAGGGTCTCGGTGAAATAGGTGGCCAGGTAGGGAAAGAGCATGAAGAAACTGAGGAAGATCGTCAGGTCGTTGATCAGCAGGACCTGCACCGGGCGCTCCTGGGCCCGGAAGCGACGAACGATCTCCATACCGTCCCCGGGGGGAAGTGCTGGTGGAACGGCAGTATAGCGAGGAAGCGCGTGCCAGCGTTCCCCGAAGAGCGGGGAGCACACCTGGCACGCGCGCGTTACGGGCGAGCGGGCAGGAAGGGCTTAGACGCGCTTGCGGATGATATCGAGACGGGGCTCCTGATCACCCCGCGGAAGCACGTTGTCCAGCTTCGGGCTGGCTCCCCACAGTCGAACCCCATCGACCATGAAGAGGAAGGGCGGGTCCTCGTACATTACCTCGATCGCCTTCTGGAGCAGCTCCAGCCGCTTCCGCTCGTCCAGTTCGGTGGTCGAGGGGAGGTAGTAGCGGTCGAACTCGGGGTTGTTGTACCGGCGGGCCGGCTCGGGTTCGTTGCCCCGGAACCAGGTGAGGGCAAAATCGGCATCCATGGCCGGCGAGTTCAGCAGCCCGGCGGTCATGATATGGGCGCGGGCAGTCCGCCCATACCAGCGATCGAGGAGGAAGGCGGAGTCGGCCGACTGCTCGATGGTGGAATCGACCCCGATCTCACGCAGCTGGCTCTGGACCAGGAGGAAGATCTGGTCGGCCGCCGTCGTGCCGAGGGTAACATCGATCTTGATCTTGAAGCCGTTCGGGTAGCCAGCCTGAGCGAGCAGCTGCTTCGCCTTGGCCGGGTCGTAGGGATACGGCTTGATATTCGGGTTGTACCCGAAGGTGTCGCGCTGGACCACCTGGCCGGTCGGCTGCGTGAGCCCTTTGAAGATGTTCTTCGCGATCGCTTCCTTATCGATGGCATAGTTGAACGCCTGGCGGACGAGCTTGCTTTGGGTTGGCTCACCAGCCAGGGTGGGGAAGATGAAAGCCCCAATCGACTGGCCCTGGTTGAAGTTGATGATCTGGTAGCCCTCGCGCTTGAGCGTTTCGTACTGATCGAGGGGAACGTTATCCACCAGGTCGACCTCACCGGTGCGCAGGCCAGCGATCCGGGCCGATGCTTCCGGGACGGCTCGCACGATGATCTGGGCAGGCTGGCCAGGTGTCGGGGAGAAGGGGTTCCGCTCGAGCACGAGCCGGTCGGTACCGTTGAACTCCTTCTGGAGGTAGGGGCCAGTGCCCATTGCCTTGACCGCGAGCTCGTTGGCGCCAATCCGCTCAACGTAGGCCTTCGGAATGATCTGGACCAGGGCCACCCGCTTGAGGAGGAGCGGATCTGGACCCCGCGTCGTGATCCGGATCGTGCTTGGGGAAACGATCGTCGTCTTGTCGACGGTGCCGATACGGGTGAGGATGGCCAAGCGCAGATCCGGGTTGGTGGCGCGGTCGAAGCTGTACTTCACGTCCTCGGCGGTCACCGGAGCCCCGTCGTGGAACTTACGGTTGGAGGCAAGCGTAAACTCCCAGGTCGTCGCGTCGACATTGCGCCAGGCCTCGGCGAGGGCAGGCACGATCCTCCCCGCTTCGTCTTGGCCAAGCAGGCACTCGTACAGCCCAAACCGCCGCGGATTCATCCCGATCGCTGCGTGAGGATCGAGGGTGGTGATGCTGGTCGAGATCGCGACGCGCAGGACATAGTCGCGCTCGAAGGTAGGGGGTGGGGCGCTGCCGCCGGTCGCCGAGGGCGCGGCGGCCGGCGCACAGGCGGTCATCAGCAGCAGAGCAAGGGGAACAAGGCGGGGGCGCCACCGGACTATGCGGGTCATGGTCTCCTCCGGCTGGCAATCAGCCCCTCCAGTATATTGAAGTCACGTCTTGCTGTCATCCTTTTCCGATGAAAAATCACCGGACTGCTCTTTCCCGTAGAATGTGATACAGAATTCCTGATCGAGCTCGGCGCACCCACCGAGCAGAGGGGAGGAACCATGCGGACCCTACTGCGGTACGGAGGAGCCCTCGTGGCTCTGCTCGCGAGCTCCTGGCTCGCCGCCTGCCAGCCCGCTCAAACCGGGAGCGCTCCTTCGGTGGCCCCCGCGCCTAACCAGCCGGCAGCCGTCCAGGCAAGCGATCCGCGGTCACCATTGCCCCAACCATCGAAGGTCCGGATGGGGGCGATCAAAGTGATCAACCTGGCACCAATGTGGGTGCTGCCAGAGATTGCCAAGAAGTACAACGTCGAAGTCGAGGTTGTCGAGTTTCAGCGCTTCGCCGATGTCCGCACCGCCCTCATCGCGCGGGAGATCGACTTCGGTGCCTTCGGTCCTCAGGATATCAGCCTGGCGATGGCGAGCGGGGCTACTAACCTGGTCGGCCTGGCTGGCGCGGGCGTCGGGAACGATACTGTCATCATTCGCAAAGGGGTCGAGGTCAAAGACTGGAAAGACCTCAAAGGCCTGCGGGTTGGCATCGGCGCAGGGTCGATCTCGTGGGTCAAATTTGTTGCCTCAATTGCCGAGCGCCCGGACGAGATCCGCTACAGCGACCTCAAGATCGTCAACATCGCTGGCGGCGGGGAGAACTACGTCGCTGCCATTGAGCGGGGCGATATCGACGTGGCCGTCCTTTGGGAGCCGTTCAGCGCCCAGGCAGTCTCCAAGGGGGTTGCCTACTATCCCCCCTTCTCTCATAACGAGTCCAAGGCCGTTGGCGGCACTTTCGCTATCTTTGCTACCAATCGCGAGACGGTTCAGTCGCGACCGGAGGTAGTGCTGCGGATGGTTACCGCCTACGTGGATGCAATGGAGCAACTCCGCTCGAACCGGGAATTCTGGTACCAGCGCGCCTCCCAATACTCCGGCCTGCCGATCGAGGTGGTCAAGCTTTCGATCGAAGGCAGCAAGAGCCAGCTGGACTATGCCATCCCGCTCGAAAAGATCGTGAACATGACGAAGTTCCTCTACGAGAATGGCGTCATCACCACCGACGTTTCTTCACGCGTGCCGTCGGCCTACGACTATTCGTTCCTGAGCCGGGTCACGGGCAAGTCGCCGAAGGATCTGGGAAGCCCAAGCTAGGCGGAGGGAGGAGAAGCGATGCGATTTCCCCTCATCGCGCGGGCTATCGTCGAGGATGCACCGGGGCTCGTCGCGGCAGGGCCCTTCCCTGGCCGCGGGCTCGCCCGAACCTGGGCAGCAGCAGCCCTCACCTTCCTGCGGGAGCGCCTGCTGCTCGCAGTCACACCACTCATCCTGGCCATCCTCTGGGAGCTGGCTATCCGAGGTGGGTTCTCGCCCCACGGCATTATTCCCGCGCCGAGCGACGTTGCCGCGGCCTGGTACCAGTGGGCGTTCGGAACGAGCCGCGGGATGTTCGATTCCTATTCTGGCACCTGGTTCTCCAACGCCCAGGCAAGTATGCTGCGCGTCGGCGGTGGCTTCGCCATTGCCGCCCTGATCGGGATCCCCCTCGGGATCCTGATCGGCTGGAACCGGCTGGTCGCCCGACTGATCGACCCAACGATCCAGCTGGCGCGCCCGATCCCGATTACCGCCTGGGTGCCGTTTGCGATTGCTATCTTCGGGATCCAGAACGCCAACGCCCTCTTTCTCATCTTCCTCGGTGCCTTCTACCCCATCGTGCTGAACACTACTCATGGCGTCCGCGAGACCAGCCTGAACTTGATCCGGGCAGCCAAGATGCTCGGAGCGAAGGACCGCGACATCTTGCTGCGGGTTGTGCTTCCCTCGGCTCTCCCCGGGATCCTGACGGGCATGCGGCTTGGCGTTGGTGTCGGCTGGATGGCGGTGATCGTCGCCGAGATGATCGCGGTCAAGACGGGGCTTGGTTACGTCCTCTGGGATGCCTACTACGTTGGGCGGATGAACATCGTGATCGCTGACATGATCTCGATTGGCCTCTTTGGCTTCCTCTCCGACCGCCTGATCCTCCTCCTCAGCCGCCGGCTGCTCGCCTGGCGTGAACTGAGTTACCACAACTGAGAGGAGTGTCATGACCACTCCCTCTACTCCGCTCCTGGAGCTCCGCCAGGTCAGCAAGGTGTTCGAGCGCCGGGGCCATAGCATCGAAGCGGTGCGCGACATCAGCCTGGCGATCGCCGCCGGTGAGTTCGTCTGCCTCCTGGGGCCAAGCGGTTGTGGGAAGTCGACGATCCTCAACCTAGCGGCGGGATTCGAGCAGCCGACCCGCGGGGAGGTGCTGTTCCGCGGTCAGCCCGTTCGGGGGCCCGGCCCCGAGCGGGCGGTTGTCTTTCAGGAGGCGGCCCTTTTCCCCTGGCTCACCGTGCTGGACAACCTCTGCTTCGGCCCCCGGCTGAACGGGATGAGCGCCGCTCAGGCCCGTCAGCTGGCGCTCGAGTATCTCCAGCTGGTCGGGCTGACAGGCTTCGAACGCCAGTACCCGGCTGAGCTGTCGGGAGGGATGAAGCAACGGGTCGGGATCGCCCGCGTGCTCATGATGGAGCCGCCGATGCTGCTGATGGACGAACCGTTTGGCGCCCTCGATGCCCAGACCCGCTCAACGATGCAGGAGCTGTTGGTTCAACTCTGGGAGCGCTTCCATCAGGCTGTGCTGTTTATCACCCACGATGTCGAAGAGGCAATCTTCCTGGCCGATACCGTCTATGTGATGACGCCACGACCGGGCCAGCTCCGGCGGCGCTTCCCGATCGAGCTGCCGCGCCCACGCACCAGTGAGCTCATCGTGACCCCGGAGTTCAACGCTTACAAGCGCGAGATCCGCGAGCTGCTCCGCATCGAAACCCAACGGGCCCCTGAGGCAGTGCGCTAAGCCGGGAGGAGCACTGCCCGTTTTCCCCGCGCGGGAGAGGCCAGCAGTGGCCAGCGTAGGTTTTTGTTGACAATTGTTTCGCCTTGCCCGTTTTAATGAGCTGCACGGAGAGGCAATGCTGCCATCACCGAGAGGCGGAGGACACCCAATGCTCACCCGCCGCGAACTCAGTCGCCGCACCTTTCTCCAGATAACCGGGCTGACTGCTCTTGGAGGCGTTGCCACTGCCTGCGCGCCCAGCCCGGCAAGCCCTACTGCCAGCAGCGCCCCTGCCCCGACTGGCGGCGCTGCCCTGGGGGCCTTTGAGATCACGGTGACCCAGTGGCCCTCACTCCTCTACGGCCCGCCCTACATGATCGCCCTGGAAAAGGGGTTCTTCAAAGAGCTCGGCCTCGAGGTCAAGAACGTCGTCCCCTCGGCCGGTGGTGGGACGACCGTCCGCAACATCGTAACCGGTGGTGTCCCCTTCGGCGAAGTCGCCACCACCGCTGCCGTCCAAGCCTTCGACGCGGGGGCGCCGCTGGTCATCGTCGGGAACGGCGCTCGCAACGTCAACGAGATCTTCTGGGTCACCGTGCCCGAGACGGGGATCAAGCGGATCGAGGACCTCCGGGGCAAGATCGTGACCTTCACCAACCCCGGCTCGGTGACCGAAGGGGTGCTCAACCTCTGCCTCAAGCGCGCGGGCATCGACCCGGCCCAGGTGGACCGACGGGCGGCTGGTGGGGTGCGGGAGGGGCTCGCGGCCCTCAAGGCCGGCGGCGCCCAGGCGGCTGCACACCTCCAGCCGATCTACGCCGCCGACCTCCGCCGGGGAGAGAAGTTCGAGACCGTTTTTGCCGCCGCGACCTACCTCACCTCCTTCGCCCAAACCGTCCTGGTCTGCGGCCCTCAGCTGATCAAGGAGAACCCGAACGCGGTGCGCGCCTTCATCCAGGCCCGCGCTCGGGCGATCCAGTTCATCATCACCAATCCTCAAGAGGCCGCTGAGATCTACGGTCGCTACGCCAACCTGCCTGCCGATGTCTGCCTCGATGCCTTCAAGGCCGTCGACCCGAGCAAGTACTACGGCGTTGGCTTCGACCGCGCGGGCCTCGACCTGGTCGAGGAGAACCTCCAGATCCTCGGGCTCTACCGCGCCGGCCAGAAGGTGAACTGGAAAGAGCTGGTCCGTCAGGACTTCCTCCCTGAGAACGTGCCGCGGGTCGAGCTGTGAGCGCGCCGCTGCTGGACCTGCGGGCGGTCCGCAAGGAGTTCCCGTTGCCGGGCAGCCCGCCGCTGGTAGCGGTCGAGCGCGTGGACCTGAGTATCGAGCGGGGCGAGTTCATCGCCATCATCGGGCCCAGCGGTTGCGGCAAGAGCACGGTGCTGGAGCTGATCGCGGGCATCCAGGCGCCGACCAGCGGTGAGATCCGGCTTGACGGGGAGCTTGTCATGGGGCCGCATCCGGACATCGGGATGGTCTTCCAGGAGGACTCGACCCTCCCCTGGCGGACCGTGCTGGAAAACGTCGCCTTCGGGCTCGAAGTCCGGGGCGTCGGCCGGCGCGATCGGCTGGAGCGCGCCCGCACGTTCATTCAGCTGGTTGGCCTGGCAGGCTTCGAGCAGGCCTACCCCGCGGAACTCTCCGGCGGCATGCGCCAACGGGTTGCCATCGCGCGCACCCTCGCCATGCTGCCCCAGCTGCTGCTGCTGGACGAGCCGTTCGGCGCCCTCGACCAGCAGACACGCCTGCTCCTGGGCGATGAGCTGCTCCGGATCTGGCAGGAGACGAGAGCAACGATCCTGCTCGTCACCCACAGCCTGGATGAGGCGGCCCTGCTTGCTGACCGCATTGTGGTGATGACGGCACGGCCGGGCCGGGTCAAGCAGGTCATCCCTAATCCGTTGCCACGTCCGCGCAGCACCGACGTCCTCGATAACCCCGCCTTCGCCGCGCTCACGGCCCAGCTGTGGCGCGCCCTGCGCCAGGAAGCGATCACGACGACGTTGGAGCTGCACCTATGAGCACCTCCCCGCGAGCAGCGCTGTGGGGAGTGCGCCTGGTCACCATCCTCGGCCTGCTCATCCTCATCGAGGCTGCTGCTCGCCTGCGCTGGGTCGACCCGCTGACACTCGTCCCGGTGACGCAGATGGTCGAGCGGCTGGTCACGATCACCCTGAGCGGTGAGCTCTGGCCTCACTTCGCGCAGACGAGCGGTGCGGTGTTGCTCAGCGTCTTCCTAAGCGTGGCGAGCGGGCTGCCGCTGGGGCTGCTACTCTGGCGGGCCCGCCGGCTCCGCCAGCTGCTGAACCCGTACCTCACTGCCTACTACGCCATCCCGATCTTCGTCTTCTATCCGCTCTTCATCTCGATCTTCGGGATGGGCCTGGTGCCGATCGTCGTCATCGGGTGGAGCTGGGCGGTCGTCGGGGTGGTAGTGAACACTGCCATCGGCCTCGAGCAGATCCGGCCGATCTACGGCAAGCTGGCCGTGCAACTTGGTCTGACGTTCTGGCAGCGTCTCCGCCTGGTCTTCCTCCCCGCTGCCGCTCCCCACCTGTTTGTGGGCTTCAAGCTGGCCGTCATCTACGGCGTGATTGCGGTTGTGGCCTCCGAGTTCGTCCTTTCCACCGGCGGGATGGGCAACCGGATCGCCTTCTTCTTCAACAATTTCCGCGTGGCCGAGATGTATGCCTATATCCTGCTCGTCCTGAGCATCGCCATCGCGTTGACGAGCGCTTTGCTAGTCTGGGAGCAGCGGGTCCGTGGTCGCAGTTGAGTTGCCGCGCCGCGCCCTCGGCCAGGCAGTCGGGCTGCTCGTCGTCCCCTTGGTCTTGCTGGCCCTCTGGCAGCTGCTGGCCATGCTGCTGGGGAGCTTCTACCTGGCCACTCCGGCTGAGACGTTCACGGCGATCGTCAACGGGCTGCGCGATGGCCCCCTGGGGCAGGACCTTCTCGTTACCCTTCAGGAAGTTGCGCTCGGCTATGCTATCGCGGCTGTCGCTGGGCTCTGGATTGGGCTCCTGCTCGGCCTGAACCGCTTCTGGGCCGCCGCCTACGAGCCCATCTTCCTGACGATCTACTCCATCCCCAAGGTCACCCTCTTTCCGATCTTCCTCTTTTTCTTCGGCCTGGGGGTGAATTCCAAGATCGCGTTCGGTGCCTTCCACGCCGTCTTTCCCATCATCCTCTTTTCGCTGGAAGCAACCCGCACCGTACCGCGACCGTTGCAGAAGCTCTCCCGCCAGCTGGGGTTGAGCCCCTGGGCAACCTTCCGCCTAATTGTGCTGCCCTGGGCCGCCCCCAGCATTGTCGCCGGGCTGCGGATCGGTTTCTCGCTGGCGTACCTCGGGGTGATCCTCGGGGAGATGTTCGCCTCCCGAGCCGGCAGTGGCTACCGCCTCATCCAGCTGGCGATTGCCCACCATCTGCCGGAGATGTTCGCTATCATCACCGTGCTGGTGGTTATCGCACTGGTTGGCAATGGGCTTTTGCTAGGGTGGGAGCACCTGCTCCTCCGCCACCGGCGGCAGGGGAGCGCTCGGCTCTTCTGAGCTGGGAGGGCGGGGTGCCTTTTCCCTCACGGATCCGCGGGAGGTGCTGTATGCGGAGGCTACTTCTTCCGGCGCTCCTCGCCTTACTCTCCTTCCCCATTCCACCCGCTCAGGCTCAACCAGCACCCCCGGACTGGGCCCCCCCTCCGTACCTGCTCCTCGGCCCCGGTGGCCAGCCGATCGCGCGCGTGATCACCACCGCCGAGACGTGCCCCCCAGCTTTCCTGGCGGGCATGAGCGTGCCCATGCGCGTGCGCGCCGCCCCGAGCCTAGCCTTTCCCGTCCTCACCTGCGAACTCCCCGTCCCACCGAGCACCTTTGCCGTAACCATCAACGGGGTGACCCTCCCGCTCCCGACGGCAACACCCCAGCGAATCGCCGTGATCGGGGATACGGGCTGCCGCCTGCGCGGGGCGGAAATCCAGGACTGCAACGACCCCAACGCATGGCCGTTTGCTACGGTCGTTGCGAGCATCGCTGCCATGCGCCCGGACCTGATCCTCCACGTGGGGGACTATCTCTACCGCGAAAGCCCTTGCCCACCCGACCGGCCCGGCTGCGCGGGCAGCCCCTACGGCCAGAACTGGGCCAGCTGGCGGGCAGACTTCTTCGAACCGGCCGGCCCGCTACTGAGCCAAGCGCCTTGGGTGTTCGTCCGCGGGAACCACGAGGATTGTGCTCGGGCCTGGGAGGGATGGTTCCGCTTTCTCGACCCTCATCCCTACCATCCTAGCTGCCAGCCCGCCAGCGAGCCGTGGGTCGTGCCCCTGGCTAGCCTCTCCCTCCTCGTGCTCGATTCATCCTCCCTCTCGGATACTGAGCTGCGTCCCGCCGAGGTCGCCCTCGCCCGTCGCCACCTGGACGCTCTCCTCGCCCAGCAACGCGGGCCAGCCTGGCTCCTCACTCACCGTCCACCGTACGGCGTGGGCCACTTTTCGAACCGGCCGGCTGCCCAACCTTCGAACGTGGTGCTGACGGCTGCTGCCCCGGCCCGCTGGCCCGAGCAGCTGACGGCGATCGTTTCCGGCCACATTCACCTCTGGGGGGTGGTTGCGTTCTCGCCCTCACCGAGCCAGCGCCCCGTGCAATGGGTGATTGGCTTCAGCGGCACCTCCCTCGACCCCGGGTCCGACCCTACCCTTGAGGGAATGAGCGTTGCGGGGGAACTCGTGGCAGCGGGGAGCCGCAACCTCCCCCAGGAATTTGGCTTCCTGACCTTCGAGCCGGCGGGAAACAGCTGGCTGGCCGTCGCGCGCGACCGGAACGGTTTCCCCTTCGTTCGCTGCCGGCAGGAGGGAAAGCAGGTCCGCTGCGCGTGAAGCGGCTGGCGATCACGCTAGGGGGAGCGGGAGCAGAGCCGGCAGCATTCGTACGCCTGGCCCAGGAGGCAGAGCAGGCAGGCTTTGCCGTTGTGGGGGCTGGCGACGCCGCCGACGATTCCATCGCGCTCCTGGGCGCTATCAGCCAGGTCACCCAACGGGTAGGATTGCGCACCAGTGTGGCGCTGCTTGGGCGTTCGCCAGCCCAGCTGGCGCTGGCCGCCGCCACTCTCCAGCGGCTGAGTGGCGGGCGGTTTCGCCTGGGGATCGGTCCGGGCTCCCAGCAACGCAACGAAGGCTGGCACGGGATTCCCTACCAGCGGATGGTTGTTCGGACGGAAGAGTACCTGCGAACGGTACGGGCCGCCCTCGCTGCTAGCCCTGCCGCCCCCGCCCAGACGAGCGGGCACTTCTACCAGCTCGACCGTTTCACCACCGGGCGCCCGCCGCTTCCCGTGGCGGTCGATCTTGCTGCCAACGGGCCACGGATGGTACAGCTGGCCGGCATGCTGGCAGACGCCGTCCTGGTCGACCAGCCGGGGCCGCCCGCGGTGGTGTTTGCTCGGGTGGCGCCGCTGGTTCGCCAGGGGGAGGTAGCAGCCGGCCGGCCAGCGGGAAGCGTCGAACTGAGCATAGCCGTGCGGGTGGCGATTTCGCGCGACCGGGCGGAAGCGATTGCCGCGGCCCGGGCTGACCTCTGCTACCACCTGGCCTTTCCCTATAACCGCGCCCTCCTCGCAACCCTTGGCTACCTTGAGGAGGCCGAGCGGCTCGAGCACGCTGCCACGCGCGGTACCTTGGGCCAGGCCGTCGCCGGGTTGCCTGACGCCGCGGTGGAGCAGCTCAGTCTCTGTGGGACCGCCGAGGAAGTGCGGGCGGGGATCGGGCGCTGGTTCGACTATTTCAGCGAAGTCCGGGTGAACCCTCCGACCTGGTACCAGCCGGCAAGCGACCTCGTCGCGCGCTACCGAACGGTGATTGCAACGTTCGCCGACCTGGCCACCTCTCCCCACTAACGCCACCAGGGGGCGGCGATGGGATAGGGCTGGAAGGCGAGCGTAGGTTGGCCAGGCTGGCTCGCGACCGGGTTGCCGTTGCGGTCCAGCACCCAGCCACGGGCGAGGTAGGCGGCGATCGCACCGACCGGAGTGGAAAGCAGCTCACTCGTCGCGCTGCCGGTGGATAGGCCACCCCGGACGATCCCAGTCAGGCGGCTCTCGGCATCGAGCACCGCGCCCCCGGAATCTCCGAAGGAGGCTGCCGTGGTGCTGGCGATCAGAGGCCAGTCGCGACCATCGGGCCCGGGCGCACCCGGCCTCAGCAGGCCAGTCACCACCCCGTACTTCACGCTGGGTTGCTCGGCCAGGTCCTGCCGGTAGCCGACCACTACCTGGCTTTCGCCAATGCGCACCGGCTCCTGGCGCAGCGAGAACGGCTGGGCGGGCAGCGAGCGGTCGGCCCGCAGGACCGCCAGGTCAGCGGCCGGTTCATTCACGACCGGCCGCACCGGCACGACGGTGCCATCCAGGAAGACCAGGCTCAGCCCCTGGGCACCCGCAACGACGTGAGCGGCGGTCACCGCGAGCCGGTCGCCAACCGTTACCGCCGAACCAAGGGTGGTCGGAGGGCCATCGGCACGGCTCCCCACCACCCGGGGGGTCGCCTGGCGCAGGGTCGCAAGCGGTGCTGCAGCAGTGGCAAGCCCGGCTGGCCAGATGAAGACCAGGCTCAGGAGGACTCCCGCAAGGCCGAGCCGCACAAGCCAGCGCATCGACCTTCAGTGTGACAGATCCGGCTGGCTGGCTGCAAATAGGGGATCCCCTGAGATGCCGCCCCAAGATGCTGCAGGTCAGCGTCGACTGAGCGAGGGGGTACGGCCAGCGAGGATGCGAGCGAGGAACTGGCCGGTGAGGGAACTTGGGCAGGCAGCAACCTCTTCCGGAGTGCCCACTGCCACGACCTCACCCCCGCGGTTCCCACCCCCCGGCCCGAGGTCGATGATCCAGTCGGCGCACTTGATCAGGTCGAGGTTATGCTCGATCAGCAGCACGGTATTGCCAGCATCGACCAGCCGCTGGAGCACGCGCAAGAGAGCAGCACAGTCCTCGAAGGAGAGCCCGGTGGTTGGCTCGTCGAGGACATAGAGCGTGCGGCCGGTGGCGCGGCGCGAGAGCTCGGTGGCAAGCTTCACTCGCTGGGCCTCCCCCCCCGAGAGGGTAGTTGCCGGCTGGCCAAGCCGGATGTACCCGAGCCCGACGTCAGCAAGGGTCTGGAGCTTGGCCCGCAGGCCCGGTACGGCGCCGAAGAAGGCCAACGCTTCGGTAACGGTCAGGTCGAGGACGTCGGCGATGCTCTTCCCCTTGTAGAGCACTTCCAGGGCCTCGCGGTTATAGCGCTTCCCCTTGCAGACGTCGCAGGGAATCGTGACATCCGGCAGGAAGTGCATCTCGATGGCGACGTAGCCCTCACCCTTGCAGGCCTCGCAACGGCCACCCTTGACATTGAAGGAGAACCGCCCCGGTTGGTAGCCGCGCGCCCGCGCCTCGGGCACACTCGCGAAGAGGTCGCGGATCAGCGTAAACGCGCCCGTGTAGGTCGCCGGGTTCGAACGGGGGGTGCGTCCGATCGGCGACTGGTCGACATTGACGACCTTATCGAGGTACTCCAGGCCGGTGATGGCGGTGTGAGCCCCGGGCTTCTCTTTCGCCTTATAGAGCGCCTGCGCCAGCCGCCGGTAGAGGATGTCGTAGATAAGGGTGCTTTTGCCGCTCCCACTTACCCCGGTCACGCAGACCAGCAGGCCGAGGGGGACCCGGACATCAATGTTCTTCAAGTTGTGCTCGCGAGCGCCCAGGATCTCCAGGAAACGGGAGCCGGGTGGGCGTCGCCGCTCGGGAATGGGGATCTGACGGATGCCGGCCAGGTACTGCCCGGTGAGGGACGCGGGGTTGGCCATCACCTCTTCGGGGGTCCCCGCGGCTACCACCTGCCCGCCGAACTCTCCTGCCCCTGGGCCCATATCGATCAGGTAGTCCGCTGCCCGCATCATCGCCTCATCGTGCTCGACAACCAGGACGGTATTGCCAAGGTCGCGCAGCCGCTTGAGGGTGCGGATGAGCCGCTCCCCATCAACCGGGTGGAGGCCGATTGAGGGTTCATCACAGATGTAGAGCACGCCCATCAGGCCACTGCCGATCTGAGTGGCCAGGCGGATGCGCTGCGCCTCACCGCCGGAGAGGCTCGCTGCTGGTCGGTCGAGGGTGAGGTAATCGAGCCCGACGTCCATCAGGAAGCCGAGGCGGCCCCGGATCTCCCTCAGGATCTGGTGCGCGATCGCGCGTTCGCGGGCCGTCAAGAGCGGCGGGCCCACTTCCGGCCGGTCGTCGGCGAGCAGGGTGAAGAAGCGGATGGCTTCCACAATCGAGAGGCCAACGACCTCGCTGATATTTTTCCCCCCCACGAGTACCGCGAGGGCCTCCGGCCGCAGCCGCTTCCCCTGGCAGGTCGGGCAGGTTCGGGTCGTCATGTACTGCTCGATCTCCTGGCGAACCCAGTCGGAATCGGTCTCGCGGTAGCGCCGCTCCAGGCTGGGGATCACCCCTTCGAAGGTGGTCTGGTATTCGCGCAGGCGACCGCCCGCCCCACGGTAGCGGACGATGAGCGGAGTGCTGCCGGTGCCGTAGAGGATGAGCCGCCGCGCCTCCTCCGGCAGCTCACGCCAGGGGGTTTCCAGCGAAAAGCCGTACTGCTCGGCGACCGCCGCGATCAGGGTGCGGTACCAGGTCATTTCGCTGGCGCGACGGGCATAGGGGGTGAGAGCCCCCTGCGCCAGCGAGAGGCTCGGATCAGCAACGACCAGCTCAGAGTCGACCTCTCGCTTGGTGCCGAGGCCGGTGCAGGTCGGGCAGGCACCGTGAGGGCTGTTGAAACTGAAGGTCCGCGGGGCGATCTCTCCCAGCGAGGCGTGTCCCTCCGGGCAGGCGAGCCGTTCGGAGAAGAGCAGCTCCTCCCCATCAACCATGCTCGCGATCATCACCCCACCGCCCACCTTCAGCGCTGTCTCGACCGAATCGGCGATCCGGCTGGAGTCAACAAGCGCACCGTCCTCGTGGCGGATGACCAACCGGTCGACTACGACTTCGAGAGTGTGCTTGCGGTTCTTTTCGAGGGAGACTGGCTCGTTCAGGTCGACCAGCTGGCCATCAATGCGCGCGCGCACGAACCCCTGGGAGCGGATAGTTTCCAGGAGGGCCTGGTGCTCTCCCTTCCGATCTTTGACCACCGGCCCCAACAGCATGACCCGCGTGCCATCGGGCAGCTCCCCCAGCTGGTCGACGATCTGCTGCACCTGCCCCAGCGGGACCTGCGCCAAGAAGTCGGGGTGGAACCACTCGGCCTGGAGGGGGCGATGGGTGAAGAGGCGCTCCAACGCCTGGGCCGGCCCCGAGATCTGGGCGCTCTCGGCGTTCGGGCCACCGCCGGCAGCAGCCCGTCCTCGTGCAAAAAGATCCCATAGGGGACGAACGCCACATAGATGACCACCCAGAACATCAGCGCCGATACGACCAGCAGGCTCAGCGGCCCGAGCACCGCAGCTGCCAGCGCCAGGGTCAGGATCAGCGGGAAGCCGATGATGAGGAGCGCCACCTGGACAAGCACCCACGCGCTGACCAGACGCAGCCAGTTGCGAGGCAGCCTGCGCAGCAGCAAGGCCCAGTCCACCCGGCCATCGCGCACCGACTGCCCCAGCATCCCCA
>JAILZB010000305.1 GCA_023512725.1 Chloroflexota bacterium | reverse complement strand
CGATAGAACGCTGCCTGCTGATGCGGGTTCTCGCCGTAGCGCAGGTCGCGCACCTTCTCCAGCGCGATCGTCAGCTGGCGCGGGAATGGTTCGCGCTCGCCCCGCAGGTAGGCGGCAATCACTGTGTCGTACGCGGCCGTGTGCTGGAAGGCCTTAGCGGCCAGCTGGCGGCGCTGCTCGAGGGAGAGGTTTCCTCCCTGCAGGGCCTCCAGCACCGGACCATAATCGGCCGGGTCGCAGAGCGGGATGACACTGGCATAGTTCTTCGCCGCGGCGCGGAGCAACGTCGGGCCGCCGATGTCGATCTGTTCCAGCGCTTCGGCTACGCTCACCCCCGGCCGGGCGATCGTCTCCCCAAAGGGATAGAGATTGACGCAGACGAGGTCGATCGGGGCGATCCCGTGCTGGGCGAGTTCGGCCAGGTCTGCCGGCTGGTCGCGTCGGGCGAGGATCCCCCCGTGGACGTGGGGATGGAGGGTCTTGACCCGGCCGCTCAGGATCTCTGGGAAGCCTGTCAGCTCACTGACCGACCGCACCGTCAGGCCAGCGGCGGCCAGCGCTCGCTGGGTACCGCCAGTAGAGAACAGCTCGGCCCCCAGGGCTTGGAGCCCCCGGGCAAACTCGATGACCCCCTCTTTGTTCGCGACGCTGATGATCGCACGCACGATCTCATCCTCCCGGTGGTCTTCTGGTCGGCGCGACTCCTCCGCTCAGGCGGGGGCCGCTGAACGGTCGATCTGCACGCGCCGCCCCTCCAGCCTGAGCCGCCCTTCGGCCAGCAGGCGCACCGCCTCGGGCAGGATCCGGTGCTCTTCGGCCAGGATCCGCTCGCTCAGGCGCTCGACTGTATCATCATCGAAGACCGGTACTGCCGCTTGCAGGACGATCGGGCCCGCATCGACTTCCTCAGTGACCAGATGGACGGTGCAGCCTGTGATCTTCACCCCGTACGCGAGGGCATCTGCCTGGGCGTGGAGGCTGCCCGCGAACGCCGGTAGGAGGGAGGGATGAATGTTCAGGATGCGGTGCTGGAAGCGGCGTACTACCTCCGGGTGAAGAATCCGGTCGAAGCCAGCGAGCACCACCAGGTCGACGCCGTGGGCGCTCAGAGTCTCGGCGATCGCGAGGTGCTGAGCCTGGCGGCTTGCGAAGGCCTGGCGCTCCAGCACCACGGTCGGGATCCCAGCCTGCGCCGCTCGCTCGAGGGCCAGCACTCCGGCATGGTTGCTAATGACCACCACGATCCTCCCGCCGAGCTGCCCCGCTGCCTGGGCATCGATCAGCGCCTGCAGGTTCGACCCTCGGCCAGAGACGAGTACTCCGATACGGCTCACGAGCGGAGAACAGCGAGCGGCGCCGGAGCGGCCGCGCGGGGTTCCAGCGCGAGCTTGTCCATCTCGAGCTGGACCGGGATGGGATAGTTGCCGGTAAAGCAGGCGGTGCAGAACCGTTCGGCGGGCAGGCCCACCGCGCGGTGCAGCCCTTCGATGCTGAGATAGCCGAGCGAGTCCGCACCGATCCACTGGCGGATCTCCTCGACGCTCTTGTGAGCGGCGATCAACTGGTCGCGGGTCGCGAGGTCGACACCGAAGAAGCAGGGGTGCTTGACCGGCGGGGCACACACCCGCAGGTGGACCTCCGTCGCCCCCGCCCGGCGCAGCAGAGCCACGACGTGGGGGGTGGTCGTGCCGCGGACGATGCTATCGTCGACGACGACGACGCGCTTGCCCGCCAGCACGTGCGGCAGCGGATTGAACTTGAGGCGGACGCCAGCATCGCGGATGCGCTGGTCCGGCTGGATGAACGTCCGGCCGACGTAGCGGTTCTTCAGCAGCCCCTCGCGGAAGGGGATACCGGAGGCGCGGGCGTAGCCGATCCCAGCGGCGGTGGCCGAATCCGGCACTGCCATCACCAGGTCCGCCTCCACCGGATGCTCAGCGGCCAGCTCAGCGCCCATCGCCTCGCGCGCGAGGTACAGCAGCCGTCCGTCGATCACGCTATCCGGTCGGGCGAAATAGATGAACTCGAAGATGCAGAACGCCATCCGCGCATCGAGGCGGCCGAGAAAGCTCGTCACGCCCTGGCGGTCGAGGCGGACGATCTCGCCGGGGAACACCTCCCGCAGGAAGGTCGCCCCCAGATGGTCGAGGGCACAACTCTCCGAGGCGACAACCCATCCCTCGCCGAGCTGCCCGAGGCAGAGGGGACGCACCCCCAGCGGGTCGCGTACCGCGTAGACGGCGTCGCGGGTAAGCAAGGTCAGGCTGTACGCACCCTGCAGCCGCGCCATCGCGCGCCGAATCTTGACCGGCCAGCTCGGGCCGGGGGCGAGCGCGATCAGGTGAGCGATAACCTCAGAGTCGGTGCTCGTCTGGAACGCGATCCCCTGCTCGGCGAGCTCTTCCCGGAGGGGCTGAGCGTTGATGACGTTCCCGTTGTGGGCGAGCGCGAGCGGCCCGAGGGACGAGGAAACCACCAGTGGCTGGGCGTTGGCATAGCGGCTCGAGCCGGTGGTCGAATAGCGGTTGTGACCGATGGCCAGGTTGCCCTGCAGCCGCGCGAGGTGGTCCTCGCTGAAGACCTGACTGACCAACCCCATCCCGACGTGGCGCTGAACCTCTCCCGCCTGGTCGACCACCGCAATACCAGCGCTCTCTTGCCCGCGGTGCTGGAGGGCATAGAGGGCAAAAAAGGTGAGGCGTGCTACGTCCTCACCTGGAGCAAAGATCCCGAAGACGGCGCAGGCCTCGTGTGGATGGTCCATCCGTCGCTTTCCCTCAACCCAGCCGTTGCTGAGCGCGACCTGGTTGCACCCCATTCTGCGCCGCCATGCGCTCTTCTGCCGGACGACCCGCGTTGGCCGTTCCTCAAGTATAGGGGTGACCCCGGCCGGGCTGCAATCTTAGCAGCCAGGCGAGCGGAATGGGAGCGAATCGAGCAGCCAGGGGCGGCCCGTTTGCTACGATTTGCTGCGCAGGCCCTGGCGAAGGAGCAGCCGTGTGGGACGGCAAGACGGTCAGCGTCATCTTCCCGACCTATAACGAGCGTGACTCGATC
>JAILZB010000304.1 GCA_023512725.1 Chloroflexota bacterium | reverse complement strand
ACACGATGGTGCTCGTCGTGACGGCCTACGCGTCCACCGAGACGGCGGTGGAGGCGATGAAGCTCGGCGCCTACGACTACCTCACCAAGCCGTTCAAGCTCGACGAAATCCGCCTCACCGTCGACAAGGCGCTCGAGCGGAAGCGCCTGCACGAAGAGAACAAGGCGCTGCGCCGCGAGCTCGCCCGCGAGCGCGGCCGGACAAGGTTCGTCGGCCGCAGCGTGGCGATGCTGGAGGTGCTCGAAACCGTCCGGAAGGCGGCCGAGTCGACCTC
Organism: Chloroflexota bacterium; assembly: GCA_023512725.1. Classification (GTDB taxonomy): domain Bacteria; phylum Chloroflexota; class Dehalococcoidia; order SpSt-223; family SpSt-223; genus JANWZD01. The sequence continues at coordinate 2,791 of JAILZB010000304.1, read as the reverse complement.
GACCGTCATGATCACCGGCGAGAGCGGGACAGGCAAGGAACTGGTGGCCCATGCGATCCACCAGGAAGGCCCGCGACGCGACGGCCCGTTCGTCTCCGTCAACTGCGGCGCGATCCCCGAGACCCTGATGGAGTCCGAGCTGTTCGGGCACGTCAAAGGCGCGTTCACCGGCGCCGTGGCCAGTACCCCTGGTCTCTTCGCCGCCGCCGACGGTGGGACCCTGTTCCTCGACGAGATCACGGAGATATCCGTCTCCGTACAGGTGAAGCTGCTCCGGGCCGTCCAGCAACGCGCGATCCGCCGGGTCGGGGACACGCGGGACATCAGGGTCGACGTCCGTCTGATCGCCGCCTCCAATCGCGACCTCGCCCGGGCGGTGGCGGAGGGGGCGCTGCGCGAGGACCTCTTCTACCGGCTGAACGTCATCCCGATTCATTTGCCGCCCCTGCGCGAGCGCCGGGAGGACATTCCCCTTCTCGTGGCACACTTCATCGACAAGGTTTCACACACGCTGGGGCGGATGCCGAAGCCGGTCACCCCGGAGGCCATGGCGGCCCTCGAGCGCTATCACTGGCCGGGCAACATCCGCGAGCTAGAGAACGTCATCGAGCGAGCGATCGTGCTCGGTAGCGGCGAAAGTCTCGACCTCGACGCCCTGACCCCTGCGATTCTCGCCCCGCGCGCCGACGACGGCCTGTCGCTCGACATCCCCCCCCAGGGCCTCAAGCTCGACGAGTTACTCGACCGCCTCGAGCAACGATATCTGGAACTGGCCCTCCGACGCACTGGCGGCGTGCAGACGCGGGCGGCTGCCTTGCTGGGTCTCTCGTTCCGCCAGTTCCGCTACAAGCTGCAGAAGCATCTCCAGCGCACTAGGAGCCTGTCTGAGTAATCAGCATGTTTACTGCTGCCGCCAGGTGATCCTCCGAGACCCAGGGGGGGACGAGTTGCCGACGGAGCTGGCGCGGCGGGAGAGCCGGCTGGCGACGTTGCGCGAAGCCCGGGCCGCGCTCGAAGCCGAAGCGCGCGAGCGGGCGCGGGCCGAAGGCAAAGCCCCGGACGACGCCCGGCCCCCGGACCACGCCCAGCGCAACTTCACCGATCCCGAGTCGCGGATCCAGAAGACCTCCGATGGGTTCATCCAAGGCTACAACGCCCAGATCGCGGTCGATGGGGGCCCGGCTCGGATCATCGTGGCCCAGCACGTGACGCCCGCGGCGCCGGACGTGCAGGAGCTGATCCCCGCCGTGACGGCGATCGCCCAGGGGCTCCGCTGCAAGCCCCGCGAGGTCCTGGCCGACGCCGGCTATTGGTCGGAAGCCAATGTCGAAGCCCTGGAGGCCAAGGGGATCCAGGCGTTCATTGCCCCGACGCGCCAGCGGCACAGCGCGCCGCCGCCCGTCGCGCCGCGGGGCCGGCCGCCGGCCGGCTTGAGCGTCCGAGCCCGGATGGCCCGGAAGCTGGCGACGCGATACGGGCAGCAGGTCGACGCCCTCCGGAAGACAATCGTGGAGCCTGTGTTCGGTCAGATCACGCAGGCCCGCGGTTTCCGCCAGTTCCTGCGACGCGGGCTCCAGCGGGTGCGGCAGGAGTGGGCCTTGATCTGCCTGAGCCACAATCTCCTGAAGCTCCATGCGGCGACGACCCAGGGCTGAGCTCCGGCGCGCCGGTTCGGGCCCGACGTCAGTCGGCAGGCGGTGTGAAGCCCGCGGCACGTCGGCCCCGCGGACTCGTGGACCGCTCTCGTCGGGGCCGTTCATTGCGCGTCCCACCCGGCGCTGCGTGTTTTCATCGATTACCGGGACGGGCTCCTAGCCGGAACGGCGCCGATTGTCCGGAGTGACGCTTTTCGTCACCTGCCCTGCCATCGCCGGTCAGCTTGCCCAGCGCTGGCGGCACCCGATGGTCGGCAAGTGGCCGAAACCCCGAGCCGGGGCCACTTGTACGGTCTGGCATCGGCCCTGCAGCCCCCCGGAGCCGATGCGACCGGTCGGCAACTCGAAGCAAAGGGGGAGCGAATGATCAAGTTCTGGCACAAGAGGCGTCGTTTCGGTAATCAGCAGGGTTTCACGCTCGTCGAGCTGATGGTCGTGGTGGCGATCATCGGCATCCTGGCCGCCATCGCCATCCCGCTGTACGCCAACATCCAGGCCCGGGCCCGCATCGCCAAAGCCCAGGCCGACGTTCGGTCACTCGCGTCGGCGGTGATGATGTACTCGGCCCACATGGGAGTCATCCCGGCCGCGCTGGCCGACCTCACCAGCCCGGCAACCAACGCACAGAATCAGGTCGCGGGGCCGTTCATGGCCGCCATCCCGCAGCCGCCGAGCACGGCCTGGAGCGCGTACAACTACGCTCCGAACACTTCGGCGGGAACGTTCGCGATCACCGCTGCGGGTGACGGCGTCACCGTCAGCGTTCCGTAGCGCTCGCTTCTCCGCCCGCGCGCGGGGCTTCCCGGCTTCGCGCGCGGGCGAGCCGTCACGGATCCGATAAGAGGCACCGAGCTCTCCAGCGTGAATCAAACCCTCCTCCTACCAGGGTTACGCCCCTTTCCTGCGCTGGCGCGCCTCTGGTCCTACGCGCGCTTACCGCGCCTGGCTGGCGTTCCAGTCCTGGTGGCCGGCATAACGTTCGGCGTCTTTGCCCCATCCCTCTGGCATGGCTTCGTTAACTGGGACGATACCGCCAACTTCGTCGAGAATCGGCACTATCGGGGACTCGGATGGGTGAACATTCGGTGGATGGCGACGACCTTTCTCATGGGTCAGTGGATTCCGTTGACGTGGTT
>JAILZB010000303.1 GCA_023512725.1 Chloroflexota bacterium | reverse complement strand
CTACTTCCTCTATCTCTTCGCTTTCGCCGGTCTGAGCGGCGACGAAAAGAAGCGGGTGGCTGTCATAGTCGTTCTCTTCGTCTTCGCCACGATCTTCTGGTCTGCGTTCGAGCAAGCACCTACCTCGCTCAATCTCTTCGCTCGCGACTTCACGGACCGAATGCTCTTCGGCTGGGAAGTGCCCACGCTCTGGCTGCAGTCGGCTAATTCGTTCTTCGTGATCGTTCTGGCTCCCGTTTTCGCGGCGCTCTGGGTGGGACTAGCCAGGCTGGGTATAGATCTGTCGTCGCCGGCCAAGTTCGCCCTGGGGCTGGCGCTCGCCGGGGTCGGCTTTTACGTGATGGTCCTGGCTGCCGACCGCGTGATCGCCGGAGGCACGACGGTCAAGGTTTCCATGCTCTGGCTCACGACGAGCTACTTCATGCAGACGCTGGGGGAGCTGTCGCTCAGCCCCGTGGGGCTCAGCTCCATGACCAAGCTGGCGCCGCGGCGTTTCGTCGGTCAGATGATGGGCGTGTGGTTCCTGGCTGCTGCCCTGGGAAACCTCATAGCAGGTCTGGTCGGCGGGCACGTAGATCCGTCCAACGTAGCCGAGATGCCGGAGCTCTTCCGGCGCACCGCCTTCTCGCTCTTCCTGGCGGCGCTGGTCCTGGGACTGCTGGTGGCTCCTATCCGCCGCATGATGCGCGACAGCAGTATGGCCAGCCACTGACGGCCAGCGTGCAGCGCTCTCGGCGGCGCGGCGATTGCCTAACGAGCCACGAACGCCGAGAGCGGTGCGGCCCGGCTGCGGCTCTGCCGCACGTCCTCGGGCTCCGTCCAGAAGGCACGAGTGCGATCCTGGCTCCCCACCCGTAGCGTCCAGCGCGCACCCGATTCGCGCGCCAACGGGAAGGCCAGGTCAGCCCGCCAGAGCCGGCGGGAACCAGGAGGGATCGCCGCCAGGAACGACAGGCCCACCGCGTGCCGGAGCGGCGTGGCCGACGCTAGCGGTGACTCGCCCGCCCAGACGCGGCCCGCATCCCAAAAGAACGCGACCCCCGCATCGGCCGTGCCGCGCACGGTGCCCAACAGCCAGCGCTCCTCCAGACGCAACACGATCCTCCGATCGCCCCCCACTTCCGCACGCTCGTAACCGCGTACCCCGCCGCTCGCGTCGCCTAACGCTAGCTGCATGGGAAGCTGCACGCGAAAGCCACCACCGTACTCGAGCCCCGCAACCACGGTGCTGCGCGGGTGCGGCCTCGTATACCAGGCGGCACGCCCGCTCACCAGCACGTTCTCCCAGCCACTCCCCGACCGCCACCCCTCGGCAACTATCTGCAACGCAGCGAACGAACGCTGCGCACCAGCCCCCAAGTAGGCGTCAGCAGCCGCGTACAGCTCCATCCCCCCGGCCAGCGGCCGGCCTAACGTGAGCCCGACCTGTACACCGCGCCTGACGTCCTGCACCCCGGCCAACGCATCGAAGCCGGTCACCCGCAGGAAACTGGCGTTCCGGTACCCCAACATGAAGTCGAGACGCGCTGCTCGCGCCGGCCGATACCGGCCGCGCAGCACCGCCGTCGTGTCCTGGGCCCGCGCGCCGGCGGCGGCCGCTTCGCGCGCCACGGTCAGAATCGTCCCCTCCACCGGCTTCGCCACGGCGCGGTAGGCAATCTGCACCCCGTCGCGCAGCGCTTCAGCAAACAACGGGACGGTCAGTCCATCCGCCCGCTGGGTCACCTTCACCAAACCGCGAAACAACTGTGATAGAATCACGCCCGAGTTCCCCCGGGCGCCCATGAGCAGCCCGTTCGCCAAGGCCTGCGCGGCGTCGGCCAACCGCCACTCGTCTCGCACCGCGAGCTTGGCCACGCCCGCGCGCAGAGTTAATTCCATATTGGTGCCGGTGTCCCCGTCCGGCACCGGGAAGACGTTGATGGCATTGATCGCGGCGGCGTTCCGCTCCAGCCAGACAGCGGCCGTGGAGAACAGCGCGCGAAGGTCTGGACCAGACAGGGCAGACGCCGTTTCGGCTCCGATGGTCACCGGGGCTCCTCCATGGGCACGGAACGCGGGCTGGTGGCCGGGCGGTCGTCATAGGCGGCGGATTGGCCGGCCTTAGCGCCGCGATAACCGCCGCCTCGCAGGGGCTCGACGTGATCGTGGTGCGGCGCGGGCTGGGAACCACGGCCATGTCCTCCGGAGGCCTGGATTTCCCGGGGTCCATCCCGCGTCTCTTCGGTCGAGGCTCCGGCCTCCCGGCGTCGTGGACCCGGCCCGACGCGGCTTCCGACGCCGCCGGCACCCTCCGGGAGTGGTTGGCCTCACTGGGGGCGTCCCTCGCGGGCGAGCCGGGCGTTGTCATGCCGCTGATGGACACGGCCGGCGACATACGCCGGACCAACCTGGCCCTGGCGCAGCACGCGGCCGGCCGCGTCGACCTCTGGCCCGGGAGGGTTTGGCGCGACACGGCCGGCCCGGACGGTTCGGGGGGCTCCAGCGGGTGCGGCGGACCTGGCGCCGCCGCACCGGACGGCAAGGTCCTCTTCCTGGGCGTGGAGGGCTACGCTCCCTACCGTCCGGAGTGGGTGGCCCGGAAGGCCGTAGCCCGCGGCCTGGTGAAGCGGGAGAGTGCCGCCTGGGGCAGTGTCGGTGTGGCTTCGCTCCGGGGGCGCGACAACCTGGCCGCGGCCACCATAGCGAAGGTCCTCGAGGAACCCGGCGCCGCTCGGCTCTTCGGCGGAGCGGTGGCCGACGCCGCGCGAAGGGCCGGCGCCTCGCACGTCGCCCTGCCCCCGGTCCTCGGTCTCGAAGACGCCCCGCGGGTCTACGGCGAGGTTGTGGAAGCCGTCCGGAATGGCTTTCCCGGCCGGTCGGGTCCCCGGGGCGAGGCGGGGCCCGTCGTCTTCGAACTCCTCTCACCGCCCCCTTCCGTCCCCGGCCAGCGGGTCCAGGCCCTACTCGACCGACTGGCCCGACAGGCGGGAGTCCGAATCCTACCCGGAACCGCAACCGGGTTCGCGCGGACGGGCGACGCGGAACTAACCGTCGTTGATCACCTCACGGTCGAATCTCGGGGTAGGCC
>JAILZB010000302.1 GCA_023512725.1 Chloroflexota bacterium | reverse complement strand
AAAGCGACGTGGTCGCCGTGAAGGCGATGGTCGGCGCCTACTTCTTCGATCAGCCGGCGACGGACGCGGGGATGGCAATCCTGCAGTTTCGAAACGGCGTCTACGCCGCGCTCGCCCACGCCGGCTACCGCGACCACTTCGGCGTGGAGCGGTTCGAGGCCGAGATCACCGCCACCCAGGGACAGCTCCGCTTCGACGGGCGTCGCCTCTGGCGGTCTCGCGACGATCGCTACGTCGAGGTGCAGGTGCCCGACGTGCTGCCGCCGCTTCGCCCGGAGTTTACCCCCGCCGGCGGGACCGAGAGCCCACAGGCGCTCCTTGCGCCGTCGCCCATTCTGGCGCTGCAAATGGCCGCCTTCGCGGACAGCATCTTAAACAACACCGAGCCGCCCGTTACCGGCGAGTACGGCCGCGAGGTCGTTCGTGTTCTGAACGCCTGTGAGGAGTCGGGGCGTACCGGGCGGGAGGTGCGATTGGAATAAGGGAGGTTACGATGAGCGATCCTCTGCCGCCTGGCTACGTGGACCGCATCGCGCACCCGACGAGCGTCAAGACAATCCTCATCGTGGAGCGCCCCACGAAGGAGCAGCCCGGCATCGCCGATTTCCGGTTCAATCCTGTCTTCAGCGTCTTCGACTACGGCACGCTCAAGCCGCCCGTCCCGCTCGACAACAGCACCGTGGCGCTAATGGCGGCGTTTAACTTCGAGCGGCTCCACGAGGAGGGAATCGCGTCGCACTACCTGGGGATGGTCTACCAGGGGCAGGTGCTTTCCGCGCGAGAGGCGATCGGGAGTCGGATAGCACCGGACACGCTGCGCGTGCGCCTGGTGAACCGCCTGCTGCCCAATCACACGCCGTCGGGATGGGACTATTCCGTCTTCGCCGACCCGCCCTCGCGTCACTTCGTGGTGCCTGTGGAGTTCAACTCGCGGGTGACGATTCCCGCCTCCAGCTCCGTCTGGAAGCGCGTGGAGCGGGGCGAGATCACGCTGGCGGACCTGGGCCTGCCACCAACGCTTAAACCCGGCGACGCGCTTCCCCATCACGTGCTCGACTACAGCACCAAGTACGAGCCGGAGGACCGCTACCTGCGCGGCGAGGAGGCGCGGGCGCTGGCTCATTTCTCGCCGGAGCGGTGGGCGCGGATCAACGCCACGACGCGTCGGGTGAGCGAGATCATGACCGACTATGCGGCGAGTAAGGGCGTGCGGCGCGACGACGGCAAGGTGGAGTATGTGACGCTGGACCATTCAAATGAGACGGACGTGCTGGGCGACGCCGTGACGACGCTGCACGAGGACCGGCTGGTGCTGGACGGCCTGGATGTAACCAAGCAGGCGATCCGCGACGCCGTCCGGCGCGCGAGCCCCGCCTGGGCTGCGGAGATCGACCGCGCCAAGCAGGAGGCACGCGAACGCGGCGTGGCCGACTTCCGCACGCTGATGGACCCCGCGGTGAAATACGTCTCGCCGCCCGCCGAGTTTTTCGAGCGGTACAACGCGCTGGCCCGCGCCTTCGTCAACCATTGGGTCGGCGCCGTCGTCTATCACGATGACCGGGACCTGGAGCGGCGCCTGCGGGAGTTCCGGGCTCTCCTTTGACAGGGTCAACGGGGGCGATAACGTCGACGTGCTACGCTGGAGCGGGAGGCTACGCTGGAGCGAGAGTCTATCGCCGCCGGAAGCCCGGCAGGCATCCGCGCCCGCGCGCGGATGCCTGCAGCGAGCGAAGGTCGCCCACGTCAGCAGAGCAGGCACGACAGCGGCGGACGTGCCCGGCGACGGTCGTGTGCTGCTCGGGCGGGAGCGCGTCGGCGGCGAAGGCGACGCGGACAGCCGGTTCGGGACAGCCGGATCTCTCCTTGAGACGGGCGAGGATCTCCGCTTCGCGGCGGCCCTGTTCCGGGTAGAAGGGGCTCGCGCGCAACCGCTCGCGGCACGCCGGGCACCCGAGCAGGTGGCGTCGCACCGCCGCCGCCTCCGACGGCGGCAGTTGGCGCGCGGCAAACCGATCGATCTCCTCCGAAGACAGATGCACACCCACTTCTACGACGCGCTCCGCCACCGCACCTTCAGCGCCGCATCCTTGTTGCAATGGAGCCGACTGCGGAACAGCTCGTCGTAGTCGTAGGTGCCGCGCAGCCCGCTCCGCCAGGTGTTGGCGCCGATGGCGAAGGAGGGAGAACCGTCGTCGAAGGTGAAGCGACCCTCCCGCGGCTGACGCGCCCATAGCGGCACCGGGGCGCAGTCGGCAACGGGGTGCGCGATCTCCCGCGGCGCCGGGCTGACCGTGAGCTTCACAGGAGCGAGCGCATTGAACTGGGTGGATCTGTTCGTTCTTCTTCTCCTGATCGGCTTCGGCGTGCAGGGCTACCGGCTCGGGTTGCTGGCGAGTGGGGCGGGGCTGCTGGTGATGGCGCTCGCGGTGGTCTTCGCCTGGCTGGTCCATCGACCGGCCGGCCAGTGGCTGTCGGAAACGCTGCGGTGGCACCGGCCGATGGCAGCAGCAGCAGGTTTCTTCCTGCCGTTCCTGCTGTTTCAAGTTCTCGCGTCTGCGCTGGTCGGGCGCTGGCTGCACCGTTACCCGGAGGCGGTGCGCGGCGCTGCCTGGAACCGGGTGCTAGGCCTACTGCCAGGGCTGTTCGAAGGAATTCTCTTTGTGGCACTGGCGCTCACGGCGATGCTCGTGCTTCCCGTTGCGGCGATGCCGCGCGAGGCGATCGCCGCCTCCGTGATCGGCAGCCGCCTGGTGACGATTGGTGCGGCGATCCAGGTGCGGGCGCATCGACTCCTAGGCGACACGCTCCGCGACCTGCTCACCTTTCGCACGATCCCTCCCGGTTCCCGGGAACGCGTCGAGCTGCCGTTCCGCACTGCCGCCGCACGGCCCGACCCCGCCGCTGAGGAGGCGATGCTGGCTCTGGTCAACCGGGAACGACGACGAAACGGCTTGGCGCCGCTGGTGATGGACGAGCGGCTGCGGCAGATCGCGCGGAAGCACTCACACGACATGCTCCGGAGCGGCTACTTCGCCCACCGTTCCCCCGAGGGAGACGAGGCGCATCAGCGGATCGAGGCCGGCGGCGTTGTTTACGGTAC
>JAILZB010000301.1 GCA_023512725.1 Chloroflexota bacterium | reverse complement strand
GGCCACATCAGTACCGGGTAAGCCGGGCACTGGTCGAGCGTTTCCCGGAACGGTTCCTGCTAGCTGACGAGGTGGGATTGGGCAAGACGGTCGAGGTCGGGCTGGCGCTTCGAGATCTGGTACTGACCGGTCGAGTACGACGGGCTCTCTTGCTCGTGCCACACAGCGTACTCCGGCAATGGCAGGACGAGTTATACGAGAAGTTCTGTCTGGACGTTCCACGCTACGAGGATGGTCGACTTTGGTCGGTGCGCGGCGAGGCGCGAGAGCCAAGCGGGTCAAACCCGTTCGCTAGCGAGCCACTACTGCTCGTCTCCAGCCAGCTCGTCAAGCGGCATGACCGCGAAAAACAGGTGCTGGAGGCAGGTCCGTGGGATCTGGTAGTGGTCGACGAGGCACACCACGCACGCCGCAGAGGCCTCGACAGCAGTGCTGGCCGCCCGAACCGGCTGCTGGAGTTGCTGCGTGCGCTCAGCCAACGCACGCGCGGTCTCTGGCTGCTCAGTGCCACACCGATGCAGCTTCACCCGATCGAGCTTTGGGATCTGCTCGCACTTCTGGGGCTGGGCGGCACCTGGGGCGCTGGGCCGGGGCCGTTTTTGCGCTTCTTTGCCGAGTTGCGGCATGACCCTGCGGAGATAGACTGGTCGGCGGTGCTGCCGCTCGTACGCGAGGAGATCGATGTCAGCGACCTCGACCCCTCCTTCAGCCGGCAAGCAGAACAGGAACTGGGAGCAGTGGGTTGGGAGCAGGTACGGGCCGTGTTGACTGGCCAGTCATCTCTCCTGCCTCAGCACCTAAGCGAGCAGCAGCGCGCCTGGCTAGTCGCCGGGGCTAGGCGGCATATCCCGCTCAATCGGCTGATGTTCCGCCATACGCGGCAACTGCTGCGCCACTACGCCAAGCGCGGGCTGCTGAAGGAGCGGGTGCCAGAGCGCGAGCCCCGGCCGGTCTGGATCGAGATGACCCCAGCTGAACGGACGCTCTACGAGCGGATCGAGGAATACATCGCTGAGTTCTACGCCCGTTACGAAGCGGAGCGGCGAGGTCTGGGCTTCGTGATGGCCATCTACCGCCGTCGGCTGACATCCAGTTTCCATGCGGTACGCTGTAGCCTGGAACGCCGGCTGGAGTACCTCCGCCAGCACCGGCCTGACCTGGGGCTGTCCGACGAAGACCTAGAGCAGGTCGAGCTAGAACAGGATGTCAGTGAGGAACTGGCCGAGGCACGCCGCCGGGGGCTGCTGCGCGGCCTGTCGTCTCTGGTACGCGCGGAATATCCGCTCCCCGAAGGCTCGGGCAAGAGCGTCGTGCTGGAAATCCGGCCTGAGAAAGCTCCGCCGCCCTCGAAAACATTCGCTTAGCCCCTGAGCGAACCACCAGGCCGCAAGCGCTGTCTGACCAGATTGAGACCGCGGCAACGGGTGGGCCTGCCTGCCCGTGAACGGTTCGCTTCGACGCGGACCGAAAATGGACGCCAAGCCTCAGCATTTCTCGGCTATTTGACCCCTGCCCGATCGTGAGGTACCTATTCTGTTAGCTTGTCTTTTCCAGCACAACGCGCGGTGGCGTGACCGGCGACCGCTGCGGTCGCCTGCCTTGCGGCCCTCACTGGCCGCGGGCCGTTCCAGAGGTATCACTAGCACGCTTTGTACCGTGCAACCCGCCTGCCAGGCCGTAGCCTCCTGCGCAGTGGACAGCGGCGGTGCGGGTGAGCGCAAAACGACACGTGGGCACTCGGACGAGAGGGTAGCAATCGGATGACGGCGGGGATCTGGAGCGAAGGACCGAGCCTGGGCACGGTGGCCGTCTGGCCTGGGAATGCGGCGGCTGGCCGCGTCGATGCGGGGTGGGCCAGGACCTTCCCGCTTTCCGCGGGCAACGACTTGCCCGGGCCCGGGCACCCAGGCAATGCGCTGGACGCGGGACCCGCCAGTGCGCCCCGGCAGCGGATCGCAGCCTGCGTCGAGTCGGCACTGCTGGCGGTCGAAACCGAGGTTCGTGCCGTCGAACGGCGCGCTTTGCCGCGTTTTCCGTACCCTTACCCGGTGTATCTGACGCCCTTGGACGTGCGCGACCAGCCGCTGACGGAGCGCACGATCGCCGTCATCGGCAGGCACCTGTCGGTTCAGGGGATCGACTTCTACTGCCCATGGCCGCTGGCCGAGCGGCGGATGGTGGTGTCGCTCGATGGCAAGGAGGCCGGCTGGCTGGGGCTCGTGGTAGAGCTGACCTGGTGTCGCTTCAGCCGGCACGGCTGGTACGACAATGGCGGCCGGTTCCTGGCCGTCGTTCCCTCGCCGCTGGCCACCACGGGCGGCAATCGGCGGTTTTCCGCACGCTAAGCCAGCGGCGGGCCCTCGATCGTGCCCTTCGCCGCCGCGGCCGGCTCGACACCAGAAGGGGAAATGGCCAGAGCCCGGGCATCGGGCCGGTCGTGCACCGACTTGCCCAGCACCGCCTCGATCTCTTCTTCGTCCAGTTCCTCTTTTTCCAGCAGTCGCGCTGCCAGTGCGTCGAGCTTCGCCCGCTGCCGGGCCAATAGTTCGGTGGCCCGCTGGTCCTGCTCGCGAAGCAACCGCCCCACTTCCTCGTCGACGATCTCCAGGGTGCGTTCGCTGAACTGCCGTTGCTGGTGGATCTCCCGGCCCAGGAACGGATCTTCCTCGGACAGCTTGTAGCTCACGGGCCCCAGCCGCTCGCTCATCCCCCAGTTCATGACCATCCGGCGGGCCATGCCGGTCGCCCGCTCCAGGTCGTTTTCCGCACCGACCGTCGTTTCCTGGTACACCAGCCGTTCCGCAGCTCGTCCGGCCAAGAGCACCGCCAGATGATCCCGCAGTTCCGATTCGGAGATGCTCATCCGGTCCTCGGCCGGCAGGGTTTGCGTGCTCCCCAGCGAGCGGCCGCGGGGGACGATCGTCACCTTGTGCACGCGGTGGGCGCCGGGAAGCTGCCAGGCCAGGATCGTGTGCCCCGCCTCGTGATAAGCCGTTTTTTCCTTCTCCTTGCCGCTGAGCACCTCTTCGCGCTTGGGCCCCATCAGCACTTTGTCGCGGGCATGCTCGAAATCGGACATGTCCACGACGTTTTTGTTGTTCCGGGCGGCCCACAAGGC
>JAILZB010000300.1 GCA_023512725.1 Chloroflexota bacterium | reverse complement strand
GAGCGGCATGGAGGCCGTGGCGGCGCAGGTGTGCCCGGCGGCGTGGACGGCCGCCTTGAAGGCGTCGGCCGCCGACCCGGCCACGCCCGAGCATCCCACCGCGGCCGCGCTCGCCATGGCCAGCAGCCCGATCAGCGCTGCCGACTGCCACCGCTTCGCCGACATCTGGCGGCCACCTCCGCCCGGTGACTTTGGTTCTGCCGGACGCTTCTCTCTTGCCCTTCCTGTTCCTGTTGCGTTCCGATTGCCCACTCGGCCCCGAGGGCGCCCGTCCCATCTCCAGGACCGCGCGTAGGTGGTCCTTCCACAGAATGGATTTTCAGCAGGCGGGTCAAGCCGGGAGTGCCGCGCGGTGGCGGCGGCGCTTGCGTCCGGAGGTCCGCCCCTGCCCGAGAAGCTTTTGCCCAGCAACCCTCGGTCCGTTCGACCCCGCCGCTGACACCGCGCGCGCGAAGGGCACGCCGCTTGGCGCGCTGCGCGCCCTTCGCGTACGGGACCGTCTTCCATTCGGGCGCGGAAAAGCGCGGACCACAAGCGCGATCCCTCACGGTGTGACCCGGTACACCTCCTCCACCGACCAGGAGCGGCCACCATCGGTCGTGTGAAGCAGCTCGCGGATCTCGCCGTTGTCGGCCCCCGGCCTGGCCAGGAGCAGCCACCCGTCGGCCGCGGTGGAGAACTGCAAGGCTTGGATGGCGTAGCCCTTGTCCAGCAGCGCACTGAGAGCGCGGGGGTAGGGCCGGCGCGACCAGCTTCGCCCGCCATCGTGCGACCCGACAAGCTGGCTCCGGTCGGCGATGAAGACATCGTCGGCGCTCGCGAAGGCAACCGCCAAGGGATTCACCTCCACGACTGGGGTGGTCCCCTGGAGGTGCCAGGTGTCTCCTCCGTCATCCGTTCGGTAGAGGGCGACCTGCCGGCCTGCGTTTGACGAGAACGCGACAGGCAGGCTGCCCTGTGATCCCGCGAAGAAGCGGGGCGGGTAGACGTCACCGTAGTGCGGTGGCCCGGCGGCCGGCCGTGGCAACGCCTGGAGCTGCCAGGTTCGCCCGCCGTCCGTGGTCCGGTAGAGCGGGACCGGCACCGAGCCGCGATATTCCATGCCGAGCCATCCCCTCTGAGAATCCAGGAAGGTGAGGCCGGTCGCGTAACCTTTCTCAGGCAAGAGCCCCGGCGCCATCCCCGAAAGAGCGACTCGGACCCAGGAGCGGCCCCCGTCGGGCGTGCGGTAGAGCGCCTTTCTCTGCAATCCGGCCGCAGGGCCGCTTGTCGCCAGAATCCAGCCGTCCCGGTCTCCCGAGAATACGACTTGGATCCCTTCCACCGAAAAAGGCGGAGCGTTCACAAGCGACTTGGACCAGGTGCGACCCCCGTTCTGGGTCGACCAGACGACCAGGGCCTGCGGCGCGCCAGGCGGCTGGGAGATAGCCACCCATGATGTCTGATCGTCGGGGAAGTAGCCCCCTGCGGCGCTTCCCTCGCTCACCTGCACGCCCTTCGGGCTGACGTCCAGCCAGTGCTTCCCGCCGTCCGAGGTCTTGAGCACGTAGAACGGCTGCGGGTAGGTCACGGCCGAATCCGCCGGGGAAAACCAGGCCAGCCCCCAGCCTGCGCTGCCCGACGTCATGCGGAGGGTCTGCAGGGGAGCCGGCAACTCGGCCATCGTCACGCCAGGAGCGGTCGTTCCCCGCTCGGCCGGTGCCGTCTCGCGCAGTTGGCGGACCGCCGGCGCGAGCCAGGCGATCGCGATGATGGTCAGGAGCACGCCCGCTGCCAGAGCCGCGTGCGACCAGCGTGGAGCCGGGGCGGGACGGCCCGGGCGCAATCCCCCCATCAGGCGGGGGTGAAGCCAGGAAGGCACCTGGGTGTTCTCCAGCTCCTCCTGGAGAAGGCGCTGCAGTTTCGATTCCATCCGCGGTTCACCTCCCCGTCTCCGCTTCGCGCCGCCTGCGCAAAGCTCGCACCGCCCGGTGGAGCCGGGACCGGATCGTGCCTGATGGTGTCCCCAACATGGCGCCGATCTCGTCCGGTCCGTAACCGTACACGTAGCGCAGGATGAGGGCTAGGCGCTGGGGCCCGGGCAGCTCGCCGACCCAGCGCCGCAGTTCCCTGTCGGGAAGGTTCTCCGCAGCCGGAAGCTCGTGCAGAAGCTCTAGGGAGAGCAGGATGATGTCCCTCTGACGCTGTAAAAGCGTTCAGGCTGCCCGGGACGCATCGGAGCTCGGGTTTCACCCTCGTTCTCTCTGCCGGGCTTCGGCGGCACCGGATCGAGGCTGCGGATTCTGGTTACATCCGGCCACCCGCTCTGATCCTATCCGGCCAGCGATTCTGCAGTATCCGACCAGCCACATAAGCCGACCTTGGAAGCGGGAGCCTCGGGGGCGCTTCCGACTCGCCGGGGTTACCTGTCGTGGAAGTCGACAGGCACGCTGCGCGGGGGGCCCCCGGAGCCGTCCACCGTGAAGCTCAACCCCGCGACCCCGGCGGTCAGAACGGCAATTGCCGGCGATGAGGATGCCGGCGCAGTCGGCCGGGAGGGCCAGACGGGCGGTGGCGTGGAGGCTGACGGGCGCCGGGGGCTGCCGCTGGGACGCGGCCCGACCCCCGGCAGGCGGCGGGCCGCGGGCCTGCGTCGGCAGACCTCCGAGTTCGCCGCGTTAGGCTCTTGGGTGCTTCGTGGATGGCTGGCCTCCCGGTAGCTATGCTATTCTAGAGCACATCAGAGAAGGTGAGAAAGCCGGCCGCGCAAGCGGCGAAGGTGGGATGAAGTATGGCAGGCGGAATGCGCCGGACAGGAGTCCTCGTACGGATGGCGCGTGAGGCTCTTGATCTCGCGCAGGCCGAGGTGGCCAGGTATGTGGAGGCTGAATGTAGCTGCCGGTGGTCGCAGTCCGCTCTCGCACGCTGGGAGTCAGGCGCTGCAGGCCCGCCCAACCCGGACGACAAGGACGGGGCACGGGTGTTGGATGCGCTAGGCAGGGTCCTGCCCACCACCGCGGGTAACCTCGCGACGGCGGCGCGCTATGAACTGCGGCTGCGCGCACTGGCGGGCCCCGAAATGAGCGGGCAGGCAGGCGAGTTCGTCGCGGCCAATGAGTGGCGGCACCAGCCATGGCGAGCTGACGTAGAG
>JAILZB010000299.1 GCA_023512725.1 Chloroflexota bacterium | reverse complement strand
GTGCCATGTACCCCTGGATGGTAAAGGTCTGTTCGGGGTCAATCATGAGGGTCTCACTGTTGCCGGGGTTGCGGCCGCTGCTCTCGTGGAGCGGATTGGTGTTGACCATTCCCAGCACCTCGACGTAGAACCGTCCCTGGTTCGCATCGGCCACGATGAACGAGCTGTGGGTGGCCTCGCTCGTCTTGAGCGGTGCCTGCTCGTTGATCGTGCCGTAGCCCGGGCGGACGTAGCCGTAGCGCTGGAAGAAGGCCTGGCGCACCTCTTCGCCGAGCACCATCAGCTCGCGGACGCTCGTACGGCGATTAGCGATGGTCGGCCGTTGGGGTGCGCCGGGCAGCCACTTCATCTGCGCGCGGGTAGGAGTAGAGACCAGGTAGTTCTCGCCCCAGAAGCGCAGGTCATCGAAGGTGTCTTTGATCAGCCAGATGTCGGCGCAATTCTGGATGAACCAGCGGCCACCGACCGTGAGCGGGGGAGCCTGGCCAAGCCCGCCATCACGAAGCTGCTCCCAGGAGAAGAGACGGAGCAAGCCGTGGGTACTGACGGCCCCGTTCTGGAGCCGCACCGACCGGAGGGCGCTGGCATGGCCATAGAGAGTGCCTGCTGCTGCGGCCGCGAGCGCCCCCTCGGCGATCGGCGCGTAGCCGAACTCGTGCCAGTAGCGAAGCGCCTCCTCGAGGTTGGTAGTGGCGATGCAGTTTTCATAGATGCCGCTGATCACCCAATCCTCCTGCTGCTTGCAGCAACTGTCATCTTCACACGCACACTATACTCCGTTGCGTCACTCGGGAAGCGGCAGGTAGGGCTGCCCACCCTGGCCGTACAATCCCAGGGGGCGCGGCGCCGAATCGAGAAGGAGGAAGGCCTGATGGTGGACACCACCCTGGAGCAGCAGACTCTTGCCAGTGCCCGCGCCGTCTTCGCGGACTTTACCGCTGGTCTGGCGGGTGATGTTGCTGCGCTGGAACGTTTTCTGACCGGCATGCACCCGGAGATGGTGCTCTACTTTCCTCAGGGGCCGAACCTCTCGCGGGGGGCATACCGTGGGCCGGAGATCCGGGAGCTGTTCGCCTTCGTTCGCCAGGTGTATCCCACTGGCCTCTTCATCACCCTCGATGCTGAGTTCGTGGCCCGCGATACCGTGGCCTTCCAGTTCCACGACGAGGCTGTCACGCGCGATGGCAGCGCCTACCGGGGCTGCGTCGTGATCAGCTTCAAGATGCGCGAGGGCAAGCTGTTCCGCTACCGCGAGCATTTCGGGGAGCGCTGGAACCCACCGGTGCCCCCCGCCGATGAGCCGCCAGCGCAGCAGGGTCAGCCGATCACCCTGGAGCAGGTCCAGCCAGCCGTGCGGGCCTACCAGGCGGCGCTTGCCGGCCAGCCCGGGGCGCTCGAAGAGTTGCGGGCGCACCTCGCCGAAGACGTGGTGCTCTACTTCCCGCCGCGCGAGGAGCTTGCCCACGGTGCCTACCGTGGGCGCGAAGCAGTGATGGAGCTGGTCCGCCAGCGATGTGCGCGCACCGTCGGCGGCATTCAGCTTGAGATTGTTCGGCCAGCAGTGAGTGGGGATAGCGGCGGGTTTGCCGGCTATTTGCAGCTCGAGGCAGATGGCACCCGCGATCGCAGCACGCTCTTTCTTGTCTTCAAGCTGAAAGACGGCAAGGTCTGGCGTATCCGCGAGTACTACGGGCCGAAGTGGGGCGATGTGGTGCCCCCGCATGACGAGGACCTCTGAGAGGAGCAGCGGATGGGGCGCTTCGGCGCGCATATCAGTGGCGGTCTCCGCCGGGTGCCAGAGGCAGCAGCGGAACTGGGCGTGGAGTGCGTCCAGGTCTTCGTTTCCGCACCTCAAACCTGGCGACCGCCTAACCACCCTCCGGAGGTGGTGGTCGCCTTCCGAGAGGGGCTCGCCGAGCGGGGCATCGGGCCGGTGATTATTCACGGGATCTATCTCCTCAACCCGGCCTCACCGGACCCGGAATTGGTCGAGCGGACAGTGAGCTCGATCGTTGACACGCTCGCATGGGCCGAGCGGCTCGGCGCCCTGGGGGTGGTCATTCACCTGGGCTCGAGTGGGCAGGACCCCCCGGAGGTGGGCCTGGAGCGGTGCGCCACGAACCTCAAGGCGGTGCTGGCGCGGGCGCCGGGAGGAGCACGACTGCTCCTTGAGACCTGCGCCGGGCAGGGCAATACGATCGGCCGGCGGTTCGAAGAGCTGGGCTATCTAGTGACGCAGCTGGCCGACGAGCGGGTTGCCGTCTGCGTGGATAGCTGCCACATCTTTGCGGCCGGCTACGATATCACCAGTGCCGAGGGGGTAGCCGCGACGCTCGCCGCCCTTGACCGGGCAGTGGGGCTGGAGCGGGTGCTTGCCGTCCACGTCAACGATTCCAAGGCCCCTCTCGGGTCGAACCGCGATCGCCACGAGAACCTGGGGGAGGGGTTGATTGGCGAAGCCGGGCTGCGGGCCTTCCTCCAGCACCCCGCGCTCGCGCACCTTCCGCTGCTGCTGGAGGTCCCCGGCTTCAGCGGCAACGGCCCCGACCGGCTCAACCTCGAGCGCTTACGCGAACTTGCGGGTGCCGAGCGAGAAGCGGAGGCACGGTTGCCCGCCCGCGTCGAACCTAACGGTAGGAAAGCGTAAAGCGCGAACCTTCGGCGCCTTTGGTGACTTCGATCCGCGTGGGGAACGCCTCTTTGAGCTCCTCGATGTGAGTCACCACCAGGATCTTGGCGAAGTCCTGCTGGATTGCCTGGATCGCCTCAACCAGCCGGTCGCGGCCACTGGCGTCCTGGGTGCCGAACCCTTCATCGATGAAGAGGGTCTCAAGCCGAGCGCCGGCGCGTCGAGCGAGCAGCCTGGCAAGGGCGATCCGGATAGCAAAGTTCACGCGGAACGATTCACCACCGGAGAACAGCTCGTAGCTGCGGGTACCGAGTTCATCGCCGACGAGCACCTGGAGGGTTTCCACCACTCTGCCCTGCTGGGTCTCGCGCTGGGTCTGGAAGCCGACGTGCAACCGGCCGTCGGTCATCCGCTGGAGGAGTTCATTGGCATCAGCCTCGATCTCGGGTAAGACGGACTCGATGATGAGGCTCTGGACCCCCCCTTTGCCGAAGGCACGAGCCAGTTCC
>JAILZB010000298.1 GCA_023512725.1 Chloroflexota bacterium | reverse complement strand
CCGGCGGAAGGGTGCGGGCGAGGGTAGCCAGATAGGCGCTCACCACCGCCGAGCCGCCACAGCCGCCCCCATCGTCTGCCCGACCGAGCGGATGAGCGTGACCATGCCCGTACCCGCGCCGAGATACCGCAGCGGCAGGGCATTCTGGATGGCGACATTCAGCTGGGGCATCAACATCGAGAAGCCTGCCGAGAAGAGCATCAGCGAGCCGACCACGAGCAGACGGTTCATCGTTGGCGCGCTCAGCACGAGGCAGGCGAGGCCCAGCGGAAGCAAGAAGCAGCCGATGAGCATAATCCGCTTGTAGCGGCCGCGCCGCGAGACGAGCTGCCCACCCAGCACGTTGAAGGCGAGCGCCGTCAAGATCTGGGGCATGAGCGTGAAACCCGAGGTCGTCGGTGAATCCCCGAGCACCGATTGGATGTAGAGCGGGGCATACAGGCTGGTGCTGACCATCAGGAAGGCGATCAGAAATGACGCTGCCGTCCCGACGGCAACGACCCGGTCCTTGAGCAACCCGAGCGGGAGGATCGGATCAGTCACCCGCTGCTCGACCCACAGGAAGAAGGCAAAGGCGGCCAGCGCGAGCGCGCCGAGCTCCCAGACCTCCGGCTGGAGCCAGTTGTTGGTACTCGTCCCCGCCAGGATGCTCAAGAGCAAGGCGGTAATCGCCACGACGAGCGTGAGCGCGCCCACAAAGTCGATCTGGCGCCAGCTGCCGCGCGCGTTCCCCTGCCGCCCAGGAAAGCCCACCGCCAGCACGCTGAGAGCAAGGAGGCAGACCGGCAAATTGACGTAAAACACCCAGCGCCAGGAGAGCGCCTCGGTCAGAAAGCCACCGACCGGCGGGCCGACAATGGTCGCGGCCGTGATCATGCCAAAGAAGAGCCCCTGCCACTTACCGCGCTCGGCGGGCGGGAAGATATCGGCATTGGCGGCGAACACGAGCGAGAAGAGCCCTCCGCCCGCCAGGCCCTGGATCGCCCGGAAGAGGATCAACTGGTCCATCGTCTGAGCAAAGCCGCAAAGGGCACTCCCCGCGACAAAGCCGATGATGGTTGTCACCAGCTGCTGCTTCCGCCCGTAAATATCCGAGAGCTTGCTTACGACGGGCACCATCGCCGTCGAGGCGAGCAGATAGGCCGTCGAGACCCAGGAATATTTCTCGAAGCCGTGCAGCTCAGCCACGATACGCGGCATGGCCGTCGCGACGATCGTGCCGTCCAGCGCGGCCAGGAAGAGTGTCAGCATCAACCCGGCGAGGGTCAGCGCTAACCGCTGGCCGGCTACGGGCCCATCAGCAGGGCGAGCAATGTCAGGAGCGTGGTTCATGGCACTCCCGCCTGAACAGTTGAAGGATGCATTCGTTGCAGCACTCAACCATTGAGTGTAGGGGGAGGCCCGCCAGGCTGTCAAGCGCTTAGGCGCGGGGGAGGCCGAAGCCGCGCTGGGCGATGATGTTTCGCTGGATCTCGGAGGTGCCGCCCGCGAGCGTGGTGCCGGGCGCACCCCAGTACTCTTCGTCCAGCCAGCCGTCCAGCACTGCCCAGGGCGAGCCAGCCGAGAGAAGGCCAAGGGGGCCAACCAGCTCGACCCCCAGGCGTTGCAGCCGCTGTTGGGTCTCACAGGCCCACACTTTCGAGAGCGAGGCCGCGCGGGAGAACTCCGGCGTGCCGACCTGCCCCTGGTCCTGCAGGAAGGCGACACGGTAGGAAAGCCAGCGCGCGCCCTCCAGCTGGACGGCGAGCTCCCCCAGCCGAGCGCGGACAACCGGGTCGGCCGCAAGCGGCTGGCCACCGCGCTGGTGGGTGCGGGCGAGCTGGATCAAGGTCTCGAGGGTGCGACGTGCTGCTCCGACGTAGGCCATCTGCGAGCGCTCGAAATCGAGCGAGGTCGCCGCCTGGTACCAGCCGCGGTTCACTTCTCCAACCACCAGCGTGCGCGGCAGCCGGACCTCTTCCAGAATCAGCAAGGTCCAACGCTCATCCCCGTAGGCATCCAGGATCGGCCGAACGGTGACGCCCGGCGTGTGTCGGGGCAGGATGAACTGGGTGATCCCGCGGTGTTTGGGGGCAGCAGGGTCGGTGCGAGCGAGCAGGAAGATGTAATCGACGTCCTGGGAGTGGTTCCAGACCTTGGTGCCAGTAATGAGGAAGAAGTCCCCCGCCGCGACGGCGCGCGTCTCGAGCGCCGCGAGGTCGGAGCCTGCATTCGGCTCAGAATACCCTTGCGACCAGATGATCTCCCCGCGCGCGATCCGCGGCAGGAACTCTACTTGCTGGGCGGGGGAACCGTAGATCATCAGAGTGGGGCCAACGGTCGAGACCCCAACGTTGTCGCGACCGGTACCGGGAATGCCGCGGTACGCCGCGACCTCGTTGAAGACCGCTTGCTTGACCTTCGACCAGCCTCCCCCGCCAAACTCGACCGGCCAGCCACCGCAGAGCCAGCCCCGTTCGCCCAGCTCGCGCTGGACCCGCCGCTTCTCGGCCGTGGCCTCGGCGCGCGACCGGCCAGCGCGGTGGGGCGGGAAGAAGCCGTTCTGGTGCTGGCTGCGACACCAGGCCTCGACTTCAGCCTGGAAGGGCGCGTAAGCACTCAGGTCGAACTCCATGTTGCCTCAGCCAACCCGCCGGATCTGATCCAGCCGGGGCTCGCGGTCGACCCGCTTGATGACGTTCTCGAGCACCGGCCGGTAGGCCCAGACCTTTAGATCCTGAACCAGAAAGAGGTAGGGAGGGTCTTCGCAGAACACTTCGAGCGCCTTCCAGATCAGCTCGCGACGCTTGTTCTCGTCCATCTCGACCATCGAGGCCAGGTAGTACTTGTCGAACTCGGGGTTGTCGTAATGGCGAGCACCACCCAGTTGGTTGCTCGCGAACCAGGTCAGGGCGGCATCAGCGTCCATGAGCGGCTGGTTGTTCAAGCCTGGCGGGAAGAGTGGTGCCCGCGGCAGGACGCCGTAGAACTTATCGCGGAAGACGGCGTAGTCCCCCAGCACGTTGATGTCGACATCCAGCCCGACGGCACGGAGCTGGCTCTGGACGAAGAGCGTGATCGGCTCGGCCTGGGTAGCACTCCGGAGCAGGTCGATCGTCAGCTTGGCGCCCACTACCCCCGCTTCCTCGAGCAATCGCCGCGCTTTGGCAGGGTCGTAGGG
>JAILZB010000297.1 GCA_023512725.1 Chloroflexota bacterium | reverse complement strand
CAAGATGGCCGGCCGGCATGGCAACAAGGGGGTGGTCTCGCGGATCGTGCCGATTGAGGACATGCCGTTCCTCCCCGATGGCACGCCGGTCGAGATCATCCTCAACCCGCTCGGGGTGCCGAGCCGCATGAACGTTGGCCAGGTGTTGGAGACCCACCTCGGGTGGGCAGCGCAGGTGCTCGGCTTCCGGGAGATCTCGCCCGTCTTCGATGGTGCCCACGAGGACGCGATCGAGGATGCGCTCGCCCGAGCCTGGCTGGTCGGTAAGGCGAACGAACAGGATGCTGCCTACCGGGCGGCTGACGGCCGGCTCTCGCGCCTGGAGGTTCGCGAGCGGACGAAACGCTGGCTGGCTGAGCGGGGGTTCGCTGCCGAGGCCGTCTTTGATGACAACCAGCCGGGCTACGCCAAGGAAGTGTGCCTGCGGCTGTGGCTACAGGAAGTGGGGGTGGACTCGGCTGCCCTGAGCCGAGAGGAGTTGGTTGCGGAGGCGTTCAAGCTCGCGCGGACCCACCACCTGCCGATGCCGCTCACCGGCAAGATGACCCTCTACGACGGTCGGACGGGTGAGCCGTTCGACCGCCCGGTGACGGTCGGCTATATCTACATGCTCAAGCTGGTCCATCTAGTGGAGGACAAGATCCACGCCCGCTCCACCGGGCCGTACTCGCTGATCACCCAGCAACCGCTCGGGGGGAAGGCGCAGTTCGGTGGCCAGCGGTTTGGCGAGATGGAGGTGTGGGCGCTCGAAGCCTATGGGGCTGCCCATACCCTCCAGGAGATCCTGACCGTCAAGTCCGACGATATCGTCGGACGCGTCAAGACCTACGAAGCGATCGTCAAGGGCGAAGACATCCTGGAGCCCGGCGTTCCAGAGTCCTTCAAGGTGCTGGTCAAGGAGCTCCAGAGCCTGGCGCTGTCGGTCGAGGTGCTGAACGAAGACGAAGAGCGGATCACCTTCGTCGAGGACACCCTTGCGCTCGATATCCCAGAGCTTGGGATC
The DNA here is from genome assembly GCA_023512725.1 of Chloroflexota bacterium. Classification (GTDB taxonomy): domain Bacteria; phylum Chloroflexota; class Dehalococcoidia; order SpSt-223; family SpSt-223; genus JANWZD01. The sequence goes on along the minus strand of JAILZB010000297.1, from coordinate 2,171 downwards.
AACCTGCACGGCCTTGAGGACGATCGGGAGGAATAACCAGTGCTCGAAGTCAACGACTTCAACGCGGTACGCATCTCGCTTGCCTCCCCGGAGCAGATCCGGAGCTGGTCGTACGGCGAGGTTACCAAACCAGAGACGATCAACTACCGCACCCTCAAGCCGGAGAAGGACGGGCTCTTCTGCGAGAAGATCTTCGGACCGACCAAGGACTTCGAGTGCTACTGCGGGAAGTACAAGCGGGTTCGCTTCAAGGGGATCGTCTGCGATAAGTGCGGGGTCGAGGTGACCCGGGCCAAGGTGCGGCGCGAGCGGATGGGGCATATCGAGCTCGCCTCGCCGGTCAGCCATATTTGGTTCGTCAAGGGCACCCCGAGCCGGCTGGGACTGCTACTGGAGATCTCCCCGCGCGACCTCGAGCGCGTGCTCTACTTCGCCCAGTACATCATCACCTGGGTGGACGAGGCGGGGATCGCCCGCGAGCGCGAGAAGATCGCTGCGGAGGTGCAGCAGCAGGTCGATGAGCAGCGCGCAGCCATCGAAGCGCGTATTGCTGACTGCCGCGCCCGCGGCAACGCCCTCCGCGCGGAGGCGGAGGCCAGGAAGAAGGCGGAGCTGGAGCAGCTCCAGCAGGAGTGGGATACTGCTCGGGCAGCGCTCCTCGCTGAGCATCGCGCCCTGGAAGCCCAGCTCCGGGAACAGCTGGGGACGGCGGCTCCCGCCCCCATCACCTTCCGGGAGGTCGTGATCGTGCCCGAGGACGCGGCGATCACTGCCGACCGGCTCGAGGACCTGGCCCGTGAGGCAGCAGCCCAGGCCGAGGCGCTCGAAGCGGAGTTCACGCGCCGTCGCGAGCAGTGCATCGCCCAGTACGATGCCACCACCGAGCATGCCCTGGCCGAGCTGGAGAAGGAGGTCTCCCAGCTCCAGCAGAAGCTGCAGGCGGAGGTCCAGCGGCTGGAGCGGGAAGGGAAGGAACGCGGCGAGGACCTCGAGCAGCTGCGCGTCCGCGGGTTGCTCAACGAGCAGAAGTACCGGGCGCTGCGCGAGAAGTACAGCCACCTCTTCAAGGCGGGAATGGGCGCCGAGGCCGTACGTGAGATCGTGGCCCGGATGGACCTGGACCAGCTGCGCGAGCAGCTACGCCAAGAGATCTATTCGACCTCTGGCCAGCGACGAAAACGCGCCACCAAGCAGCTGCGGGTGGTCGAAGCGTTCCGGAAGAGTGGCAACCGGCCGGAATGGATGATCCTGACGGTGCTGCCGGTGCTGCCGCCCGACCTGCGCACAATGGTGCAGCTGGATGGTGGGCGATTTGCGACCAGCGACCTGAATGACCTCTACCGCCGGGTCATCAACCGCAACAATCGCCTGAAGCGGCTGCTCGAGCTCTCGGCGCCCGAGATCATCATCCGCAACGAGAAGCGCATGCTTCAGGAAGCGGTCGATTCCTTGATCGACAACGGCCGGCGCGGCCGGGCGGTCTCCAGCAGCTCGAACCATAAGCTGAAGTCGCTCTCCGATATGCTCAAGGGTAAGCAGGGGCGGTTCCGCCAGAACTTGCTCGGGAAGCGGGTCGACTACTCGGGCCGTTCGGTCATCGTGGTCGGGCCGAACTTGAAGCTGCGCCAGTGCGGGTTGCCCAAGCGGATGGCTCTGGAGCTGTTCAAGCCGTTCGTCATGCGCCGGCTGGTTGAGCGCCAGTACGCCCACAACATCAAGAGCGCCAAGCGCATCGTCGAGCGGGTCCGCCCTGAGGTGTGGGATGTGCTGGAAGAGGTGATCGCCGACCGGCCAGTGCTGCTCAACCGGGCACCTACCCTCCACCGCCTCGGGATCCAGGCCTTCCAGCCCGTGCTGATCGATGGCAGCGCCATCCAGATCCACCCGCTGGTCTGTGCCGCCTTCAACGCGGACTTCGACGGCGACCAGATGGCCGTCCACGTGCCGCTCTCGAAGGCAGCGGTGGAAGAGGCGAAGACCCTGATGCTTTCGACCCAGAACCTGCTCTCCCCCAGCTCGGGCGAGCCGGTGGTAGCACCGACCCTCGATATGGTCCTTGGCTGCTACTACATGACGATCGTCCGACCAGGAGCGCGGGGCGAAGGGATGGCCTTCGCCGACTTCGACGAAGCCAAGCTGTCCTACGACCTGGGCGTGGTCGACCTCCAGGC
>JAILZB010000296.1 GCA_023512725.1 Chloroflexota bacterium | reverse complement strand
AGCCATCCTCTCTGCGCGGATCGGCTGGAGCCGGGAGGCGGAAGTGGCCCTGAGGCGACTGCCGGAGCCGCCAGCCCGGGCGCGGCTGGAGCTGGCGGCGGCGCTTGTCACGCGCGGTGAGCGGCACCCGGCGATGGCGCTGCTGGAGGCGGTCGAGCGGGAGAGTGGAGCGCGCCTGGAGGCCGATGAGTGGCTCGACGGCGCGATGACCTGGTATCAGTGCCGCCGTCCCGATCGGGGCGCGGCATGGGCCCGCCGCGGTGTGGCGGCGATGGGCGGCCACATCGCGGCGCGGGCGCTCCTGGCGCGCTGCCTGCTCGCCGCGGGGCAGCCGGAAGCTGCCCTCCAGGCGGTGGGCAAAGCAGCGGTCCCCCGTCCCCTTGTTCCATCCCGTGCCGATCCCCTGCTGGAGTACTGGCACGCCCGCGCGGGGCTTCGCGCCGGCGACGCGGGGCTTCGCGCCGAGAGCACCAAACGGCTCGCGCACTTGGGCACGCACGACCCGCCGAACGCGGTGGCGGCGTTTGAGGCCGGGCGGGCCTTTCTTCAGGCGGGAGGCGCGGCGACGGCGATCCCGCTGCTTTTGCGGGCAGCCGCGGAGGGCTATCAGCAGGTCCTGGCCGACGAGTTGCTGGCGGAAGCCTATGGCCGTGTCGGACAGCCCGCAGAGGCAGCGCGGGCGCGAGGCCGGGCGCTGCGCGCGCGGGGGCGCTTTCCCGAGGCGGAGGCGGTGCTACGGCGCGCCCTCTCTCTCGATCCCGCCTCCTCCGGCGCCTACGCGGAACTCGGTCAGGTCCTCATCCTGGCGGGCAAGCCGCGCGAGGCGCTGGCTGTTCTCCGCCGCGGGCGCAGGCGCGATCCCGCCAACTTGAACCTGGCGCTGGGCGAGGCCGACGCGCTCAACCAGCTCGACGCGTTCGATGAGCAAACCCGAGTGCTTAAGGCCGCCGTCGCGCTCGACGCAACCCGCGCCCACGAGCCACTGCGCGCGCTTGGCAAGATGTACTATGAAACGCGGCAGTTCGATGCTGCCATCCCCGTGCTAGAACGGGCCGTCGGCTACTCGGATTCCGACGTGGAGTCTCACCGCTTTCTCGGCCTTTGCCTGGCGCTCCGACCCGAGGACCCCAGCCACGCCGAGCGGGCGCTCCATCACCTCCTGCGCGCCGTGGAGTTGGAGCCAGACGACTATTACCCCTGGACGCGCGCCGGCGCCGTGCTGGAGCGGAGGGGCTATCCCGGCGAGGCTGCCGCCTGCTACCGGCGGGCGATCCTCTGGGACAACTGGGCGGAAGCGCCCTACGTCCCGCTCGCGCGGCTGTTACAGCGGAAGGGAAGACCGGCGGAAGCCACCCTCTTGCTGACGCGATACCGCGCCAACGCCGACTTCGAGCGCCGTCGCGTCCAGTTGGAAAACCGGATCCAGTCTCGCCGCACCGACGCCGATGCTCACTTCCAGATGGGCGAGCAGCTTCTGCGCCACGTCAGCTTCCGCCGCGCCTACCCCTACCTGCTGATCGCCGCCTCCTGGCGCCCCCACTGGAAGGCGGCGCGAGAGCGGCTCGCGGACGTTTGCGCGCTGATCGACTACTTGGACCTCTGGCACGACGCGGAGCACGCCCCAGGAGAGCGCGCTCCGAAAGCTCTGCTTCCTGAAGACGCGGCTAAAACTCGACCTGCTCGATCGTCCGGCTCGCGGAGACGAAGCGGACCGGCAGGTTGCTGCGCTTCACGACCGCCACGACCCACGGCTGCGTCAGCACCTGGATCGTGATCGCGTCGGGCGGAGCCGACCACAGGTGGCGAACACTCTGCGCCTCCTCAGCCTGGATTCGGAGACACAGGACGAGATCCGGTCGGGAAGAGTGACAATGGGTCACGCCAAGGCTCTCCTGTCAGTGCAGGACAAGGGGTTGAGGAAGGCCCTTCTGAGGAAGATAGTGGACAAGGGGTTGTCGGTCAGGGAGGCCGAAGACGAGGCGTCTGCTCTCGTCTCCCGCCGCGCGTCTCCCAAGGCCTCGGCCGCGCGGCCGACCCCGTACCCCGACGTGGAGGAGCAACTGCGCAACGCTCTAGGGACGAAGGTACGTGTCGTGGGCGATAGAGGGCGCGGCCGGATTGAGGTCGAGTTCTACTCTGAGGAAGACCTCTCGAGAATTGTGGAGCTGATTCTAAGAAACGCCGGCTGATGCAGGCGGAGGAGGCGACCGGGGAATCGACGTTCCACGTGGAACAAGGTTTCGTTATTGTTCCACGTGGAACGCCACACCGGTCAGCGCTCTTCGACACCAATCGATACCGGCCGTGACATTCCGCCTGATTCCGCCATCCCGTTGTGTCGAACGTTGCGCCAACGACCCGGGCCGCTACGGTCAAGAAGAGGTCCGTAGCCGCAAGAAAGGCTTACAGGCCCGCTAGGGCCAGGAGGAATCCTAACCCAACCCCGAGAATAGTTGCCGCGCTTCCCCCTCGGCACCAACACGGCCGGTGGTCTTTCGTCATCTTTGGGAGCGGTGTGGGGCTTGGCGCGCAGGGACCGGAACGTCTTCACCATAATGATAGTGCCGCACGCGGAGACAAAGGTCTTCACCTTCCGCTTGAGCACGATCGCCTTCCAGTTCATCTGCTACGTTCTCGTTTGCACGTTCCTGTTCATGATCATCCTGGCCAGGTCGTACCAGACGATGTTAAGCAACATGTGGGAGCTCCAGGAGCTGCGACTTGTGAACCGCGAGCAGAGGGAGCAAATCGAGCAACTGGTGGCCGAGGTCGGTGCGCTGCAGCAACGGATGGTCATCCTCGACGAGCTCGATAAGCAGGTCCGTGAGATGATGGAACTTGAGTCCTTCCAGCCTGACGGCCAGTCCGTCGCGTCCGTGTCCCCCGTCATTCCGGGGCCGGGCTCCCAGGGCGCCACGATAGCGTCGGTGCGAGGAATAGGCGGCGATACGTACGCAGCCACGGGCGGCGCCGTGGTGAGCCGGACGTCCATCCAGGAAGCCAGGGACGCCCTCGAAATGCTCGGCCAGTTGTACCAGGAAATCGGCACACGCCGCCAGAGTCTCGAAGAAGTGCGGGGTGCGGTCTCCGAGAGCTTGGCGTACATGTCCGCCAAGCCCTCCATATGGCCCGCTTTCGGGTACGTCACTTCGACCTATGGCCACCGCAGACACCCCTACGGCGGCGGTTCGGAGTACCATGAG
>JAILZB010000030.1 GCA_023512725.1 Chloroflexota bacterium | reverse complement strand
CGCCCCCCACGAAATGCCCACTCGCGCGGTGCGGCCACGTCAGACCGCCAGCCAACCGCAGCAGACGCAGGTCATCTCCGGCTCGGGGGCACGCATCCCGGCGGTCCAGGCCAGCAGCGTGCCCATCTCGGCTTCCCCGGCCACCGAGGTGATCGGGAGGTAGAGACGGCTGTTCCGGTGAATGAGCAGGCTGAACACGAACGAGATCGCAAAGCCCACACTCACGGCGATCAGCGTGAGGACGAGGTGCTCCCAGAGCCGCTCCCCGATCACCCCGAGGTTTGCGCCGATCCACTCGAAGCGGACCAGCGGCTCGCCGTGGATCGTCATTCTGTCCGTCGCGGCGGGGCGCCACTCGCTTGCGCCCGCAGCACGTCGCCGATCGCGGCGAGGGTGACCACCCCGAGCGGCTGGCCCTCCGCCGTGCGCACCACCCCGGCCTGGTAGGGAGAAGGGAGGATCGCGGCGAGCACGTCGCGGACGTTCGTCTCGGGGGTGAAGGTGGGCGCATCCTCCGGCAGCGTCCGCGTGCGGTCCAGCCCAAGCTCTCGCACCTGCATCACTGCCAGCCGCTTGAGAGCGCGGTCAGCCCCCACGAAACGGGCGACGTAGTCGTTGGCCGGCTGCATCAGGAGTTCGGCCGGCGGGCTGAACTGGGCCAGTCGCCCTCCGCGCTCAAAGACGGCGACCTTCGTCCCGAGCTTGATCGCCTCATCAATATCGTGGGTGACGAAGAGCACCGTGATGCCCAGGCGGTGCTGGAGGTCCAGGAATTCGTCCTGCAGCCGCTCGCGAACGAGGGGGTCGACCGCGCCGAACGGCTCGTCCATCAACATCAGCGGTGGCTCGACTGCCATCGCGCGCGCCACCCCAATGCGCTGGCGCTCACCGCCGGAAAGCTGGGCCGGGTAGCGGTTGCGGTAGCTCGCCGGGTCGAGCCCCACGAGTGCAATCAACTCATCGACCCGCTTCCGGATCCGCTCCCGCGGCCAGCCTAAGAGCTCGGGCACCGTGGCCACATTCTCGGCCACAGTTCGATGCGGGAAGAGGCCCACCTGCTGGATGACGTAGCCAATCTGGCGGCGCAGGGTAACCGGATCGATCTTGCGGATGTCTTCGCCATCGATGAGGATCGTCCCGCTGGTAGGCTCGACCAGGCGATTGACCATCTTGAGCGAGGTCGTCTTGCCACAGCCGCTCGGCCCCACCAGCACGCAGATCTCTCCCGGCTGAACGGTGAAGGAGAGGTCGTTCACAGCCGCGACTGTCGCCCCATTGCGCTGGCTTTCGAACTGTTTCGAGACGTGACGAAACTCGACGCTGGCGCCGCCGGTGGCCCCGTTCCGCGGATACACCCGACCGGTCATCCTTCTCCCTGGGCGAGGGTATCGTACCGTCCCCTTCCCCCGCGACGCAAACGCTGCAAGAAGGAACCGTCAGGTGGAGCTTAGGCCGGCGATCGACGCTTCAGCCGCGCTGCCAGGGCGGCTCCCAGGCCGGCTAGCAGGGCGCCATACACCAGCAGCCCGGCGCTGACTTCGGCGAGCACCGGCCAGCTCAGGGTCGGCGCGCTGGCAGCGGGCAGGGAGGAGGCAACTGCCACCCAGAGCCCACCAATCCCGCCCGTGAAAAGTGCGAGCCCCACCCCGACCGTCAGAGCGATGATCGCAAGCTCACGCGGGCGGCCACTCACCCGGGAGCCCGCCACGAGACCACCGATGAACGGGCCGAGCGGGCCAGTGACAAAATGGAGGATAGGCGGGAGAACACAGGCGACAACAATCGCTAGCGCGATCAGTCCGGCAGCAAAGGGGGTGCCGGTGCGGGGAGGGTCCTGCTCAGCGGCCATTCCCCTGCCCTCCCCAGTTGGAGGAATTTCACCGTCCAAGGATAGCAGAACGCTCTGGGCAGGTTCCACGTTGACGCCCCGCCGCTCGCGTGGTACCATCCTGGGAAACATCGCCCAAGGAGCGCTTCGCTTAGGCGCGACAACTCAATACGGCTCATCAAGAGAGGTGGAGGGAAGACGGCCCGATGAAGCCCGGCAACCCAGTCTCGCAGGCCGAGGCGCGCGAGACAGCGGGTGCCAATTCCGGCGGATGGTCCCAGCGGTCATCCGCAAGATGAGTTGTAACGCTTGATGAGCCTCTTCCAGTCCGAAGAGGCTCTTTGATTTAACTGGGTTCTCGCCCGCGAACCGTGAGGAGGACGAGTGAGCAACATCCGGGGGCTGCATTGTCGCGAGTGCGGCCGAGAATATCCGATCGCGCCCACGTACTTCTGTGAGTTCTGCTTTGGCCCGCTCGAGGTCAGCTACGACTACGCGGCGATCGCCCGCCAGCTCACCCGCGACCGGATCATCTCTCGACCGCTGACCATGTGGCGCTACCGTGAACTGCTCCCGGTCGCTAGCGAGACGGTCATCGAAATCAACACCGGCTTTACCCCCCTGGTGGAAGCGAAGAACCTCGCCCGTCGCCTCGGCCTGGAGCGGCTGTACCTCAAGAACGACTGCGTCAACCCGACCTACTCCTTCAAGGACCGGGTGGTCTCAGTGGCGGTCACCAAAGCCCTCGAATTCGGCTTTGATACCATCGCCTGTGCCTCGACTGGGAATCTGGCCATGAGCGTCGCCGCCCATGCTGCCCGAGCCGGCAAGCGGGCGGTTGTTTTTATCCCGTCCGACCTTGAACTGGGGAAGATCTACGGCGCTCTTGTCTTCAACCCGCTCCTGGTCGCCATCGAAGGGACCTACGACGACGTCAACCGCCTCTGCAGCGAGATCGCCGATAGCTACCCCTGGGCCTTCGTCAACATCAACCTGCGGCCATACTACGCCGAGGGGAGCAAGACCCTCGCCTTCGAAACGGCCGAGCAGCTCGGCTGGCAGGCCCCCGACCAGGTAGTGGTGCCGATGGCCTCTGGCTCGCTCTTCACTAAGATCTGGAAGGGGTTCAACGAGCTCGCGCAGATCGGGCTCATCCCTCCCCGGCGCCCGCGGATGTGGGGCGCCCAGGCGGCGGGCTGCAGCCCCATTGCCACCGCCTACGCCCAGCGGACCTTCACCATCCGGCCGGTCCACCCGAACACGATCGCCAAGTCGCTCGCCATCGGTAACCCCGCGGACGGCTACTACGCCCTCAAGACGATGGAAGAATCCGGTGGGGGCGCCGCCGCGGTGCCGGACGAGGCGATTATCGAGGGCATTAAGCTGCTGGCCGAGACGGAAGGCATCTTCGCCGAGACAGCCGGCGGGGTGACCATCGCCGTCTTGAAGCACCTGGTGGAGCGCGGCGTCCTCGCTCGCGACGGGACGACCGTTGCCTACCTCACGGGCAACGGCCTCAAGACGATGGAAGCGCTCGATGGCCAGCTGGCGGAGCCCGTCCGGATCCGGCCTACGCTCGCTGCGTTCCAGGCCGCCTTCCAGGCCCGTGAGCTGGTCCCCGCCTAACACTGCCACCCACAAGGAGCTGACGATGGCGACGATCCGTGTCCGCATTCCGGCGGCACTCCGCGCCCAGACGAACGAGCAGAGCGAGGTCGAGGTGACCGCCGAAGACGTGCGCGGGGTGATCGATGCCCTCGACCGCCAGTTTCCCGGCATCGGCACGCGTTTGCGCGATGACCAGGGCGAGCTGCGACGCTTTGTCAATATTTACGTCAATGGTGAGGATGTCCGCTTTCTCGCAGGGCTCCAGACCCCGATCCGGACGGGGGATGAGGTGAGCATCATTCCTGCCGTCGCAGGCGGCTAACGCCAGACCGCAGCCAGCACCCGCCGGAAGTTCCCAAAGCAGACCCGCTCGATCCGCTCGCTGCTCCAGCCGCGGCGCTCAAACGCCTCGACCAGGGCGGGCAGGGCGGCGGCATCGGCCAGCGCCCGGGGCATGGTTGCACCGTCGAAGTCGCTCCCGATCGCGACGTGGCGGTCGCCCACCAGGCGGATGATGTGCTCAAAATGGGCCAGCACCAGCTCGAGCGGCGTGTCAGGGTTTAGCGCGCAGTCGGGACGGACGAAGGCACAGCAGAAGGTGATCCCGATCGTGCCATCCTTCTCGGCGATGGCGCGGATCTGCTCGTCGGTCAGGTTGCGGGGGTGGGGGCTGAGGGCGGCAGCGTTCGAGTGGGACGCGATGAATGGCCGGTCGATCACCCGGACGAGGTCCCAGAACCCCTCCGGGTTCAGGTGCGAGACATCGAGCACGATGCCGAGCCGTTGGCACTGCTCTACCAGGGCATAACCCCGCTCGCTCAGCCCCGTGGTCGGCGAAGGGCCGCGCAGGCTGACCCCACTCGCAAACGCATTCGGCCGGCTCCAGACGATCCCGAGTGATCGCAGGCCGCCTTGGTAGAAGAGCCGCAGCTCCTTCAGCGAAGGCGAGATGGGGTCTGCCCCCTCGAAGTGGAGGATCCCAGCGAAGGCGCTAGCTGCCCAGGCCGCATCGAGGTCAGCGACGGTCCGGACCAGCCGGACCTTCCCTTGGGAGCGCTCGCAGAGGTCGTAGAAGCGGTCGATCTGCTGGATGGCAGCGCCTGTGGCATTCAGCTCAGCCTGCTCGTTCGTGAGGAACACACTCACGAAGGTGCCCCCCAACCCCCCTCGCTGCGCCCGCGGCAGGTCGACGTGGCCGGTGGCGCTTTCGCTGAGGAAGTCCCGCTGCTGCCGTACCATCGCGGTCAGGAAGTCCTCGTGGCCATCGAGGATGGGGGGCGCGCTCGGCTGGGTCACGTTTCCTTCTCCGCAGCGTGGCTGGGCGCCGGGTAGGGCAGCGGATCTGGAATACCAGCCTCAGCAAAGCCCTTGCGGCGCAACTGACAGGAATCGCACGCGCCACACGGTGCCCCGTTTGGCAGCGGATCGTAGCAGCTATGGGTGAGCGAGAAGTCGACGCCGAGCTCCACTCCGCGCCGGATGATCGCAGCCTTGGTGAGGTGAATGAGGGGCGTGTGGACCCGAAAGCGGGCTGTCCCCTCCACCCCTGTGCGGGTGGCCAGGTTGGCGAGCTGCTCGAAGGCGGCGATGAACTCCGGCCGACAATCCGGGTAGCCCGAGTAGTCGAGCGCGTTGACGCCAAGAAAAAGGTCCTGCGCCCCGATCACCTCCGCCCAGGCGAGCGCCAGTGCGAGCAGGATGGTGTTGCGGGCGGGAACATAGGTCACCGGGATATCAGCGAGCTGATCGACGGGGCGTCCTTTCGGGACTGCCAGGTCGCTCGTGAGGGCCGAGCCGCCAATCGGACGCAGGTCCACAGTGAGGACGAGATGCTCGGTCACCCCGAAGTGGTGTGCCACCCGCTGGGCGGCCGCTACCTCGACCGCGTGCCGTTGCCCGTAGTGGACCGTCAGCGCCGCCACTGAAAAGCCCTGCGCTTTCGCGATGGCAAGGGTTGTTGTGCTGTCCACCCCGCCGCTCAGCAAGACCACAGCTTTCGGCACCGGCACCTCCTTGGTGGCATCGAGCGCTCCCAAGCGTAGCGCACCGGGCGGGAGCCAGGAAAATGCCCGCCGAGCACGCTTATGTTGTATCCTGGCTACGAGAGGACGTGGCGCGGGCGTGCCCGATTCGAGCAGCGGGCAGAAAGGGGAGTGGATGGCCAGACGAACGCGTGTCCGGATGCTGGTCACCCTGGTAGGGATTGTTCTCCTCCTCGCCTGCACACCAGCGCCCGACGTACCAGCGGCACCGGTCGGAGAGCGGCGGGCTGTGCGCCAGACGTTCACCATCGCCCAGATCGGGCTGCCCGCAACCTTGAGCCCAGAGTCCTCGGCCGCCAACTACCCGGTCTACAGCGCTCTGTACGATGCCCTCATCCGGCTGGACCGGGCCTCGGATGCCCTCCCTTGGGCGGCTGAGCAGTGGGAGCTCCTCACCGGGCCGGTCTGGCGTTTCACCTTACGCCCCGGGCTGGTCTTCTCGAATAGTGACCCCCTCACTGCTCACGACGTCGCCTTCACCGCTCAGACGGCGCTGGCCAATCGCTGGCCAATCGCGGCTGCCCTCGTCAACGTCGCGACCGTGCGCGCGGTCGATGAGCGGATGGTCGACTTCGAGATGAAGGTCCCAGATGCCAGTGTGCTCCCCGCTCTCTCTGGGCTTTGGGTCTTGCCCCGCCGTTACTACGAGGAAGTCGGCCGGGATGGCTTCGCCACGAAGCCGATCGGCTCCGGCCCCTACGAGTTGGTCGAGTTCCGTGGGGGCGACCTGGTCCGCTTTCGCAAACGCGCAACGCCGCACCCCTACCGCGCTGCCCAGCCAAGCGAGTTGCTCTTCCGCTCGATCCCCGAGGGGACGGCGATGGTAGCGGGCTTTCGCACTGGCGAGCTGGACATCCTGCTGGGCAATCTCAGCCCGGACCAGGTCGAACTCCTCAAAGGCAGCGCCCAGATCGAAACGCGGTACTCCGGCGTCAACTACGCGCTCTTCTCCCAGGCTGAGAACCAGCAGCGTGGCACCCCCCTCACCGACCGACGAGTCCGCCTGGCCCTGAACTATGCCGTCGACCGCGCCGCCCTCGCGGCTACCGTCTACCGGGGGTATGCTCGGCCGGTCAGTCAGTTCTCCGTCCCCGAGAGCCTGAGCTGGAACGACGAACTGAGCCCCTATCCCTACGACCCAGCGCGAGCGAAGCAGCTTCTGGCCGAGGCGGGCTACCCGAACGGCTTCACCCTCCCCGTGGGGATCGAGTTCACCCCCCAGACGACTAACCCCCAGGTGGCGACTGCGCTCCAGAGCTACCTGCGCGCGGTGGGAGTAGAGGCGGCGGTAAGCTCGCTTGAACTGGCCGTCTTCCTGGACAAATTCTACGGCCGGGCCGGCCAACAGAAGGGCGACCTCTTCATGGTGACTACCCAGGCCGAGAGCGCCTATGGCCAGAACCAGCGCACCACCCACGACTGCCAGCGCCCAAACCCCTGGTGGTGCAACCCAGCCTACGAGCGGTTGATGGAGCAGGTCCAGCTCGAGCCGGACCGCGCACGACGATCAGCCCTGCTGCGCCAGGCGATCGCCATCCTCTACCAGGAAGTCGCCCATATCGATTTGCTCGCGATCCCCACCTTCGTGGTCCAGCAGCCGAACATCCGCGGCTTCCTCTGGTACGCCTCGAACGCCCAGAACTTCGACGCAATCTTTCGGGTCGGCTAAGCGGCACCGGCGCAGCGCCCGCTCCCTCGGGCGGCGGCCCCGGCCGGGGCTGTGCCGCGGCGCTCACTCCCTGTCAGCAGCCGCTCCCGGGGGCGGGAGCGACCAGCGGTGGCTGCCTCTTGAGGAGGCAGCGGCCTCACCCATCCCCTGCACTTTGCTATCATGCGGCACGTGACCAGCCTACCCACCACCGTGCCGGAGCTTGGCAGCTTCGCCTGCCCGACCTGCCGCTCGGCGCTTTTCCGCGACGGGGAGCACATCCGCTGCGGCGGCTGCCTGGCAACGTTTCCAATCCTCCGGGGGATCCCCTTCCTGCTCGCCGGAGATAGCCAGGAGCGGACGACCGTGCTCTACGATGCCGTCGCCCGCCATTACGATACGGCCCTGCCCGCCCACGTGATGGCCCACTACCGCCGCAAGCGGCTCGGCTTCGTCCAGGCTCGCCAGCCCCAGGGCGACCTCCTCGATGTCGGCTGTGGGACAGGCCACCTGGCAGCCGCCTTTGCTGCCGCAGGCTATCGGGTCTTCGGCTGTGATGCCTCGGTGGGAATGCTGGAGGTCTTTCGCGAGCGCTGTCCTGCCATCGTTGCCGCCGGGCGATCGGATGAATTGCCGTTTCCCGACGACCGCTTCGACGTGGTCATCTGCGTGGCCCTGCTGCACCATGTCGTCGAGCCAAGCCGCGTGGCAAACACCATCCGCGAGATGGTCCGCGTCACCCGGCCTGGTGGCCTCACCGTGCTCTGGGACCACAACCCCCTCAACCCCTACTGGCCACTCCTGATGCGGCGCGTGCCCCAGGACGATGGCTCCGAGCGCCTGATCCCGCTGCGTGAGCTGCTCGCTCCCCTGCCCCAGAACGCTCAGGTCGAGGTTCACCGCCTCGGCTTCCTGCCCGATTTCGTGCCGGCTCCGCTGCTCCCGCTCGCTAGCTGGCTGGAAGCGCTGCTCGAGCGCACACCGATCGTGCGTACCTTCGCCGCCCATAACGTGGTCGCCATCCGCAAGCCGTAGGATGTGGGGAAGCGAGCGGGTTTCCGTGGTCTTCCCGGCCTATAACGAGGCCGCGGGGGTTGCCCTCGCCATTCACGACTTCTTTGCCACCGGCTATGTCGATGAGATCATCGTCGTCGATAACAACTCGCGTGACGGCACGGCCGACCTGGCGCGAGCGGCTGGGGCGCGGGTGGTCGCCGAACCACGGCAGGGCTTCGGCTACGCCCTCCAGCGCGGGCTCGCCGAGGCGAGCGGTGACCTGGTCATTCTGGCCGAGCCCGATGGCACCTTCGTCGGCGCCGACGTCATCAAGCTACTCGCCTACGCTGCCGACTTTGACCTGGTGCTGGGCACCCGGACCACCCGCGAGCTGATCTGGCACGAGGCAAACATGGGCTGGTTCCTGCGGGTGGGGAATGTGCTGGTGGCTAAACTGATCCAGTGGCTGTTCGATGGGCCCAGCCTTTCCGACTGTGGGTGCACCTTGCGCCTGGTCCGCCGAACAGCCCTGGAACGGCTGCGGCCCCGGCTGACAGTCGGTGGCGCGCACTTTTTGCCCGAGATGGTCATCCTGGCACTGCTCCAGCACTTGCGCGTGATCGAGATCCCGGTGAACTACCGTGGCCGCCTCGGCACCTCGAAGATCACCGGCTCCTTCCGCCGCACCCTGATCGTTGGCACAAACATGGTCCTGCTCACGCTCCGCTATCGCCTCCAGGCCTGGCTCGACCCCAGCCTGCGGGCACGTGGCCGACGGCGCCCTGGCCCCGTGGCGCCTGCCACCGACCGCTGATGGCCCTGAGCCTACCGCTGCCCCAGGCGCGCCCGCGGCCCGCGGCAGTAGCCCGCAGGTTGGTGCGCTGGACTATGCGCCAGCTCGCGCGCATGCTGCGCCAGGTTGGTTGGCCGCTCTGCTGGCAGGGAGGGCTCTTCTTCCTCACCCTCGGACTGGCACTCCTGCCTGCCGTCCGCTTGCTGCCACTGCCCAGCCATCCGGACCACGACATGAGCCATTTCCGCCTCTGGATCGCCTGGCTGACGGCCAACGGCGTGGAGGCGGCCTACGCTGGGCTCTTCCCAGCCCAGTACGTCATCTACCCGCCGCTCATGCCGTACTTCTACCACTTGGTCGGCCAGCTGCTGACCGCCCTACCCCAGCCACCCCCTGCCCTGGCTGGCCTCTGGCCCGAGGATGGCTTCTGGGTGGAAGCGGTGGTTCGTACGCCGGTGGTGGGCTTTCACGCCTTGCTCGCGAGCATCATCTACTGGTCGACCGTCCGCTGGAAGGGGCACCTCGCGGCCGTGGCAGCAACCATGCTCTACGCAGCGAACCCCGCCGTGCTCTTCGACCTGGTCTACTGGGCTCAGCCCGATTCCTACCATAGTGCTTTCGTCGTGATCGGGCTCCTCTTTCTCCTCGGCCGCTGGCCCGAACTCGGCTGGGCCGCTTTCGCCCTCGCGGCGCTGGCAAAGCCGCAGGCCTGGGTCTATCTCCCCGCCTTGCTCCTGGTCACCTGGCGGCGGCATGGCTTCGCCAAAGTCCTGAGCGGGAGCGTGTTCTTCCTCACCGCTGCCTTGCTCGTGGTTTGGCCGTATCTCGCTGCCGGCCGGGGCTGGGAGATGGCCTCAGTGTTCATCAACTTTTCGCGCGTGATGCCCGTGGTCACGGCCAACGCCCACAACCTCTGGTGGTTGGTGCTGGGGCAGCCCGGGCTGTTCGTCGCCGATAGCGCGATCGTCGGTGGCCCTTTCAACTATCAGACCGTCGGGCTGCTCCTCTTCCTTGCCGCCTTCACCCTGGGGCAGTTGACCATGCTCGGCGACCCGAGCCGGGAGACGCTCTTCGGGACGGCCGGCTTCCTCAGCCTCGCCTTCTTCCTCTTCTCCACCCAGGTCCACGAGAACCACGCCTTTCTGGTCTTCCCGCTGCTCGCCCTCTGCTGGCCGGCGAGCGTCCGCTTGCTGGTGGTCTATCTGCTGCTCAGCCTGAGCATGCTCGCCAACCTCGCCCTCCACGACCCCCTCCTGGAGCCCCAGCTGCCTACCCTGCTCGCGAGCTGGACCGCAAGCTGGCTGCCCGAGCCGCTGGCTGCCTGGGTGGACTCTCAGCAGCTTGCCCTGCTCGGCACCGTGCTCAACATGGTCGCCTTTGCCCTCTGGCTCTCCTGGCTCTTCTGGCGCCCGGGGCACGCCACGGTTCCCCCGCGAGAACGCCAGCGGCGGGCGGGCTGGGGCGCTCTCGTCGGCGGTGCAGCCACCCTAGCAGGCGGAGCGCTTGCGGCGCTGCTCATCCTCACGCCCCCACCACCACCGGGCACGCCGCCGCCAGACAGCCTGCTGGATGGCCGGATCTCGCTCAAACCAGTCGCGGAGCCGTACCTACGCATCACCCTGGGAGGCAAGGGCACCACCGACCCCGCGGCTCAACGCCAGCAGTGGCTCATTCTGGCGCTTGGCGGCCCGCTCGTGGTGGCTACCGTGGCCCTAGCGTACGCGAGCTCTCAAGGCCTGGCCCGGAGCAGCCCTCAGCAGAGCTGGCGGACCCGCGCGGCGATCGCCTCGGCTGACAGGTCCGCCAGGCGGACATAGGTCGCGCGGGCAGCTTCAGCAAGCTGGCGCGCCAGTCCAAAGCTGGGGAAGCCGCTCTCGGGATCGAGCACGAGCGTGGTCACGCCGCTTTCCCCCAGCTGGCGGGCCAGGTGAAGCGCGTCCTCGACCGGTGAGCCATCTGCGAGGGGAACGTTCGCGCGGCCGTCCGTGATCAGCACGACCACGCGGTAAGCGCGCTTGGCCCGAGGTTGCGGTTGCCGGACCAGCTGGAGCGCCCGAGCGATCCCCGCGGCGAGGGGCGTCCGCCCTCCGGTGGGAAGGGCACGGAGCTGACGGTGAGCGACCTCCACGCTGGCAGTGAACGGCAGGAGCAGCTCAGCTCCCTGCCCCCGGAAGACCACCATCCCCACCCGGTCACGGCGCTGATAGGCCTCAGTCAGCAACGTGAGCACCGCCCCTTTCGCAGCCTCCATTCGGCGCTGGGCCCCCATCGAGCCGCTGGCATCGACCACGAAGAGGATCTCGGCACCGACCTTGCGCTGGCGGACGTTCTGACGCAGGTCTTCCGGCTCGACCGAGACTGCCAGGGCCGCTCCCGGTGCCGGCGGATGGGCCGCTGCTGCGCGGATGGTCGCCGCAAGCGCCAGGTCGTCGGTCGGCTGATGGGGGAAGGCAGCGCGCACCACCCGCCCGCGCGCCTCGCTGGTGAGCGACTGCTCGCGGCGCCCAGCGCTGGCCCGAGGCTGGCGGTCGCGGACGAGCGGGAGATCCGGCAGGGCGAGAGGCGAGCCGATGGTAGCGGGCCGGTCAGGTGGCGCGCTGGTGGGCGGAAGGCTCGGCGGAGCGGGTGGTCGGTCATCCCACCCTTCCCCCCTGCTCCGCTCTGCCGGCGGGAGCGGCGGATCGGGTAGCGGTCCCGACACGTGCTCGTCCGGCGGTGGCACTGAACCTGTCGGACAATGGCGCTCGAGCATCTCCTGCAGGCGCTCGGCGTGCTCACGCGGCTCCTCGAAAGGCCGGCGGCGCAGCCGGTGGGGCAGTGCTAGCTCAGCTGCCCGGCGGACGTCCGCGGGTGTCACCGCGAGCCGACCCTCGTAGGCAGCCAGCGCTCGCGCCGTCCGGAGCACCACCAGGTCCGCGCGGTGGCCATCGACCCCCAGCTCCAGGGCGATCGTGGCGATCAAGCGCAGGAGCGTTTCCTCGACCTGGACGTGCGGCAGCAGGGTGTGGGCGCGCACGATCTGGTCACGCAGCCGTTGCTCCTCGGTGGCCCACTGGGCAGCAAAGCCCACCGGGTCGGCTTCGAACGCCGCCCGGCGGCGCATCACCTCGACCCGCTCCTCCACACTGGCCAGCCCCCTCACCTCGACACAGAGGCCGAAGCGGTCCAGCAGCTGGGGGCGAAGCTCCCCTTCCTCTGGGTTCATCGTGCCGATCAGGAGAAAGCGCGCCGGGTGCTGGAAGGAGACTCCCTCTCGCTCCACCGTGTGGACCCCCATGGCCGCGGCATCCAGCAGGAGGTCCACCAGGTGGTCGCTCAGCAGGTTCACTTCGTCGACATAGAGGATGCCGCGGTTCGCAGCGGCCAGCAGCCCGGGCTCGAAGCGTTTCTTCCCTTCCTGGAGGGCTGCGCTCAGGTCGAGCGTGCCCGCGAGCCGGTCCTCTGTCGCATTGCTCGGCAGTTCCACCACCGGCACCGGGCGGGAGGTGAGGGACAGCGCCTCGCCCCGCTGCTGGGCGCTGGCATGCTCGCCGCAGAGTTCCGGCGGTGCGCAGCCAAAGGGACACCCCACCACTACTGGCTGCTCCGGAAGTAGAGCCGCCAGCGCCCGTGCCACGGTGGACTTCGCCGTTCCCTTCTCCCCGCGGATGAGCACCCCCCCGATCAGCGGTGAGACCGCATTCAGCAGGAGGGCGAGGCGCATCTGCTCCTGGCCGACGACGGCACTGAAGGGATAGAGCGGAGCACGGGTCATGCCATCTCCTGGCGCCAGGCGGCGCCACTGCGGGGAGACTGTAACGGAGGGGCCAGGGGGCTGGCAACCGCACCCCTCACTGCTCTCTCGGGCCGGGACGCCCTCAGCGGACGGCGGGCGGGGGAGGCTCGCGGCTGAGGGCGTGCCCACCAGTCTGCTGGAGGGCACTGAGCGCGCTCGCGACGATCGCCGCGCCCCCACCGCCAGCGAGCAGCAGGCTAGCCAGCACCGCGAGCGCTACCCGCCGGCGCGCTGCGGGCCCCGCGCTCCCACGCGTCAGGTTCACCAGCGCCAGCACCAACGCCACCGCGGCCAGCGCCAGCAACGGCACAGCATTCCACGGAGTGCGCCACACGAGCCCCAGGCTGGCCAGCAGCACCACCAGGTCGGCCATCAGGGTTGTCAGGAGGGTTGCCCGGTCGGCGCCGGGGTGCCAGCGGAGGGTCTCGCCAGCGCGGAAGAGCGCAAGCAGCAGCGCCGTCCCGAGCGGGCCGAGGACAGCCAGGGTAGCGAGCAGGCCAGGGTCCACCCGGGCCCGGGCCAGTTCCACTGCAACCACCACCAGCGCCCAGCCGAGTGGCCACCAGGCCACCACCAGCCCCACCTCGCGCCAGGTACGCGTCCAGGCTGTTCGCCGAAGTGCTGTCATTTGGGCTAGTCCTCCCGCGCTGCTTGGAGCCCTCGGGAGCACTGTGCTCGCGGGGCGTTGCCCAGCCACTCGCCGATCTCCCCGGGAGAGTATCGGGAAGAGGCAGAGGCGGCGTCCAGGCAAAGGAACCGGCGGGGAGGGTACGGCGCCCGCCGCCGGCAGGACCAGGGCCAGAGGCAGTACACTACTGCGCGCGACTAAATCGCCGGACTTCGCCAGCGGCAGGAGGAGACAGCTTGGCCGAGCGCGCTGAAGCGCCAAAAGACCCCTTTACCGCCTGGCAAGAAGCACGCGAGGCGGTCACCGAGCGCTGGGCACGGGCCCTGGCCGAGTTCGTCGGCACCGAGACCTTCGCCCGCAGTATGGGGGCGTACCTGGATGCCTATCTCGCCACCACCGGCCCGATCCAGAAGGCGTTCAGCGAGTATATGGAGGCGACCCTCGCCCGCCTGAATATGCCGTCGCGGGAGGAAGTCGTCTCGCTGGCGCGCCGACTGACCAACGTCGAATTCCGCCTCGACGACCTGGACGCCCGGCTCGACCGGGTAGACCAGGCACTTGCCAGCCTGCACCAGAAATTGGATACACTTCTCCTGGCGCTGGCCAACCGCCCTGCCCCAGCGCCCGATCCCGCGGCTGCGCGCCCGCCGCGGCGCCGTGGCCGGGCTACCCAAGGAACAGCGTCATGACCACTTCACCGCCTCCCGGCACCGATGCCGCCCTCGAAGGCCTCCGGCGTGAGATCGAGCGGCTGGTGCGCCGGGCTGAGACGGGCGCCCAGCTTGCCAGTGGCCGCCTGCGGGCACGCGTTGCCCAGACCCCCCGCGAGGCAATCTGGTCGCTCAATAAGACGACCCTCTACCATTACTTTCCCCACGTCCCACCTGAGCGACGCCACCGTGTCCCCCTTCTGTTAGTGTTCGCCCTGATCAACCGGCCGTATATCTTCGACCTCCGCCCCGGTAACAGCTTCGTCGAGTTCATGCTCCAGCAGGGCTATTCCGTCTACCTGATCGACTGGGGCACGCCGGGGCCGGAGGACCAGCACCTCCGACTGGAAGACTATGCCCTCGACCTCCTGCCACGCGCGGTGCGTAAGCTCAAGGCCCATGCGGGCCAGGCCGAGTTCACTCTGCTCGGCTGGTGCATTGGCGCGACGCTGGTGACGATCTACACGGCAGTGCGAGGCCAGGACGAAGGGGTCAAGAATCTCATCCTGCTCACTGCTCCGCTGGACTTTTCCGACCGCCACGCCGTGCCCTACAGCATCTGGCTGGATAGCCAGTACTTCGATGTCGATTCCCTCGTTACCACGCTGGGGAACGTTCCCGGCGAGATGATCGACTTCGGCAACAAGCTGCTCAAACCGTACGAGAACTTCCTGGGCACCTACCTGCGCCTCTGGGAAAACCTCGACAATCCGAGCGCGGTCGAGTCCTGGCAGGCGATGAACACCTGGGTGACGGACCTGACCCCGTTCGCGGGAGCCGCCTTCCGCGAGTGGGTTGTCTGGTTCTATCGCGAGAACCGGCTGATGGCAGGCACGCTCCAGATGAAAGGGCAGGGGGTGGACCTCGGCCGGATCCAGGTGCCCCTGCTCAATGTGGTAGCCACGAACGACCACATCGTGCCGCCCGTCCAGTCCCGTTCGATCCTGGAACGCGTCAGCAGCCGCGAGAAGACCTTGCTCGAAATCCCCGGCGGGCACATCGGGATCATGGCGGGTAGCAACGCCCGCAAGCGGACCTGGCCCCAGATCGACGCCTGGCTGGCCCCGCGCTCAGACTGACCGCATCCCACTACCACTCTTCGCAATTGGCCGGCGAGCCGGCCAAAGGAGCCCATGCGATGCGTTTGCAAGGCAAGGTCGCGCTCATTACGGGGGGAGCCCAGGGGATCGGCCGGGCGACCGCCGAGCGCTTCGCGCGCGAGGGGGCGATCGTCGTCATCGCCGATCTCAACCTCCCCCGCGGCGAAGAAGTTGCCGCGACGATCGGCGAGGGGGCCTTCGCCCTCGAACTCGATGTCAGCGATGCCGCTTCCGTCCAGGCTGCCGTCGAGCGCGTGCTCGCCCAGGAGGGCCGCGTCGATATCCTCGTCAACAACGCGGGCATCACCCGCGATGCTCGGACCGTCAAGATGACTGAAGATCAGTTCGATGCTGTCGTGGCCGTCAACTTGAAAGGGGTCTGGCTCTGCTCGCGGGCCGTCGCCCCCGCCATGATCGCACGTGGCAGCGGGGTCATCCTCAATGCCAGCTCGATCGTCGGCCTCGCTGGCAACTTCGGCCAGGCGAATTACGCCGCGACCAAAGCCGGGGTGATCGCCATGACCAAGACCCTCGCCCGCGAACTTGGGCCGAGCGGCATCCGGGTGAACGCGGTCGCCCCCGGCTTCATCGCTACCGACATGGTTGCCACCGTGCCGGCGAAGGTCGTCCAGGCGCTGGAGGAGCGCACCCCCCTGCGCCGGCTCGGTCGGCCGGAGGAGGTGGCCGCAGTCTACGCCTTTCTCGCTTCCGATGACGCCAGCTTTATCAATGGCGCGGTGATCTCCGTCGACGGCGGGCTGACCCTCTAAGCAGCGGGGCTGCCGGGGTCCGCAGTAGGCGGCCGCCCGGCTTCGGCAGCATCGTTGACGGCGTTGGCAGCCTGCCAGCGCTTCCAGGTGGCGGTAAATTCATCGCTGAGGGCAAGGTACCGCGCTTCCAGCTCTTCCAGCCCTATCGGCTCGTAGCCCGGGCGGACGCCCCGTTTCCGCCAGATCAATTCATGGCGCAGGCGCGCGATCTGCTCATCGAGTGCGCGGAGCCGCTGCTCGAGTTGCTCGATCTCGTCCATCGGACGAATCATAGCGCGAGCTTGACGCTTCTCTGGCCAGGCGCCAAGATTGCCCGGGAGGGCAGGCGTGGCCAGCGCACCGGCACTCAATCCCCTGATGTTCCGCGAGTACGACATCCGCGGGCTGGTGGACCGCGACCTGAACGAAGCGGTCTTCACCGCCCTGGGGCAAGGCTTCGCCCGCTTCCTCCAAGGAGCTGTGGGGAGCCACCCGCGCGTCGTGGTGGGGCGAGACGTCCGCCCAAGCTCCGGGCGCTATGCGGCAGCCCTGATCGCTGGCCTCTGCGCCCAGGGGTGCGAGGTGTTCGACCTCGGCGAGGTGCCGACCCCGCTGGTCGCCTTCGCGGTCCGGCACCTTACGGCCCACGGGGGCCTGGCAGTGACCGCGAGCCACAATCCCCCTGAGTTCAACGGTCTGAAGCTGCGCAAATGGCTGGGAGCGCAGAGTGAGCCGCTGACAGGCGCCGAAGTCCAGCAGCTGCGCGAGCTAAGTCTGCGCGAAGTGCATGCCCCCGGAGGAGGGAACGTCCAACCGTACGACATCATCCCCCCCTACCTTGCGTATCTGCGCCAGACTATCCGCTTCGCCCGTCCGCTGACGGTGGTCGTCGATAGCGGGAACGGCGTGGCCGGCCCCACCGCCCTGGCAGCTCTCCGCCAGCTCGGTGCCGGGCCGATCGGCCTCCACACCGAGCCCGACGGCACCTTCCCCCACCACCTGCCGAACCCGAGCGACGCCGCGAACCTGGTCGACCTCTGCCAGGCGGTCCCAGCCCACGGAGCAGAGGTTGGGATCGCGCTCGATGGTGATGGGGACCGCCTCGGGGTGGTGGATGACCGGGGCCAGATCCTCTGGCCAGATCAGTATCTCGTTTTTCTGGCGCGGCAGGCGCTCGCCCAACGCCCCAGTCCGATCGTCTTCGACGTCAAGTGCTCGGTCGTCCTGAGCGAGGAAATTCGGCGCGCGGGCGGCACCCCGGTGATGACCCGCACCGGGTACCCCAACTTGGTTCGGGCCCAGCGCGAGCACGGAGCGGCGCTAGCAGGAGAGTTCTCCGGTCACGTCATCTTCGCCGACCCCGTCATCGACTTCGACGATGGCACCTACGCCGCGGTGCGGTTCCTGCAGTGGCTGGCCGAGCAGGCGCGGCCGCTCTCAGTGCTAATGGCTGAGCTACCGCAAATGGTCGCGACCCCCGAGGAGCGCTATCCCTGCCCGGACGACCGCAAGTTCGCCATCGTCGCAGCACTGCGCCAGCAGTTTGCTGCCCACTACGAAACGATCACCATCGACGGCGTGCGGGTGGTCTTCCCCGATGGCTGGGCGCTCATCCGCGCCTCGAACACCGAGCCAGCGCTGACCGCCCGCTACGAGGCGACGACCCCCGAGCGCCTTCAGGCGATCGTGACGCTGGTCAAGGCGTCCCTCCGCGCCTATCCAGAGATCCGCCTGGACCATTCTTAGTTCCCAGGGAGGGAGAACACCTCGTGGAACAGCCGCTGCGCGACCTCGATCCTCCGAGCCGGATCTTGCTTGGCCCTGGCCCGAGCAATGTGCACCCGCGGGTTAGCCGCGCCCTCACCGCGCCAGTGGTCGGCTACCTCGACCCTGCCTGGTTCAGCGTGATGGATGAAACGGTCGCGCTGCTGCGCCAGGTCTACCAGACGACGAACCGCGTGACCTTCCCCATCTCGGGCACCGGTACCGCGGGCATGGAAGCTCTGCTCTTCAACCTGATCGAGCCGGGCGACCAGGTCGTCGTCGCCGTCAACGGCTACTTCGGCGACCGCATCCACCAGATTGCGTTGCGGGCCGGGGCGGAGGTGTTCCCCCTGCGGGCGCCGTGGGGTGAGCCGATCTCCCCCGGCCGGGTGCGGATCGCCCTCCGCGAGCACCCCCAGGTCCGCCTGGTAGCCCTCGTCCACGCCGAGACCTCGACCGGCGTGCTCCAGCCCCTGGAAGAGATCGCCGAGATCGTCCACCAGCACGGCGCGCTCCTGCTGGTCGACTGCGTCACCTCGCTGGGCGGAGTGCCGGTCGCCTGCGATGCGTGGGGGATCGATGCTGCCTATAGCTGCACGCAGAAGGCGCTCAGCTGCCCGCCCGGCCTCTCACCAGTGACCATCTCGGAACGGGCCTGGGAACGGGTCAGCCGCCGTAAGAGCGCCGCCCAGTCCTGGTACCTGGACCTGAAGCTGCTGGTGGACTATTGGCTGGGCAACCGGACCTACCACCACACGCCACCGGCAGCGATGGTCTACGCCCTGCGCGAGGGGCTGCGCCTCGTGCTGGAAGAAGGGATCGACCAGCGGGTCGCGCGTCATCGCCAGCTGGCTGAGGCGCTCTGGGCAGGGCTCGAGGCACTCGGGTTGCCTTGCCTTGCGACCCCGCCGAACCGCTTGCCCACCCTGACCACCGTGCTGGTGCCAGAACACCTCGACGAGGCACGGGTGCGCGCGACCCTCCGTGACCGCTTCAACCTGGAGATTGGCGGCGGGCTGGGGCCGCTCCGCGGGAAGGCTTGGCGTATCGGCCTAATGGGTGCCGGGGCAACGCCGGCCAACCTCCTCCTCCTGCTGAGCGCACTCGAGACCACGCTCGCCGCTGAGGGATACCCGCTGCAACCGGGAGCAGCAGTCGCTGCTGCCGCCCGCGTGCTAGGGTAAGCTACCTGGTGCCCGGGCGGGCGCCCCGCTACGATCCAGCGAAAGGTCGGTGCGAGGAAGGAGGTCAACGTGAGGCCACTGCAGGGTGTATTTCCCCCGGTGCCGACGATCTTCACTGCGGAAGGCACGCTCGACCTTGACCGTTTTGCGCAGAACCTCCAGCGCTGGAACACTACCGGCCTGGCCGGTTACGTGGTGCTCGGCTCGAATGGTGAGTTCACCCTCCTCAACGAGCGCGAGAAGCTCGCTCTTATTGAACGGGCGCGTGCTGTCACCCCGCGCGGGAAGCTGCTCATTGCGGGCACCGGCTGCGAATCGACCCAGGAAACGATCGCCCTCACCCGCGCGGCGGCCCACCTGGGTGCGGACCTTGCCCTGGTGATCACCCCCCACTACTACTCGCCGTCCTACCAGCTAGTGAACTACGTGACCCACTTCCACCGCGTCGCCGAGGCGTCGCCTATTCCGGTCCTGGCCTATAACATGCCCAGCTTCGCTAAGGTCGATCTCTCCCCTACCACCCTCGCGGAGATCGCCCAGCACCCGAACATCGCTGGCTACAAGGAGAGTGGGCAGAACGTCGCCAAGGTCGCTGAGGTGGTAGCTGCTGCTCCACCTCGCTTCAAGGTGCTTGCTGGCTCGGCGAGCACCTACCTCGCGGCACGGCTGGCCGGTGCCGTCGGAGGGATCCTCGCTCTTGCTATCGTCGCTCCGACCGCCTGTGTCGAGTTGGACGAGGCGATCGCGCGCCACGATGTCGCCCGGGCACTCGAACTGCAGCGCACCCTGCTCCCCCTTAACGAACTGATCACGACTCAGCTTGGCATCCCCGCGGTGAAAGCCGCCCTCGACCTCCTCGGCTGGCACGGGGGGCTACCGCGGGCACCCTTGCTCCCCCTCGGGGACGCCGGGCGGGAGAAAGTCCGCCAGGGACTTGAACTCGCGGGGCTGCTGCGCGCGACCGAGCGGCTTCAGCGCTCCTGAAAGACCGCCTCTCGTGGCGCCAGGAGCACAATCAGGGCCGACCCCACGATCACGAGGACACCCGCCGCCGCGAAGGTAGTCGTGAGCCCCGCCAGGTCCGCCAGCGCCCCCATCGGCAGCGCCATCAATGGCATCAGCGAGAAAGTAAACATGGAGATGCTCATCACTCGGCCGACGTACTCCCGCTGGGCATTGAGGAGCAGCAGGGTGTTGTTGAGCGACATGGAGAGGTTGCTGAGCCCCCCCGCAAAGGTGAGCAACACCAGCGCGAGCAGAAAGTGGGCCGTGAAGGCCACCGCGATCAGCAAGAGGGCGAACAGGAGCCCGGCAGCAAGGAGCAACACCCCCTTCTGCCGGAACTCCGCCAGCGCGCCCAGCGCCAGCGACCCGATCAGCGCCCCGACACCCTGCATCGTCATCAGCGCTCCTAGGCCCGCGGCATCGACGTTCAGGACGGCAGCGGCGTAGACCGGCAGCAGGTTCTGGTACGGAAGGCCGAAGCCGACGAAGACGAAGGCGAGCGCAATCGGCACCCAAAGCGCCGGGTCACTGCGGAGGTAGCGCAGCCCAGCCCCGACCTCGCGCAGAAGCGCCTGGCGGGGGCGCGGCGCGGCTGCCTTCCCGAACGGAAGACGGACCAGGAGCAGCGCGGAGAGGAGAAAGGAGAGCGCCATCAGGGCGTAGACTCCCGCGATCCCGATCGCTGGGATGGCGATGAGCAGGCCGGCCAGCGACGGCCCCAGGACCCGGCAGAGGTTGAAGAACGAGGTGTTGACCGCCACCGCGTTGGTGAGGTAGCGCTCGGGCACCACCTCGGGCAGAGCTCCCTGACGCGCGGGCAGATTGAAGGCAAACAGCGTGCCCTGCACGGCTCCGGCCAGCACCAGCTGCCAGACGGCAATCAGCCCGCTTGCTACCAGCACGGCAACCACGAAGGTCACCAGCGCCGTCCCCAGCTGAGTAACAAGCAGGATCTGCTGCCGCTGGTAACGGTCGGCAATGACCCCGGCCACAAGCGTTAACAGCAACCCCGGCACTCCCCACGCGAGGGCCACGAGACCGAGGTCGGTTGCCCGCCCGGAGAGCTGATAGGCAAGGTAGCCAGTGGTCACCATTTGCATCGTCATCGGGATGTAGGTGAATAGCATCCCGATGACGAAGCGGCGGAAGCGCGGGTCGCTCAGGGCGATGAACATCCGCGGCCAGCGGGTGGGAGCTGGCACGGAGGTAACCGGTTCGACTGTAACCCAGCGTTCCACCTGACTATTCTAACGGCCCCGGTAGCCCGCCAGTCAGGCACGAGCACCGGCGGGACACCGCTATACTTCGGCCCGATGTCCGGCCGGCTCGACGGAGTGAACGGGCCTTGGGGAGCCGGCGCGGGCCAGCCCTGGCAGCGGCGCGACTGGCTGCTCCTTGCCGGGGTGGTGGCGCTCGCCGCGCTGCTGCGGCTGCCCGCCCTCGAGCAGGTCCCGCCCGGGCTCTGGCGTGACGAAGCTGGCTACGGTCTGGCCGCCCAGGATATCCGCGCGGGCATCCTCCAGGTCTACTGGGGGGACAAGGAGCCCCTCTTCCCCTACCTATTGGCCCTTATCTTCACCCTCAGCGGCCCCACGATGCTTGCCCTGCGCAGCACCGCTGCCCTCTGCGGGGTTGCTACCGTCGGGCTTACTTACCTGCTTGGTCGCGAGCTGCTCGGCCGGGCTGGTGGGCTCGTCGCGGCAGTGGCATTGGCCACCTCCTTCTGGACCCTCGACCTGAACCGGATCGGCTTTCGCGTCAACACGATGCCGCTTCTGGTGACGCTCGCCTTCTGGCTGCTCTGGGGCGCCCTCACCCACGGCGGGCGCTGGCGCTGGCTGGCGGCGGGCATCGCGCTCGGCCTGACCCCCCTCACCTACCTGGCGGCGCGGGTGGCTCCGCTGGTCGTCCTGGTGCTGGCGCTCTGGCTGGCCATCGTCGACCGGAGGCGTTTCTGGGAGCAGCGTGGGGGATGGGGCCTCCTCATCCTGAGCACGCTCGTTACCGCCCTCCCCTTCCTGCTGTTCCTCGCCTTCAACCCGAGCTACCTCTTCGACCGTGCCAGCCAGCTTTCGCCCTACACCCAGGCTCGTTCCGTGGGGGAGGTGGTGGCGATCACCCTAAGTGGCGTGCGTGACACCGCCGGGATGTTCTTCGTCCGCGGGGATAGCGAGCCGCGTCATAACCTGCCCGGCCGACCAGTGATGGACCCCCTCACCGCGGCCGTCTTCCTGCTGGGCAGTGCCGTGGCAGCGCGGTGGGTGCGTGAACCGGCAGCAGCCTTGCTCCTTGGCTGGCTGGTACTCCTGCTCCTCCCGAGCGCGCTGGCAGTGGATAACCCGCACTTTCTGCGCACACTCGGTGCTGCGCCAGCAGTCTACCTCCTGGTCGGGCTGGGTGCCTCCGTCCTCGGGCAGCTGGCGGAGCGCGTTCGCCTGCCGGGCCGCCTCGTGCCGCTGCTGGCGACGCTCTGGCTGGCCACAGCCGGGCTGCGCACCACCACGGACTACTTTTTCGTCTGGGCGAACGACCCCCAGACGGCACGCTTCTTCGAGGCCGAGGTCACCGCCGCGGCGCGCCTGCTCGCGGCTGCCCCGAGCAGCGGGCTGGCCTACGCCTCGGCACCGTTCCTCCCTCATCCGACGGTGCAGTTCCTGGCGCCAGCGCAGCGCCCGGTCTGGTTCGATGGGAGCGAAGGACTCGTCTTGCCGGCCCGGCTCCCGCCCGCTGGCGCCCTCTATGCGCTGCCGGGGTCGCAGGAGCGGGCAGCGGCGCTGCTGCAAGCCCAGGGGGCTGCAGTGCGCGCGGTGGCACCGGCGCCCGACGGCACGGTGCGAGCCCAGCTCCTTGCCCTTCCTGCCGGGGCGGCAGCAAGCCTGCCCCCCCTCCCGCGACCGCTCGCCTATCGCCTCGGCGACCGCATCGACCTGACCGGGGTGAGCGAGCTTCCTCCAGCGCTCCAGCCCGGTGGCATGGCCGTCGTGACCGTCAGCTGGACGCCCCGTGGCCCGGTGGCCCAGCCGGACCTCGCCTTCTTCGTCCACCTGCGCGATGCCAGCGGCCAGACGCGCGGCCAGCACGACGCCGTAACCTACCCCAGCTTCGCCTGGCAGGGCGGCGAGCAGGTGGTGAGCTGGTTCCACGTGCCGGTCGCGCGGGATGCTCCACCGGGGCGCTACGAACTCGTGCTTGGCGTCTACCCCCGCACGACCCTGCAGCGGCTGCCCGCCTTTGCCTTGCTCGCTGGGAGTGCGCGCCCGCTGGGAGACACCGTCCTGCTGGGGGAGACCAAAATCCCGCCCCCGCCACCTCCCGAGCCGTCCCGACCGCTGGCGGTACGCTTCGCCGACCAGATCCTGTTGGAGGGGGTTGACCTGACGGGCTGCGCGCTCCCGACGGCCCAGCTTCCGTGCCAGCTCGACCTGACCCTCTACTGGCGCGCGCTCGCCTCCCCCGGGGAGGACTACCAGGTGTTCGTGCACCTCGCCGATGCAAGTGGCCGCCCGCTCGCCCAGGCCGACGGCCCACCGCTCAACGGCGCCTACCCGACCGCCTTCTGGTCGGCCGGTGAGCGGGTGGCCGACCGGCACCGCCTGTTCCTGCCCGCCACCCTCCCCCCGGGGCGGTACCACCTGCTCGGCGGCCTCTACCGGCTCCGCGATGGCAGCCGGCTGCCTGCCGGGGCGACCGATGCTGTCGAACTCGGGGTGCTCCAGGTGGGGGAGTGACGGAAATCTTGCTGCCTGCCAACCGGCCTGCTAGCATCGAAACTGAGGTCGCACCCGGGCGGTCAGGGCGTGCGGACCGAGATCACGCGCTGAGGAGAGTCATGAAGCGCCACTTGCGTCTGGGAGTTCTCGCTGCGATTGCCGTGACCCTCGGCTGGGGTATCGGCCGCGGTCAGGCGGCTGAAGTCGTGCGGTTGGTCGCGCTGCCAGCCATTGCCCAGACGACCACGGTCACGATCGAGATGGGAGACTACTACTTCAACCCGGCCAACCCCACCCTGGTGGCTGGGAGCTATACCATCGTAGCGGTCAACATGGGAGAAAAGCGCCATAACCTGATCATCGATGGGAACGGGGTCTACAAGCAGAGCCGTGAGGTGGGATCAGGAGGGCGCGACAGCTTCACGATCGACCTCGCCCCCGGCACCTACCGGATCTACTGCGACATTGGCGACCACCTCGAACGGGGCATGCTCGGCACCCTCACGGTCACCGCGCCAGCACCCGCACCCGCGGCAGCTGCCCCGGCTCCCGCTGAACCACCACCCGCCGAGGCAGCCCCCGCCGGCCCACCGGCCGATGCCCCGCCGGCCGATGCGCCGTCGGCGGAAGCCCCACCCTCCGACCAGCCCCTGGTAAGCCCGCTGCCGGGTGAGGCGGGCAGCGAGGGGGAGCACACCCACGGCTAGCCCCATCCGATCCGGTTGAGTGCGCTGGAGGGCGCAGGGAGCGAGTGCTTGACAAGAGTAGAACACTTGTTCTACTCTGAAGACGGGATGAGCAGCCGGCCTTGCCGGTCAGGCGGCAGAAGGAGTAAGCGCTGTCCCGTCATGACCCGTCTCTCACGGCCCTGGTCGCCGCCGCCCAGGCGGGCGACCCCACGGCGACCGCCGACCTGGTGGAGCGGTTCCGCCCGCTGCTCCTTTCGCTCTGCCGCGGGCAACCCGAGCGCGAAGACCTCTTCCAGGAAGCAGTCTGCCAGCTCCTGGAGCTCGTTCGCGACTATGACCCCAGCTTGGGGGTGTACTTCGGCCACTACCTCAAGACCAAGCTCAGCTGGCGCTTGCGCAACTACCGCCGAGCGGCGCGTCGGATCACGCGGGCGGAGCTTCCCTGGCCAGAGGACGACGACCCGAGCTGGGTAACGCTCGCTACCGATAGCGACCACCTCGCTCTGCGGCTCGCCCTGCGCCAGCTCTCGGCCCGCCAGCAGCTCGTGGTGCTGCGTTCCTACTGGGAGGACCAGCACGCCGGGCCGATTGCCCGGGAGCTGGGGATCAGCGCGCGGGCTGTCCGCGCCCTCCGCCAGCGCGCCGAGCGCCGGCTGGCCGCGCTGCTCGCGCCCGAGCGCCAGCGCGAGGCCAGCTGAGTGCTTCTAGGGCGGCGGAACCACGTTCTGGGGATGGCCAGCGAGGAAGGCCAGCAGGTTCTCTACCGTGGTATCGATAATCCGGCCGAGCGCTTCCCAACTGTTGAAGGCGATGTGGGGCGTGAAGATCACCTCTTCTCGCCGCAGTAGGAGGTGAAAGAGGGCGATCTGGCGCAGGGTGGTGGCAGTGACCGGCTCGTAGAGCAGCACGCGCTCCTCGGCGATAGCCCGCTCGCCCTCGATCACATCGAGCCCGACGCCGCCCAGGATCCCCTCTTCCAACGCCCACAGGAGCGCTTCTGTGTCGACGACCGTGCCGCGCGCCGTGTTGATCAGCAGCGCCCCCCGCTTGACCAGCGTGAGCTTCTCACGGTCGATGAGATGGTAGGTCTCGGGGGTGGCCGGTACGTGAAGCGAGATGATATCCGCCTGGGCGAGCAAGTCTGGCAAGGGCACGTAGCTAAAGCCAAGCACCTCGGCCAGCAGCGGGTGGGGACGAATGTCGTAGGCAAGCACCTGCATCCCAAAACCG
>JAILZB010000003.1 GCA_023512725.1 Chloroflexota bacterium | reverse complement strand
CCTCCGCCGTGCGCCCACCGCACCAGGTGGCGAGCCAGGCATCGATCGCCTCCCGCTGTGCCTGGCGCACGGGCAGCGGCGCCTGCGCGGCGACCGGCGGGTCACCAACTATGCTCGCCAGCCGCTGCCACTCCGCTTCTGCGTAGCACGCGATCGCAACCCAACTCTCCTCCCCCTGGCAGCGGTAGACGTTATGGGGGACGACGAGGTCTCTCCCGGCGATAGCCAGGCGGTTGCCCAGTCGCTCGGCGGGCAGCCCGAGCTGGGCAGCTAGGAGCGGCTCGCGCAAGAGCGCCAGCGTCGCTTCGAGCTGCGAGCAGTCCAAGTAGCAGCCTTGGCCGGTACGCTGCCGCTGGGCGAGCGCAGCCAGGAGCGCCGGCAGCACCGCATAGGGTGCGAGCCAGTCGGTGAAGGGAACCCCGGGCACAACCGGGTCGCGGTCCGGCCAACCGGTAAGGGCAGCGAAGCCAGCCTCCGCCGAGAGGACGGTTCCGAAGCCGAGCACAGCGCGGTCCGGACCGGTGGCGCCGTGCAAGGAGAAGCTCAGCATGATGATCCCCGGCGCCTCCCGCGCGAGCGAGGGGTAGTCCAGCCCCCAGCGCTCCATCACCTGGGGAGTAAAGCTCTCCACTACCACGTCACAACGCTGGACGAGTCGACGTGCCAGCGCTTGCCCTGCGGGGATGCTCAAGTTGAGCCGGACGCTCCGCTTGCTGGCATTGAGAGGAGCGAAGTAGCCGCTTGCTTCCAGGTCGGGCTCGCCGCGGGCGTAGGGTGGGTTCAGCCGCAAGACATCCGGCCGCAGCGTGGACTCGATACGAATGACCTCGGCGCCGTAGACCGCCAGCTGGAGCGTAAGCAGTGGGCCAGCGCCCACCCAGGAGAAATCGAGCACCCGCACCCCCGCGAGGGGCTGGCCCCGGGTAGGCGGGCGCGGCGGTGGTGGCGCTGCCGTCGGGCCCAGTTCAATCCGAGCGGGCACCCCAGGGACCTGCAGCGGTTGGCCATCCGGCGCTGCGACCGGCTGGAAGAAGCCCCGGGCCTGCAACTGTCGGTCGGCCAGCAGGTCGGATGGCGTGTTGACCGGAAAAATGATGATGCGCCGGCGCTGCCCTTCGGCGGCGAGCAGCCGCTTGGGGTAGCGCTGGAAGAACAGCGCGATCTTCCCATCGACCTCATCGACTAGCTCCTGATCAATTCCGCCGGGGGTGAGACTGGCACTGGCCGCAGCGGCGGCGTAGCGCGGGTCTGCGAACGGTGCGGCCTGCCCTTCCTCGGCGAGCCAGGCGAGGAAGGCTGGCCATTCGCGGCCGAGCACGCCGTGGAGCGCAATGTAGCCATCGGCACAGGGGAAGATCAGGCGGCGCCGAGCTTGTCCGAAAGGCCGCCAGGGCCCCGAGCGTCGGGTGAGCTGGCCGGCAAGCAGCCAGAGCTGGCGCGTCGGGTGGGTGGCCCAGGCGGCCGCGGCCTGCGCTGATACCTCGATCTGCCGGCAGGCTCGTGCGGGGTCGAGGAGGGCGAGGCAGGCAGCAGTCGCCGCGCAGGCGCCCGTGAGCGCACCCAGCGGGTCACCACCGATCCGCACGGGCGCTCGGTCGGGGTCGCCCACCAACGAGAGCAAGCCACTGGCCGCGGCGACGATCAGCTCTCCCCCTTTCCAGTGGGCCCGCGGCCCGCTTTGCCCGAAGGGTGTCAGCTGGACGCTGATGAGGCCGGGGTGGGAAGACAGGGCAGGGCGGGGAGGGCTGCGACCATCGAACAGCACGTCGGCTGCCTGGGCAAGCTCGGCGAGCTCTGCGTCACCGCCTGCCACCACCGTTGCTCCCCGTGTGAGTTCCCACCAGCCCACCCCGGTACCTCCTACCAACGGTGGCACGGTACGCAGTGGGCTTCCCCCTAGGGGCTCGAGGATGGTGACTTTGGCACCAAGGTCGGCAAGCAGCCGCGCCGCGACCAGCGCCGATCGGTCGGCCGTCGCCAGCACCTGCAGGCCGGCAAGCAAGGGAGGGGCGGTCCGTGGTGACATCGCAGCCCAGTCTACCATTGCCAGGCGTCGCCTCCCGTTATACTGGCGCCACCGTGGGCGAGGGCCTAGCCCTGCCTTTGGGGCAGCCTGGCCGCGCCCACGCCCAGCCGAGGGGAGGAGTGAGCGGATGAAGCTCGAAGTGGTGCCGCTTGTTACCGAGGATGGAGTCCAGATTT
Organism: Chloroflexota bacterium; assembly: GCA_023512725.1. Lineage (GTDB taxonomy): Bacteria > Chloroflexota > Dehalococcoidia > SpSt-223 > SpSt-223 > JANWZD01. The sequence goes on along the minus strand of JAILZB010000003.1, from coordinate 55,804 downwards.
TTGGCGGGTTCTGGGAACCGCGGGCGCCCTGGCCTGGCGGAGCAGTGGCAGCCTGGCTGCTCTTGCCAGGGATTGGCGGTTCCTTCTACAGCCAGGTTCAGGGGCCGTTCGCGAGCGCCTTCGCCGACGCCGGCTACCCGGTGCTGACCCTTTCGACCCGTGGCCATGACCTCGCCTGGGTCAACCGGCCGAATGGGAAGCTGTACGGTTCGGCGGCTGAGGTAATCCACGAGGCCAGCTGGGATATCCGCGCCGCCCTCGCCGAACTCGAACGACGCGGCTTTCGCCATGTGGGGCTCCTCGGCCATAGCATGGGGGCGATCAAGGGGAGCTACTTCCTGGCCCAGGGCGGCGACCCGCGCGTGGTCGCCTTCGCCCAGGTCTCGGGTCCGCGGATCGGTCGCTCGCGCTGGGAAGCCTCCCCCCAGCGGGAGACGCTCGCGCGCGAAGTGCAACGCGCGCAAGAGCTCAGTGCCGCTGGCCGGGCAGAGGAGCTGCTGCTCTTTGAAAGTCTCCAGGGCCGTAGCTACTTCACGCCACGGGCCTTTCTCGACCGCAACGCCGACGACCGCTACGATACCCTCGCGCTCGCCGGGGGGATTACCGTCCCCACCATCTTCCTGCGCGGCAGTGCCGAGCGCGAACTCATCCCGGATGGGCTCCTCGAGGCGTTCCAGGCAGCGGCCATCCAGGCACAGCCCTCGGCCATTGCCACCATCGAAGGAGCAGATCACTTCTACACAGGGAAAGCAGCGGAAGCTATCGCGGCCATCCTCGACTTCATCGCTCAGCTGAAGTAAGCCATGCCAAGCTTGACCCGGGCTGAGATCGAAGCACTACTGCCCCACCGCGAGCCGTTTCTCTTCCTCGACCGCATCCTCGAGTGCGAGTTCGGCCAGTATGCCATCGGCGAGATCGATGACGTTGGCCAGTACTACGAGCACGTCCTGCGTGGCCACTTTCCGGCCTTTCCCGTCCTCCCGGGCGCGATCATCGTCGAGGCGCTGGCCGAGGTGGGGGCGGTCGCTGCGCTCGGCCTGCCGGAGAACCGGGGGAAGCTCGCCCTCTTGACCGGGCTCGATGGCTGGAAGTTCCGCCACCCTGCCCGACCGGGCGACCGGCTGCGGTTGGAAACGCGCGTCCTCCGCACCCGCGGGCGCTTCGGCACCGCCCAGGCCGTGGCGACGGTCGCCGAGAAGCTGGTGGCCTCCGGCGAGCTCAGCTTCGCCATCGTCGACCCGCCGGAAGCGCTCCGTCGCTGAGCGGGCAGCAGCGGTCGGGGCTTCCCTGGCATAATGCCCCTGGCGCTTCGGCGCTCCCATTTCGATAGCCTAGGAACGCCGCGAATGAACTCCCAGTTATGGCAGGACCTCGCGCGGCAGCTGCGGGTCGATAGCATCCGCTGTTCGACCGCGGCGGGGTCTGGCCATCCGACCTCCTCACTCTCCGCCGCTGACCTGATGGCCGTGCTGCTGGCAAGCTACCTCCGCTACGATTGGCAGCACCCGGAGCGCGTCGACAACGACCAGTTGATCTTCTCCAAGGGCCATGCCTCTCCCCTGCTCTACAGCATGTTTCGCGCCGTGGGCGTAGTCTCGGAGGAAGAGTTCCTGACCTACCGCAAGCTCGGGAGCCGGCTGCAGGGGCACCCGGCGCCTGTTCTCCCCTGGGTGAAGGTCGCCACTGGCTCGCTCGGCCAGGGGATCGGGGCAGGGGTTGGGATGGCCCTGGCAGCGCAGTACCTCGAGGGCCGGGCCATCCGGGTCTGGGTGCTACTGGGCGATAGCGAGATGGCCGAAGGATCAGTCTGGGAAGCGTTCGATGCCGCAGCTGGCCTGAAGCTGCGCAACCTCATCGCGATCATCGATGTCAACCGGCTCGGCCAGACGGGCGAGACGGCGCTGGGATGGAACCTTGCGGCCTACGCCGAGCGGGCCCGCGCCTTCGGCTGGCGACCACTCGTAATCGATGGCCACGACTATCCGGCGATCGCAGCGGCCTACGAGGCCGCAATCGCTGGCGATGGCCCGACCGTAATCGTGGCGCGGACACTCAAAGGCAAAGGGGTCTCGTTCCTCGAAGACCGCAACGGCTGGCATGGTCGTGCGCTGACACCCGAGGAAGCGGCGCGCGCCTACCAGGAACTGGGCGGCCTCCGCCCGCCCGTCCAATTCACTCCCCCGTTGCCCAATCCGCAACCGGGCCACCCGCTGCCGGCTCCGCCACCTCAGCCGCTGCCGACCTTTCACGAGCCAATCGCCACCCGCGAGGCCTACGGTCGCACCCTGGCGGCCCTCGTTACCCAGGACCCCACCCTCGTTGTGCTCGATGCCGAGGTGGGGAATTCTACCTACAGCGAGCTGGTCGAGCGGACGGCGCCTGAGCGTTTCTTCCAGCTCTATATCCGCGAGCAACTGATGGTAGCCGCGGCCGTCGGCCTGCAAAGTCGTGGCTGGAAGCCGTTCGCGGCGACATTCGGGGCCTTCGTGACCCGCGCCTTCGACTTCATCCGGATGGCGGCGATCTCACGCGCCACCCTGATACTCTGCGGCTCCCATGCGGGGGTCTCGATCGGGGAGGATGGTCCCTCTCAGATGGCGCTGGAGGACCTCGCCATGATGCGGGCCGTGGCAGGCAGTACCGTGCTCTATCCCTGCGATGGCAACCAGACTGCTGCTCTTGTCCGCGAGGCAGCCACCCACCGTGGGATCGTCTACCTGCGGACGACGCGCGAGAAAACCCCGCCCCTCTACCCGCCCGACGAAGCGTTCCCGATTGGCGGAGCGAAGGTGCTGCGCCAGAGCGAGCGCGACCGCGCGACCGTCGTGGCAGCGGGGGTGACTGTCTTCGAGGCCTTGCGTGCCTACGAGGCGTTACGGGCCGAGGGGCTGCCCATCCGCGTGATCGATGCCTATTCGGTCAAGCCGCTGGATCGGCAGGTGCTGCTCGCTGCGGCCCGGGAGACGGCAGGCCTGGTGGTGGCGGAAGACCACCATCCGGAGGGGGGGCTGGGGAGCGCCGTCCTCGATTGCCTGGCCGATGCGGGAGTGGCCTTACCCCGGGTGACGCGTCTGGCCGTCCGTGAGCTGCCCGGTTCGGGAACGCCCGCTCAGCTCCGGGCGGCAGCGGGCATCGATGCCGACCACATCGTGGCAGCAGTGCGCGCCCTGGTGGGGGTTCGGCCGGCAGCGCAGCCCTAATGTGGCTGCGACCCCGCTGGCGGGGTGTAGTGGTATTCGCTCATCGGCTCGAGGAAGCGGGGCGCCATCTCCTCGACCGTGGCCCCAGTCGCGTGCCATTCCGGGACGCTGGCGTAGATCTCCTCGGCGTTTGTCTGGAGGGCCGCTGCCACTTGCTCCTCATCGATCCCCGGTACCTGGCCCCGCTCGCAGACGACCCGTCCATCGATGATCACGAGTTGGATGTCGCTCGGCTGGCCACAGAGGACGAGGTCCTGGACGGGGTCACGGCGGGGCAACGCCCCCAGCCGGTTGAGGTCAACCACGATCAGGTCGGCTTTGGCGCCGGGAAACACCCGACCGAGGTCAGGCCGACCGAGTGCATCCGCCCCGCCGATGGTGGCCGCGTGGTAGACCGCGAGCGAATCGGCTGCGCCAGGGTCCCCCTCTGCCACCTTCCCCATGATCGAGGCCAGTCGCATCTCCTGAAACATGTCCCGCGGGAAGTGGTCGGTCCCGAGCGCCAGGTTGACCCCCGCTGCCCGGTAGCGGTCGAACGAGCAGAGGAGATGGCCGCGCCGGAGCAGGGTGGTCGGGTTGTGGCAGACGGTCACACCGTGCGCGGCAAGGAGGCGGAGGTCTTCGTCACCCGGCAGACCGGTCGCAGGATGGCCGGTGATGAACGGGCAGTGCGCCAGGATGACCTCCGGCCCGAGGAAGCCAAGGGCCGCAAAGTGCTGGATGGTCGTCCGCCCCGTCCGCCGTACCATCTCGTGCAGTTCGAAGAGGCTCTGGGCGGCGTGCATCTGGATGCGAACACCAAGCGCCCGTGCGGCTGTCTTCGTCTCGCGCAGTAGCTGGTCACTACAGGTATCGCCCTGGTAGGGGAACAGCATTCCCTGGATCCTGCCCCCGTAACTCCCAGCATAGCGCTCGAGAAAGGCGACTGCCTGCTGCAGAGCTGCTCGCCCCTCGTCGGGTAGCCAATCGATCACCAGCCGTCCCGCGACGAAGACATGGGCGCCCGAGCGAAACCCGGGGGCGAGGTACGCGCGGAGGCCAAGCTGACCATAGATCGCAACCATTGCCGCCGGGTCGATGCCCTGTCCAAGGTCGACGACCGTCGTGCAGCCGGCCTTGAGCAGCTCGATCGCGGTGGCCAGCCCGCCGGCGTCCGCGCGTTCCCAGCTCCCGATCGGCCGCGCGCCCCGCCGGGGGCTAAAGGCGAGATAGCTTGCGTTGAAGAGGGCCGGATAGCGCCGTTCGGTCACGAGCCGCGTGGGGACAGTGGAGCCAGAATGCACGTGCAGGTTGACAAAGCCCGGGGCGACCAGCTGGCGACTGGCATCGATCTCGCGGTCGAAGGGCCCCCGCACGTGGCCACCGATCGCTTCGACCCGGTCGTCACGCAGGACCAGGTCGACGTTGCGGAGGAGGCGGTGCCGCTGGCCATCGAAGGCGATCAGCTCACCGCAGCGCAGACGGATCCGGCTCATGGGAGCGCAAGCACGACTTTCCCGAAGTGGGTGGCACCCGCCAGGTAGCGGTGGGCCGCGGCCGCTTGCTCGATCGGGAACACCCGGTCGACGACCGGGCGCAGCAGGGTCGGCAGCGCGGAGAGCACTTCCCGCCGAAAGCGAGCAATCCGGTCCGGGCTCAGCATGGCCGCTGCCGACATCCCGAACACCTTCAGATGTTTGCCAATGATCTGCCCCAGCTCGATCTCGGGCGTCCCCCCGAGCGAGGTCGAGAGGGGAACGAGCCGCCCGTTGAGGGCGAGCGCGCGCAGGCTCGCGGCGAACACGGGTCCCCCGAGGGTATCAACAAGGGCATCGACACCGCGCCCGCCCGTCTGCTCCAGCGCCCAGGCCACGAAGTCCTGCTGGCGGGCATTACAGCCAGCCGCCAGCCCCAGCGCGGCTGCCCGCTCCAGCTTCTCATCCACCGCTTCTGTGCCGATCACGCGGGCGCCCAGCAGCACTCCCAACTGGACCATCGCCTGCCCCACCCCTGCCCCGACCGCGTGGACGAGCAGGGTCTCGCCGCGGCGCACGTTCATCAGTTCACAGAGCGCCAACCAGGCGGTCAGAAAAGCGACGGGAATTGCCGCCCCTTCGACGAAGCTCATCCCCTCCGGAATGGGCAGCGCCACCCAGTCGAGCATGGTGGCGTATTCGGCATAGGCCCCCGAGCCGGTGAAACCACAGACCCGGTCGCCGACTTGCCAGCCGCGCGCGCCAGGCCCGAGCGCTGCCACCACCCCGGCCGCCTCGATGCCAACGACCGCCGGCAGCGTGCGAAGGGGATAGAAGTAGATGCCCGGCACGGGGAGACGTTCCGGATAGCGGCCGGCCCGCGCGGTGAGGTCGGCCTGGTTGACACCTGCTGCCTGGACCCGCACCAGGATCTCGCCTGGCGCCGGTTCGGGCGTTGGCACCTCTCCCCAGCGCATCACCTCGGGCTCGCCGTACTGGTCGATCACAATCGCTCTCACACGTCCTCCGCTGGGCTATCCTACCACTCGTGCCGGGGCGTGGCTGAGCACCCGCTGGTAGGCAGCGAGCGTCTCGCGTGCCGTCCGCTCCCAGCTGAACTGGCGAGCCCGCGCCTGACCCTGCTCGGCCAGCTCGGCGCGCCGCTCAGAGTCGCCCAGTAGAGCGGTGACTGCCTCTACCAGCGCCAGTTCATCGTCCGGCGGCACCAGCACGGCAGCCTCACCCACCACCTCGGGGATACTCGTCGCGGCCGCCGCCACGACCGGCACCCCGCACGCCATCGCCTCCAGCACTGGCAGGCCGAAGCCTTCGTACCGGCTCGGGTAGCAGAAGAGGCTGGCTGCCCGGTAAAGCAGCGGTTTCTCCTCTTCCGCCACGCGGCCGAGCCAGTGCACCCGTGCGCTCGTCGTGGGCAGCGAGGGGTAGAGCGGTGGTCGGGGTGGGGGGGGGTCCCCAGCGATGACGAGTGGCCAACCACCGCGCTGGGCAGCGCGGAGCAGCAGGGGCACGTTCTTGCGCGCATCGAACCCGCCAAGGTAGAGCACGAAGGAGGGGGGCAGCCCGCGCTGCGTCCGGTAGCGTTCGACCGCCTCGCTCGAGACCGGCTCCGCCAGCCGCTCATCGTAGCCGAGCGGAACGATGGCGATGCGCGCGGACGCAATGCCCCCGCGCCGGGTGAGGTCGCGGGCGGTCGCGGCGGAATCCGCCAGCACGAGGTCGGCGCGCTGCGCTCCGACCAGCGCCAGGTGGGTATAGAGGCGGTAAAGCAGCGGTCCCCGGTGCTCGGGCAACGCCAGCATGATCAGGTCGTGGACGGTCACCACCAGCGGCAGGGGAGAGCGGAGCGGCGGGCCAAAGTAGGGCACGTGCAGCAGCTCCACCCCAGCAGCGCGCGCCGCGCGGACCACCCCGACCTGCTCCCACCAGAGCTTGGCGAGTGGCCTGCCCGTTCCCTGGCCGAGCAGCACTACCTGCTGGTCCCCCAGCAGCTGGCGAAGCTGCGCCGCAAGATGCAGGGTGTATTGCCCGCTCCCGGTCCAGGGGCGGCGCAGGAACTCCCCGCTGAGCCCGACCTTCACGCTACGACCTGGTGGTAGAGCGCGAGGAGCGCCCGGGCGGAATCTTCCCAGCGCAAGGTCGCTGCCTGGCGCGGGCCAGCGCTGCGGAGCCTGGCGGCGAGCGTCTCATCCTCCAGCACCCGCAGGATCGCCTCCGCGATGGCCGCGGGGTCATCTGGCGGAACGAGCAAGGCAGCCTCGCCCGCTACCTCGGGTAACGAACTGGTCGCCGAGCAAACGACGGGTGCGCCGCAGGCGAGCGCCTCCCCCACCGGGAGACCGAACCCCTCGTAGAAGCTCGGGTAGACGAAGCACGCACAAGCGCTGAGCAAGGCCGGCAAGTCCTCATCGGGGACGTAGCCGAGCGCGATGACATCCTCGCGGTACGGAGCGCTCGCCAGCGCGGCGGCAAAAGGCGCCTCCCGCCAGCCGGGTGGCCCCGCGATCAGCAGGCGCACCGTGGCGCCGCGTTGGCGCACGAGCTGATAGGCCGCCAGCAGCCCTGCCAGGTTCTTGCGCGGCTCACGCGTGCCCAGGGCGAGGAGAAAGGGTCGGTCCAGGGGGTAGCGCTGACGGACCTGTGCCAGTTCCGCGGGAGGAGCCGGTCGGAAACGGGGGTCGACCCCGCCGGGGATGACGGTGATCCGCGCCGCTGCCACGCCCAGGTGCTGGATCAGGTCGCGCTTGGTGGCCGCGGAGTCGGCGCAGATAGCATGAGCACGTTGGAGCGAGCGTGGCACCGCTGCCCGCAAGAACGCCACCAGGGCCGGCTCGGCGAACTGGGGGTAGAGCAGAAAGCTGAGGTCGTGCACCGTCACGACCGCCCGCGGTCGGCGGAGGGGTGGGAGCAGGAAGTTGGTACCGTGGAAGAGGTCGACCGGGCCGAGCCAGCGGTCGATCGGGAGGGGGAGCCGCCAGCGGTGCCAGAGCACGAGCGCCTGACGCTCGGTGAGCGGCAACTGGACAACCCGGGCCGGCAGGGGAGGGGGAGGAGCGTCACGCGTCAGGACCAGGGTGACGGAGCACTCCTCGCCCAGGGCGAGGACGGCAGCAGTCAGCTCGCGGACAAAGCGCCCAATGCCGGCCCGCTGGCGTACGGCCGGGGTGTACTCGATCGCGACCTTCATGCCCGCCGGTGGCGGAAGGCGAACAGGTACGCGACCAGCCCGACGGCGATCAGACTCCAGTAGGAGATGGTACGGTCGAGCAGGGTCACGGCAGCGGCGGCATCGTCGCTCACCCCGATGAGGGCAAAGAGGGTGATCACCCCTACCTCGACCACACCCAGCCCCCCAGGCGTGGCTGGTACAGCGGTGAGGAGCGAGTTGGCCAGCGCCACAAACACGATCACCGCAAGCCCCAGCGGCACGCCAAGCGACTGGCTGACGAAGTAGAGGCGGCCTGCTTCAGTCAGCCAGACTGCTATCGTGAGCACGGCCACCAGGGGGAACTGGCGGAGCTGGAAGCTTCCGACAATCCCGTGCTGGAAGCGGTACCAGAACCCACCCAGCCGCGCTGGCAGCACCCTTTCCAACCGCCGCCCGAACAGCCGCAGGCCGAGCAGCACCAGGACGAGCAGCCCCACCAGCACGAGGCCGACCAGCAAGATGTGCTCGGTCACCAGGGCGTGGTCAGTCGTCATTCCCCGGATGACCCCGACCGCCGAGAGCAAGAGCAGGACAAAGAGGACGATCAAGTCGATCATCCGCTCGGCCACGATCGTGCCGGTGGTGCGCGCAAAACTCACCCCGCAGGCGTCCTTGAGCAGGTAGGCGCGGTAAAAATCGCCGATCTTGGCCGGCACGACGCAATTGGCAAACCAGCCCAGCACCAGGATCTCACTCAGCCGCGCTACGCTCGGGTGGACCGCGCGCTCCCGGGCGCGATGGTCGCTCTGCTCGACCTGCTCCAGCAGCAATCGCCAGCGGAGGGCCCGGAGGGGAAAGCCCAGGTAGTAGACGAAGAGTGCCAGCAGGAACAAGCCCAGGTTGGTCTGGCGCAGCTGCGCCCAGAGGTCGGCCAGATTCACGTTCAGGCGGGTGACCAAGAACCAGAGGATGGCCCCGGCCGCCAGAAACGAGACCAGCGTCCGCAGCCGGAAGACGCGCCGCCGCAGGGAAAGATCCCCACTCGCTTCCTCGGGGGGTGCCGTCTCGGTCAGCGGCAGTGATGGTGCTGCCTCGTGCCCCATGCTTGGCTGGCGGATGATCATGCCCCCTCGGCGTGTTGTGCTCGGGCCTGCCAGCTCGCTTCGACGAGCCCAAGTGTCAACCCAAGTTGGGCTGTCATCCCATGGACGAAGAGCGCATCGAACACGTTGTGCACCGAAAGTGCAAGCAGCACCCCGAGCAGCCCGAGCGCAAGCGCGAACGGGTGAGCAAGGAGATGCCCTTGCCAGCGACCGAGCCGCTGGGCCGCTCGGACCCGGACGGTAGTATAGGCGAAGGCCGCCCCGATGAGGATGAGATAGGCCGCCAGGCCGATGATCCCGCTCTCGGCCAGCTGGTTCAGGTAGAAGTTATGGGCGTGGGGCGGGTTGGACCCGCGCAAGACCCACTCGAGCGGGGCAAACTCGGGCCAGCGGACCTGAAAGCTTCCCGGCCCAATGCCGTACCAGGGGTTCGTCGCGGCCATCTCAAGCGCCGTCTGCCAGGTGACGACGCGCTCGACGACCGACCAGTTCTCCGGCGTCAGCTCCACTGCGCTGACGTCAAAGAGACTGACACTCTCGGCGAGCGGCCGTAACCGCTCGAGCGCCACCGCGGGGAGCAGGTCGAGCGCGCCCAGGAGCCAGATGACCAACCCCACCGTGAGCCCACCGAGCAGGAGTCCGAGGGTGCGCCGGCTGCAGACCGCCAGCATTGCCACGACGGCCACCGCCAGGCCCAGCCACGCCGCCCGGGAGAAGGTCATCGCTTCGGCCGCTGCAATGACCCCTGCCACGCCGGCTACCGCGAGGAGCAGCGCCTGCGGCGCTCTCCCACGGGCCGCCGGTGGGCGGAGCAAGGCGACCAGCAGCACAGCCAGGGCAAACGGGAGGCTGAGGTTCAAGAAGCCAGCGTACGGGTTCGGTTGACCGAACTCGCCATAGGCCCGGATGAACCGTTCAGCAATGAGGAACCCCTCCGGCCCCTGGCGGAAGAAGAACTGGTACCACCCCTGCAGGGCAGCTAGCGTCCCCGCGCCGAGCAGGCAGGCAACCAGAAACACGACCTGCTCCTGCCGACGCACGACCTGCGCCGTCACCACGAGCAGCGCCAGCGCTTCCAGCCACTTGGCGTACTCTTTTGCCGCTAGCGTGAACGCCGGAGCGACCGCCACTGACTGGGCCTCGAGGAGCAGAAAGAGCACGAGCGGCACTACCAGCGGCGACCAGCGCCAGTCGAGCTGGCGTGCTGCGGCCACCCGCAGCAGCCAGGCAAGGGTAACCAGGCCGATCAGCGGCTCGGTGGCGGTGAGGGTGATGCCGCGCACGTCAACCGGCGCGAGCGTTCCAAAGGGAACCGAGAACAGGATAAGCCCCAACCCAACTACGGGACGGACGAGGGAGAGCACGAAGAAGACGGCCGCAGCCAGCCCGGCCACCAGCACCCGGAGCGGCTGGGTCGCGATCACGAGGGCGAGGCCCACCAGCACGATACCTACGAGCACGGTGGCCCGCGGCGAGAGCAACCCCCGTTCCCAGGGTGGGAGGAACCAATCAGCGAGTTCAACGCGCGCAGCCCGCCACCAGGCGCTTGCGCGGGCAGCGAGAGGGGGGCGCGCCAGCAGCGTCACGTGCCGTCGACCACAGCGGAGGCTGGCAGTGCCAGCTGCTCCCGGAACCAGGCGATCGTCTGGAGCAGGCCCTCCTCGATACCCACCTGGGGTTCCCAGCCGAGCAGACGCCGCGCTTTGCTGATCTCCGGGCGCCGGCGCGCGATCTCCTCTGGCCGCGGAGGCGCGTGCACGATCGGGGAGGAGGAGCCCGCCAGTCGTCGGATCAGGACAGCGAGCTCGACCGCCGAGTATTCCAGCGGGTTGCCGAGGTTGATCACCTCACCCGCCAGCCCCGGGGTGAGGGCAGCGCGGAGGATCCCCTCGACCAGGTCGGAGACGTAGCAGTAGGAGCGGGTCTGGGTGCCATCCCCGTAGACCGTGATCGGCTCGCCCCGCAGCGCCTGGGTGATGAAGTTTGGCACGATCCGACCGTCGCGGGGGTCGTTCCGCGGGCCATAGGTATTGAAGATCCGGACGATCCGCCCATCGAGGCCAAACTGCCGCACGTATGTGACGGTGAGCGCTTCGCCGTACCGCTTGGACTCGTCGTAGCAGGCGCGCGGCCCGACGGGGTTGACGTTGCCCCAGTACTCCTCCGGCTGGGGGTGGACCAGCGGGTCGCCGTAGGCCTCGGAGGTCGAGGCGAACAGAAAGGTCGCGCCGTCCCGCCGGGTGAGGTCGAGCAGCCGCTGGGTGCCAAGCGAGTTCGCGAGCATCGTCTCGATGGGATAGCGGGCGTAGCCGACCGGGCTGGCCGGACTCGCCAGGTGCAGATACAGCTCGCCTTCGACCTCTGGCAGCGGCTCGATCACGTCACGTTCGAGGAAGCGCAGCCGGGGATGGTCCGCCAGGTGCGCCAGGTTCTCCCGCCGCCCGGTCAACAGGTTATCGATCACGATCACCCGGTGGCCACGGGTCAGGCAGGCATCGACCAGGTGAGAACCGATGAACCCGGCCCCGCCGCTGATGACGATCTGCATTGGTCTGTTGTCCTCCGGTCGCCGCCCCCACTCAGCCATGCTCCCCCGCGGGGCAGGCTTGGGAGGGGAACGCGACAAGTGGCGTCGTGCCTGAGCGCGGCCAGTCTCCCACCGGCCAGTGCCCGCAGCCAGCGGGATCCGTCCCGAATCGTAGCACTCGCCAACGAACCTGCCAGGATTTGCCAACCCGCGCTGGCTCGTGTCGCCACCCCTAGCGCGGCACGGGAGGCGGCGCGCTGGCGGCGAGCGGGGAAGCTGGCGGAGGAGCTGGGTGGGCTGCTGGGGCCGACGGTCGGGCCAGCACGGCCATCCCGGCTACGGCCAGCCAGAACAGCACTGCCAGGTCGGGGAGAAAGTAGCCGTTGTCGAACAGCCCGTGCGTGAGCGCGGCCAGCATCCCCCCGGCGAGCGCGAGCGCCGTCGGCCAGGAGGGGTCAGAACGGGAACGCAGCAGACGCACCGCAGCGCGCCAGAACAGCGCCGCTGCAGCAGCAAGCGCGCCGAAGCCCAGGATGCCCGTCCGGAGCCAAGCGTCGAGCAGCAGGTTGTGAGGGTGAGAAGTATCCGGTTCGCGCCAGCCTTCCGGCGGCAGGTAGCCGCGGTCACGGTAGGCGTAGAGAAAGTTGTCCGGCCCGACGCCGAGCAGCGGGTGGTCCAGGACCATCCGCCAGGCCGCGCTCCAGAGCGTCAGCCGCCCGACGGAAGTCTGCTCCGAGACGAGACGGGCGGGCGAGAGCTGGGTGAGCAGCAGGCCGCTGCCCAGCATGCCGAGAACCACTGCCGGCAGCAAGAAGCGCCAACCGCGCCAGGCCAGGATGGCCAGAGTCGCCACGGCGACCGCCAGGTAGGCTCCTCGCGAGTAGGTGAGTACCAGCGCACCAGCCATGATCACTGCTGCCACCCCGGCTGGCATACCCCGCCGGAGCCAGCGTCGCCAGGGTTCGGCTGGTGCCGGAAGGGCAAGGGCCACGGTGAGCGGGAGCAGCCGGTCGAAGAGGAGCGCTAACTGGTTAGGGGAGTGGTAGACCGCCAGCACCCGTCGGACCCCGTCAGCCTCCTCGACGACCCTAACCACCACATAGTGATAGAAGCTGTAGGCGGCCACCGTAGCCCCGAGCGCGACGCCAGCCACCACCAACCGAGCGACACCGCGGCGGTCAAGCGTGCTGAGCACCAGCAGGCCGAATAGCACCGGCTCGATAGCCACCGTCCGGAGTTCGCGCAGAGCCTCGTGCCGATTGACGGCTGCCAGCGTCGAGAGGGTAGCGGCGAGCAGAAAGAGCAGCGGGGGAACAAGCGCCCAGCCCGCCTGCCGCAGCCGGTCGATCGTCGCCGGCCGGTCGATGAGGGCACGCACCAGCCAGGCCGCTCCGCAGAGCAGAGTTGCCACTTCGAGCAGGCTGAAGCGGTAGGGGCCGATCGGCTTGGGGGGGAGAGGGTTCGCCGCCACGGGGAGATAGAACGGGCAGGCCAGGACGACCGCAATCAGCGCAAGGTCAAGCCGGAGGATGGCCCCCAGGAAGAAGAGAGCCGCGCCTCCCCCAGCCAGCGGGAAGGGAGCAAGCACCCAGAGGGCAGCCCCCAGCAGGAGGGCCCCGCAAGCGAGCCGGTCGCGCTGCGGCAAGGCGGCCAAGAAGATCCCCCGGCGAGGCGAGGTGAGGGTGCCGGGGAGAAGGCGCAGCATCGCGCGGATTATACTGGCCTCGACAGGGAGCGCCGGTCAGCCCTGTGCAGAACGGCCGCAGATGCCACAGGCGAGTAGGATGATGGGAGCGTCCGACCGAACACGCCCGTGATCGAGACGGTTCGCGCGGTGCTCAGCCAGGCGGCAGACTATCGCCGGCAGGTAGGCCGTCCTTACATCACCCTGAGCTACGCCCAGTCCCTCGATGGGAGCATCGCCCGGCGGCGCGGGGCGCCGCTTGCCATCAGCGGTCCGATGGCACAGCAGTTTACCCACCAGCTCCGCGCGCTCCATGATGCGATCCTGGTCGGCATAGGAACGGTGATCAGCGACAATCCCCGGCTGACCGTCCGCCTGGTCACCGGCCCGAACCCGCAAGTCGTCATCGTCGATAGCCAGCTGCGGACTCCACTCTCCGCCCAGGTCTTGCGCGCTGAGCGTGGCCCCTGGCTGGCAACGACCGCTGCTGCCGACCGGGGGCGTGCCCAGGCTTTGGAACGCTCCGGCGCGCGCCCAGTGCCGCTCCCTGCCTTACCCAACGGTTGGGTCGACCTCGGTGCCCTGCTCGACTGGCTCGGAGCGGCGGACGTGAACTCGCTGATGGTCGAGGGAGGCAGCCGAATCATCACCAGCTTTCTCGCGCAGGGCTCAGTCAATCAGGTCATCCTCACGATCGCGCCGCTGCTCGTGGGGGGCCTGCGTGCGGTGGAGTCGCCGCTGGCAACACCCACTGGACACTCCCTCCGGCTTGCCAACCTCAGTGTCTCGCCCTGTGGGGACGACCTGATCGTTCGGGGCGAACTGGCAGGCCAGGGATGATCGCCCGGGCGCTCTGGTTCGTGGCGCCGCGCCACGTCGAGGTGCGGCCACTGGAGCTGCTCCCACCGGCCGCGGGGGAGGGGCTCGTCGCGGTCGAGTGCTCAGCCGTGAGCGCGGGGAGCGAGCTGCTCGCCTACCAGGGAGCGGTGCCGGCCGACCTGCCGCTTGATACCACCCTGGCTGCTCTCGCTGGCCCTGCCCAGTATCCGTTCCGCTACGGCTACGCGGCGACCGGGCGGGTGGTGGCCGTCGGCGCAAGGGAAGACCGCGCCTGGCTTGGTCGCCGCGTCTTCGCCTTCCAACCGCACGCCACCCACTTCGTTGCTCCGCTCGCGAGCCTGCTCCCCGTGCCGCCAGCACTCGTGCCGGAGGCAGCCGCACTCTATCCAAGCGTGGAAACCGCGCTCACTCTGGTGCTCGATGCCCGGCCACTGGCCGGTGAACGGGTGGTGGTAGTCGGCCAGGGGGTAATCGGGCTGCTGGTCATCGCGCTGCTCGCCCGCTTTCCCCTCGCCTTGCTCGCCGCCGTCGATCCACGCCCAGAGCGGCTGCGCTGGTCGGCAACCCTTGGGGCTCAGTGGGCGGGAACACCCGCTGAGTCCGCCCATCTGCAGGAACAGCTTGGCCCGGCTGCGGCTGACCTTGTTATCGAGGTGAGTGGCCAGCCGGCGGGATTGGCCTTGGCCCAAACGCTGCTCGGCTTTCAGAGCCGGCTCCTGGTAGGGTCTTGGTACGGCACCCGTCCAGTCTCCCTCGACCTCGGAGGACGGTTCCACCGCGACCGGGTGCGTATCGAGGCGAGCCAGGTCAGTACGATCGCGCCCGCCCTGACCGGTCGCTGGAGTCGCGAGCGGCGAACTGCGTTCACTTGGGAGCTGGTGCCGATGCTTCAGCCTGAGCAGCTGATCACGCATCGCCTACCGCTGACCGCTGCCCCGACTCTCTACCAGCAGCTCGACCAAGGTGATCCAACGGTCCTGCAGGCCCTGTTCGTTACCGCGGCCGGGCCGGACGAGGAGGAAGCCTGATGTTTTCCCTTGGGGTTTGGCGTGAGTTCACCTGCCAGCATGCATTGACCGGAGGTGACTGGGGCGCTGAAAACCTGCCTCACGCTCACCACTACCGTGTCGAACTCCGCCTCGAAGGCGACCAGCTCGACCAGCATGGGTTTCTTGCCGACATCACTGCGGTCGAGGCAGCGCTCGCAGCCGCATTGGGTCGCTACCAGGACCGGTTGCTGAACGACCTCCCAGAGTTCGCTGGCCTCAACCCCAGCACTGAACGCTTGGCACAGGTGCTGGCCGAGACACTACAGGACCGTCTTGCACGCCCCGGGCTGCGGGCTCTCACCGTCACCGTCTGGGAAAGTCCCTCTGCCTGGGCGGCTGCCCGGCTGGAGCGGTGAGGTGCGGCTGGCCCTCGTGCTGCCCGGCCGGCTCGACCGGCTTTCCGGTGGCTATCTCTACGACCGGATCCTGGTCGAGCAGCTCCGCGCAGCCGGCGATGAAGTCATCGTCATCTCCCTCCCGCTTCTCCCGTTCGGAGTGGCAGTGCTAGGCAGCCTGGCGGTGCGCCTGGTCCACCAGCTGGCACGGCTGCAGCCAGCGGTGGTGCTCGAAGATGAGCTGGCCTTCTCGGCACTCGCCTGGGCAAATCGCTTCATCCGGCGGCAGGTCCGGGCGCCGGTGGTTGCCATCGTCCATCACCTCCGCCAGTGTGAACGGCCCACCGGCCTAACGGGGCTGCTCACCCGCCTGCTCGAGCCGCGCTTCCTGGATTCGGTCGAAGCTTTTCTCTTCCCGTCCGAAGCCAGCCGGATGGCAGTGCTCGCCTGGCGCCGCGACCAGCCGGCCAATGCCCTCGTTCCACCCGGTCGCGACCGCCTGGGCCCACCATTGGAACGGGTCGCGGTGCTGGCGCGCGCTTGCCGACCGGGCCCACTGCGCATCCTCAGCGTCGGCACGGTCGAGCGGCGGAAGAATCTCGATGGCCTCCTCCGGGCGCTCGCGACCCTACCCGCCGGGAGCTGGCAACTCACGGTCGTCGGACCACTCGACCGTGACCGGGCGTTTGTCCGGCGGTTGCAGCGGCTCATCGTTCGTCAGGGGCTCGCAGGCGCAGTACGGTTGACCGGGCAGGTGGATGATGCCACTCTCAGGGGGTTGCTTCCCACCCACGATGTGCTCGCCCAGCCTTCGTGGTACGAAGGGTTCGGCATCGCGGCTCTAGAGGGGCTCGGCTTCGGGCTGCCGGCGATCGTTTCGAGCGCAGGCGGTGGCCGCACCGTCATCGAGGAAGGGGTCTCCGGACTCGTCGTCTCCCCGGACGACCTGGCAGGCCTCGCTACCGCGCTCCGCTCCCTGTTGGACCGCCAGCGACTTGCGGCGATGAGCGAGGCAGCGCTTGCCCACTACAATTGCCATCCAACGTGGCAGGAGGCGGGCCAGCAGGCCCGTCAGTTTCTCCGCGCGCTCGTGGCGGCGAAGGAGGGATGATGTCGCGCCAGAGTGTTCGCTGGATTGTCGCGCTGCTCGCGGTAGCAACTGCCCTGATCCACTGGTCGCTCCTACTCCAGCTCCCTGACCTCCTCTTCTTTCTCAACGGCCTCGGCTACCTGGCCCTGGCGTTCGCCTACCTCACCGAACGTCCGCTCGGCCCGGAGCGGCGGCAGCTGCTGCACGGGATCTTCTTGGGCTATACCGTCATCACGATCCTGGCCTGGGTCGCTGTCGGGGAACGCAGCCTGATCGGCTATCTCGATAAGCTGCTCGAGCTGCTGCTCGTGTTCTTTCTAGTCCTCAGCCTGCGACAGGAGCGGAAACCATAGACTACCCGCGGTACCTCACTGCCAAGGCCTCCCTCGATGACCGCGCCCTCAACCAGGGGGTTGTCGGGTGGGTACGCGCGGCTGTAGCTGGTCGTACTGCCCTGAGCGTCGCCGATGTCGGCTGCGGCCAGGGGGCGATGGTCGAGCGCTTGCTGCGTTGGAGACTGCTCTCCCCTAAGCGGTCTGTCCGGCTTCTTGCCGTCGACCCTGATGCCAATCTCGTTGCTGCTACCCGGCAGCTCAGAACACTCCCGCCGCGTTGGCGGATAGAGTTCGACGTGGCCTCGCTAGCGGAGCTTGCCGAACGGGCGAGCGGCCAATTCGACTTCGTCATTGCCCACCACCTCCTTGACCTGCTGCCCCTCTCCTCAGCAGTCGCCGACCTGCTGCGCCTGCTCCGGCCGGGCGGCGTCTTCTGGGCAACCCTGAACTTCGATGGCCTGACTGAGTGGTTCCCGCCCCTTGCGCTCGACCGGACGATTGGCGCAGCCTACCACGCCTCAATGGACCAGGCAGGTGAACAGCGCAGCCAGACGGGTCGGCGGCTCCTAGCAGCCCTCCGGGCAGCGGGCGCTCAGCTCGGCGCTATCGGCAGCTCCGACTGGGTGATCGCAGCACGCGAGGGGGGCTATACCGCCGACGAGCTGGTGGTCCTCGAGACGATGTTGGAGTTCCACCGTCAGGCGACT
This sequence comes from Chloroflexota bacterium, assembly GCA_023512725.1. Lineage (GTDB taxonomy): Bacteria > Chloroflexota > Dehalococcoidia > SpSt-223 > SpSt-223 > JANWZD01. The sequence goes on along the minus strand of JAILZB010000003.1, from coordinate 38,314 downwards.
GCAGCCGTGGTCGGCCCGACTGCGTTCGAGCGCTGGCTGCTCGCGCGCCAACGCCAGATTGCGGCCGGTGAGCTGGTGCTCATCGTCCATCAGCTCGACGTAGCTGGGCGTGCGCCGGCGAGCGGGAGTACCGTCCAGCCCGTGGGAGCGCGGAGGGCCTGGTCGAGAGCTCGGTAGGTCGCATCAAGCGTCTCCGGGCTCCACTCACGCAGGGGTGGCCCGAAAACAAGCCGCACCGCTGCTGGTCGGAGCGAGGGGCGCAGGACCTGGAGCATCGCCGCAGCCCGCTCCCGGGCGGCGCGTGACCAGTGCACCCGCGCCAGCGGCTGTCGCAATGCGAGCGGGGTCAACACCCCGCCAATAACAACAGGGATCACGGCGACAGCAGGCAGTCGGCGGGCAAAGGTCGCTACCCGTGGGAGCCACGGCTTCGGTCCGAGCAGGGCCGCTGGGTGGCGCAGCGGGTCAGGTTCGATGGCTCCAGCAGGAAAAGTCGCCACCCGGCCTCCAGCTCGCAAGCGGCTGAGGATGGCGCGGGCAGTTCCGTACTCCCCAGCGTTCCCCACCAGGATGAGCTGCTTGCTGAGGGCGGGCAGGGCAGTGAAGAACGGCCGCGCTGCCGCAACGAGCTGCAAGGTGTCGTCCCCGACGGCCACGATCAGGGCGAGGGCATCGCTCAGGCCGGGGTGATTGGCGATCAGCAGCACCGGCCCGCGAGGGGGAAGGTGCTCCCGGCCGCGCACCCGCAGCTCCCCAACGTGGCGAGCAAGGAGCTGGCGCGCAGCGGCGGTTAGACCGTGCTCAGCAATCCCCTGGTCGAAGGCGAGCAGGTCGCGGGCAAAGGCCGCCGCCGCCGCGTCGCCAGCACGGGCCACCAGCCAGCGCGCCGGACCGCGACCGAGCCAGCCGAGGGCGGCGATCAGGTCAGCACGCGCAATCTGGGTCAGCTGGGCGACCCGCTCGGGGAGTGGAGGGAAGACACCTTCGCTGCAAGGTGACCCCTTCTCATTGAGGCTCGCTTGCTCGGCGGCTATACTTGGCCTCACGGCGCCCCTCGTCTCAGTCACGGCGCTGTGGTGGAGCAGCGTGCCACTTCAGCCGATGGTCGCGCGCCTGGTTCGCGCCTTGCATCTCTCCCTCTTCCTGCTGGCCCCTCTCCTGGCCCTCGCCCTGCTGATTTTCGCACCTCCACCGCCGTTGCCGATCAGGTGGGGCCTCGAGCTGCTGCTCTGGCCCGCGCCAGCCGCTGCCAACGATCGCGAGGCCGAGCGGCTCCTCGAGGAGGGGAAGCTGCTCCAGCAGCAAGGACGCTACGCTGCTGCCGTCGAGCGCTACCGGGCGGTCCTCGACCGCCCGGCCAGTGAGGCAATCCAGCGGAGCGCCCAGTTCTTGCTCGGTGAGGCGCTCTACCTCGATGACCGGGATGGCGAGGCGATCCCAGTGCTGGCAGCGTTCGTCACGCGCGCCCCCGATGACCCCCGCCGGCTCGCCGCGATCGGGATCCTGGCGAAAGCCAGCCAGATCGTCGGTGCCCACGACGAGGCGGTCCGCCTGTTCCGCGAGTACCGCGCGGCGCCAACGGCCATCGGCGGCTACCTTGCGCTTGAGATTGGGGAATCCTTAGGAGCGCTCGGTCGGCTGAATGAGGCAGTTCCCGAGCTGGAGGCAGCCGCGAGCGCGGGGCTCGCCCGCCTGAGCACGATCGCCGCCCTGGAGCAGCTCGCGAGCGTCTACGAGCGGCTGGGTAACGACCAGGCGGTTGCCCAGACCTGGCAGCGGCTGCAGTCGCTCGCCCAGGCCGACGTCTACCAGGCCGAGGTGCGCTACCGTCGCGCCGCCGCACTCGCCCGGCTTGGTCGCGGCAGCGAGGCAGCCGCCCTCTTCCTCGAAGTCGTGCAGCGCTACCCCCACACCGGCTGGGCCGCCGCTGCGGTGCGCGAGCTCGCCCGGCTGGGGGGCGACCCCGGGCCCTACCTGCGCGGCATTAGCTGGTACACCGCCGACCGCGAAGCCGACGCTGTGAGCGCCCTCACCGAATTCCTCACCCGCGAACCGGGCTCCGCCCTCGCGGCCGATGCCTTGCTCCACCGCGGCCTCGCCTACCGCTACCTCGGGCAGCCGGACCGCGCGCTCGCCGACTTCGAGCGGGCTGCCAGTAGCTATCCCGGGCAGAAAAGCGCCGATGAGGCGCTCTTTCAGGCTGGGCAGTTACTCGAGTCCCTCGGCCGTGGTCGCGAGGCCATCAGCGTCTACCAGCGGCTGGCGGACCGCTTTCCCCGCAGCAGTCGCCGCGAGGAGGCCCGCTACCGGGCGGCCCTCCTTGCGCTCGAACTCGGCGACCAGTCCACTGCCCAGGCCACCTTCGCCGAACTTGCCCGCGCGGCTGCCCCTCCCTGGCAGGCCGCTGCCAACCTGTGGTTGGGGAAACTCGCCGCGGCGAGTGGGAACCGCGCCCAGGCGGATGCCTTCTGGCAGGCGGCCGAGGCAACCGCGCCCGGGGATCTGGCGGGGCTGCGCGCCCGCGCCCTCCGCCAGGGGGAAGTCGTTCCCCAGGCGCCACCGCGCGCCGGGGTAACAGTCGCCCTCGAAGACGCGGCCGATCTCCTCGCCCTTGACCGCTGGGTGGGCGCCCTGGCTGGTATCACGGTCACGGCCGAGCTCCGCCGGCCGGGCCCAGCCCTCCTGAACCAGCCAGCCTTCCAGCGAGGGGAGGAGCTGCTGCGGGCGGGGTTCTACCGCGAGGCGACCGAAGAGTTCCGGGAACTCGCGACCACCCTCCGCACCGACCCGCTGACGCTCTATCAGCTAGTCCTCTGGCTCGATGAGCAACCGCTTCCGCGCGCAAGCGCCTTCGCTGCCGAACAACTGGTGGCGGCGGCGCCCGAGCGTTCGCTCGTCGAGGCGCCGCGGAAACTGCTGCGGCTCGTGCTGCCCACCCCGTACCGCTCGCTGGTGGAGGACGCCGCGCGCCGCTACGGGGTCGACCCGCTGTTGCTCCTCGCGCTGGTCCGGCAAGAGAGCGCCTACGACCGCTACGCGCGTTCGAGTGCGGGAGCGCACGGGCTCACCCAGGTGATGTCCGCTACCGGAGCGGGGATCGCCCGGGCGCTTGGCCGGACTTCCTTCACCGCCGCCGACCTCTACCGTCCGGAGGTAGCGCTCGAGTTCGGGGCCTATTACCTGGCCGAGCAGCTCAAGCGCTTCAATGGCAACGTCTACCAGGCGCTCGCGGCGTATAACGCCGGCCCGGCGGCCGTCCCGCGTTGGACCACCGGCCTGGCCGCCACCGACTCCGACCTCTTCCTCGAACGGATCACCTACCGCGAGACGTCCAGCTACGTCCGCTCGGTCGGCACCTTCTACTACCTGTACCGCCTCGCCTACCGCGAGTAGGAGGGCTCTTCCCGGCGAGGTGGCAACGCCGCCACCGGCTAGCGCCGGCGGAAGGTCACGGTGACGATCTGCTTGGCATCCGGCCCCTGGCAGAAGTCGGTCGTCTGGACTTCGACCGGCCCACCGACGAGGTTGCCGCCTTCCCAGATCGAAACCCGCCAGCTATTCGCGACGGTGCCAGTGCGGAGCACGATGTCGGTCCACCCCGGATCGTAGGCACCCGGCTTGCCGGTGGGGTTGGACTCCAGTTTCTGGTCGGCCCACTCGATCCGCGCGATGAGCCCGTTCACGGGGGCACCGCCAGCATCCCGGACCAGCACCCGCAACTGGGTCAGCCCGCAGTTGGGCAGGTAGCTCACATTTTCCACCCGGTAGGGCAGGCTGCTCGTGGGGGTCGGCGTGGCGGCCGGAGCCGCCGGCGGGGCAGCGGTCGGCGAAGGGGCAGCCGGTGCAGCCAGGCTCACGCTGGGCAGCGTGCTCGGTCGGTAGGTGAAGGGCTGGGGAGCGATCGCCTCCGCGGGCAGGATCCCCGCTTCCTTGGCGACATCACCACCGTTCGCAAGCACCACCTGCCCGGCCCGCGCCCATGGCACATCGACCTTCCATTGCTGGAACACCGTCCGCTGCGCTCGCACCACGATGACATTGCTGAACTCCTGCACCCCCATCGGCAACCCGAACTGGGTGACCGGGTCGGCAGCCGCCAAGTAGGCGCTGCGGATGGCCGGGTAGGGGTCGAGGAGTTTCTGATGGTTCTGCACAATCGTGGGCCACTCTTTGCCCGTATCGATCGACCAGTCCTGCGACTTGGGGACATTGCGGATGGTCAGCAGCCAGTCGTCCTTGCCGGCTTTGCTGAGCTGGTCGAAGACGTTGACAAACACCACCGCGCCGCCCTGGTCCGGTCGGTACTGGAAGATGACCTTCTGGAACGCTTGACTGACAAACCCATCCCAGAGGAAGCGGTGCGAGACAGGGTAACCAACCACGGTCACGCCGCCGTAGCGCTGGAACCAGCTCCAGAAGGGGACCCCATCATTATCGGTCACCGCGTAGCCATAGACCCCACCCGCATCGCGGCCGTTCGCCTGGCTATAGAACCACCCTCCCTCGACCGGGTAGTCATCCCGCCCTTCGGTGCCCGGCGGGCGGGTTGGTGGCAGGGGGGTCGGGGTCGGCGCCTGCTGGGGCGGGCTCTGCTGGCTGCCGGGCTGGTTGGCGACAGCAGGCTGCTGGATGGCCGGCGCATCGCCATCCTCCACCAGGAAGACGGCATCGAGGTAGGCCTGGTTTGGGCCGCCACCGCTGTTCTCGACCTTCAGGAAGACGGTCAACCGGTCGCCCTGGGCTGCTACTCGCACGACCGGCGCATTGCCCTGCTCGATGGTGGCCCATTTCTCGCCGTCGTAGCGCGACCCCCAGACGACGCTTGGGGCAGTCGGGTCCTGGCCCCCGGTCGGGTCGAGGCCAAGGGTCCGCACCATCGGCCCCCCCCCCCGGACTTTGGCAGCCGTGGCATACCATGCCTTATAGAACTTGCCCGGGGTGACGCCGCGCCGCTGCCAGAGGCCGGCAACAAAGGGCGAGCCATCCGACCAGAGCGTCTGGGAGGTGATCCCCTCGATCCGCTCCACGAAGCCGGGGCTGAGGCCAGCGGTATCCCGGAACGCCAGCGAGCCGCTCAGCACAAAGGGCGTCCAGCCTTTGCCGACCTCACCCCCGGCGGAGGGGTCGAAGCCCTGCTCGAAGCCGAAATTAACGATCAGGTTCCGTGGCTGCTGGGCAGCCGCTGGGGCCAGGGTGTTGCCGAGGGTCAGCGTCGTGAGCAGCAGCGGCAGGAGCATGCGCACAGTGGTCCCCTCCAGGCGATGGTGCGAGCGTGGGGGATTATGCCGGCCAGCCGAGCAGGGAACAAGCATCCAGGCACGGGGAGCCAGCGCAGGACAGGGATGGTATACTGCCGGGTGGCTCCCCCGCGGGTGTAGCGACACTCTGGACTCCCGGTACCTCAGCAGGCGAGATGCTCCTGAAAGTTGCCCTCCACACCCATACCGTCCGCAGTGATGGCACCCTCACCCCCAATGAGCTGCTCCGCCGCTACGCTGAGCATGGCTTCGATGCGGTAGCTATCACCGACCACGACCAGGAGCTGACCGAAGAAGAGCGCGACCGGCTCATCATCCCCGATGGGCTGCTCGTACTGCGCGGGTGCGAAGTCTCCTACCGGCAGCTCGGCTGGCAGCACGTCGGCTACATCTGGGGGGAGACTCAGCTCCTGCGGGTCCTCAATCACCCGCAGCGCTACAACATGACGGCTGAGGAAGTGCACCGGGCCTTACGCGACCATCGGCTCGATGCCTTTGAAATCACCAACCAGGGGAGCTACTGCCCGCGCTACGAAGCGCTCTCCTGGCCCCGGGTCGCCTCAGACGATTGTCACGCTCCCGAGATGATCAATCGAGCCTGGATCATCGTGGAGGTGGGTGAGCGCACGGGAGATGCCATCATCACGGCGATCCGGTGCGGCGAGGTCGAAGTGGTTACCCAAGACGGCCCCAAACCGCGACCGCCAGCGGAGTGATCTGGAGCAGCGGGTTCTCATCTAGGGCCGGCATCGACCGGTACTGGGGGTATTTCTCCCGAAGGAGCGGAACGACCGCCGCGCGCGCCTCAGCACTCGTGACGAGCCGAGCGTGGCCGCGGATCTGGACGTAGGCCAGCTCGCTCCAGTCTTCCGACCACCGGTCGATCACCACCCCAACGCCCGGCCGGGCGACGATGTTCTGCACCCGGCGCAGCCGCTCGACCGGCACCCGTTTCGGCTTGGTATCCAGCGGTGACCAGAGATCCCCCTGCCAGAGGACGTAGCAGAACGGCACCAGATAGGGAAGCCCGTCCTCGCCGATCGTCGCCAGGCGCCCGACCCGGGCCTGGGCAACAAATGGAACTGCCGCTGGCGGGATCACCCCCTCGCGTTCCTTCCTGCCCACCAGGCGACACTATCCCCCGACGCCGGCGGGGCAGCACCGCTCGCGCTAGGCAACCGGTTTGACGGCGTTGGTGCGCGCCCGCGCGGCCTCCCGGTCGGTGAAATAGAGGGCGTTGATCTCGATGAAGTGGCGCTGGTCCTCGGGCACCTCATCTTCGGCGAAGATCGCCGTCACCGGACAGGCCGGCTCGCAGGCTCCACAGTCGATGCATTCATCCGGGTGGATGTACAGCATCCGGTCGACACCCTCTTCGTGGTAGATACAATCGACCGGGCAGACCTCGACGCACGACTTGTCGAGGGTGTCGATGCAGTTCTCGGTAATCACGTAGGCCATGAATCCTCCGGGAACCCCATCAGACCGCAGAACGGCTGGCAGGCTCGCGCAACACTTCTCTGATGGCGCTGGCGGGAAGCGCTGCCCTATCGTACCGGATCCCGTTCCTCCCCGTCGAGCCGGAACGGGAGAAAGGTGCCGCCGATGACCCCTCCTGGCCCCCGCACCCTTGGCGACGTCGTCCTGTTGACCTGCAGCGATGGCGACCTCGCGATCGCGCCGGAACGGCTCTTCCGCGACGTGCCGGTTGCGCGGAGCGCGCCCTTCCTCCAGCCGGTGAATGCCCAGGGGCACGCGATCCTGCCGATGCACGTCTTGGTCATTCGCGCAGGCCAGCGGCTCATCCTGGTCGATACCGGGCTCGGCCCCAGTTCACCGCTCCGGGCGCAGCCAGGCACGCTGCTCGACGGTCTTGCCCAAGCTGGGATCGCGCCCACCGCCATTAGCGACGTGGTGCTGAGCCACGCCCATCCCGACCACCTCGGTTGGAGCACGAGCGTGGTAGCGGGGCAACGCCGCCCGACCTTCCCACACGCCCGCTACTGGCTCGCTGGCCCTGAGTTTCGCCACTGGACCCAGCCCCAGTTCCTTGCGACGGTGCCCGCCCTCCGCGACCACCTGCCCGTGCTGGCAGCTTCCGGTCAGCTGGAGCTTCCGGAAGGGGAGGTAGAGATTGCACCAGGCATCCGGCTGCTTGAGACTCCTGGCCATACCCCCGGGCATCGCAGCGTCCTGATGAGCTCCGGGAAGACCACGGCACTTGTCATGGGCGACCTCTCCCACCACCCCCTGCACTTTCAGAAGCCGAACTGGAGCAGCGCCTTCGACAGTGCCCCCGAGCAGGCGTACCGTACGCGATTGCGGGTGCTCCAGCAGGCCGCGGCGGAGCGGCTTCTCCTCGTCGCCTACCACCACCCAACCCCATTCGGCTATGCCGAGCACTGGGGAGCGAGCTATCGCTGGCAGCCAGCCGACTAGGCACACTGGAGGAAACGCACCCGCAGCTCGTCCGGGCGTGCAGCGGCGAGGGCAGCGCCCAGGCTCTGGTCGTCGTAGCGCTGGAACGGAACCTCACGGATGGGAATCCGCGTCTCGACTTCCGCCTCGTGGAACGGCCAGGGTGTCACCGTGAAGACGCCGGGCGAGAGCGGCACCAGCTCAAGGGCGACCTCGCTACTGCCCACAGGCACGGCGGGGAGCCGCCGCGGTGCGGCCTGGGGAATGAGCGAAAAGAGGGAGAGGATATCCCACACCTGGAGCAAGCGGTAGCAGCGCCACAGCTCGGGGTCGATCGCGCTCAGGCCGAGGCGAGCCCGGGCGGCATCCTGCAGCCGGACCTGCTCGCCTAGGAACTGGACGAGCAGCGCCTCCTCCGCCGGTGCTACCACCCTAGCCCCTCCCACATCGACCAAGCCAAAGCGACCGTTGTACAGCCCCTGGGTGTGGAGACTCACCAGTAGGCCGGCAAAATCGCCTTCCGCGAATGCTGCAGCCACGCTGCGCCGGAAGATGGCCAGGTGTTCTGCCACCGGCATCTCGAAAAAGCGGTAAGGGAGCCCAGTGGCAGGATCGACCCGGGGCCGGTCATCCCACGCCTGCCAGCCAGCATCGTGCAGAGCAGTGGCGCGCACCAGCAAGGGCGAGGGAGGGTCAAACGGCGGTCCACCCCACGCTTGAGCGAGGACGCCCGCCTGAAGGGCATGGTCGTGCTGCGCGATCAGCCGGACCCGTTCACCAAACGCCTGGACAATCATCGTGCCTTCCCGTGGGAAGAATACTTCGCACTCCCTCTTGACGCGCCAGCCGCTCTCGCCCTAGGCTCTTTTCGAGGTTTCACAAGTGACCGAACGATCGCTGACGGTACGCCAAGCTGAGGACCGCTTCATCCTCCACTGCGGCGAGATGGCCCAGGCCTGGGGGATCAACAAGACGATGGGGCAGGTGCACGCCCTGCTGTTCGTGACGGGGCGGGAATGGAGCGCGGAAGAGATCATGGCGCGGCTGCATATCAGTCGCGGGAATGTCTCGGTAACCCTCCGCAACCTGATCGACTGGGGACTGGTGCGCCGGATCCATAAGCCCGGCGAGCGACGTGAGTACTTTGCCTCGATCGCCGATGTCAACCGCCTGTTCCGGGTCATTCTGGCCGAGCGCAAGCGCCGCGAGTTCGACCCAACCTTGCACGAAGTCGAAACGCTCTATCAGGCGGTCAGCGACGGTGCCGAGGGCGAGGCGTTCCGCGAGCGGTTGGCCGACCTCCGTCACCTCCTGCGCGCCCTCGACCTGGCGTTCACCAGCTTTCTCGAAGGAGACCTGGAGAACGCGATGAGCTTGCTGAAAGAGGAGATCGCCCCCGTCTCCAGCCGGTAACCAGCCTGCTCCACCCCGCCAGCAGTGCGTGGCAAGCGTGCCCAGTCCCGTCGCGCTACGCCGCGGGCTGCCCCTGGAGGAAGCGCGTCACGACCTGACAGAACTCCTGCGGCCGCTCCATCATCGTGAGGGCACCAGCGCCCCGGAACACGTAGGTCTCCGCCTGGCGAAAGAGCGGGCGGAGCTGCTCCTGACGCTCGACGAACAGGTCACGCTCGCCGCTCATCAGCAAGGTCGGGGCGGTGATCTTCGGGATCCGCGTCCGCACATCCTGGGTGAACACGGCCAGGTAGGCGTAGTAGTACTCGGGTCCAGCTTTGAGGGTATCGATCGCTGAGCGGTGGATCTGCTCCAGGGTGGCCCAGCCTTTCATGCCGGCGCTCACGCGCTCCCAGGCGCGCAGCAGGTGCTCCCCACTCGGTTCGATGGGGGCCGGCTGGATGCCGGCCAGCTTCTGCTGGCGGACTTCTGGGTCATAGTCTGGGCAGCCGGAAAGCACCAGGCGGTTCACGCGTTCCGGGAAGGTAGCCGCAACCTCGACGGCGATGGAGGCGCCCGTGTGGTGGCCGAGCAGGTGCGCCTGGGGAATGCCCAGCGCCGTCAAGACCTCTGCGAGCGCCCGTGCGTAGCCCTCGATCCCGGGCGGTGCGCTCGGCTTGTCGGAATCGCCGAAGCCCGGGGTGTCCGGCGCAACCACGCGAAAGTGCTCGGCCAGGCATGGAAAGACCTCGGTGTACATCCGGCTGGAGTCGGCCGTCTGGTGAAGGAGCACCAACGGCTCGCCCGTGCCAACCTCGCGATAATGGACTTGCCCGAGAAAGGTATCTACGTACCCGCGGAGCATCACTTCCCTCCCCTGCTGTGCCTGCCATTCTAGCTGGCCCCGGCGATTGACGTGCCACCCGGGCGCCGCCTAGAATTGCCGGTGACCCCCTTGCGCCCAGTCTACGTTGCGTTTGACCTCGAACTGACGGGGCTCGACCCCCGCGACGAGATTATCGAACTTGCTGCTGTCAAGTTCGACCCCCACCGCGAGCTGGCCCGCTTCCAGACCCTGGTCCGGCCGACTGGAGCGCTGCCGCTCGCAGTTGCCCGGCTGACCGGCTTGCACCAGCGTGATCTCCAGCAGGCTCCCACCTTCGCCGAGGTCCGCGATGCCTTCCGCACCTTCGTCGGGGAGGCCCCCCTGGTCGGTCAGAGCCCCGCGCGTGACCTGGAGGCGCTCGAGCGTCAGGGGCTGCCCCTCACCAATCCCGTCTTCGATACCTTCGAACTCGCGAGCATCCTCCTGCCCGACCTCCCGAGCTACCGCTTGAGCGCAATCGCCAGCCGACTGGGCGTGACCGTCACTCAAGCGCACCGTGCGCTCGCCGATGCCCTGACCACCAAAGAGGTCTTTCTCGCCTTGCTGGCGGTCGGCCGTTCCCTCGACCCCCAGACCCTAGCCGAGATCGTCCAGCTCGCTTCGCTAACCGACTGGCCGCTCAAGCAGCTCTTCCAGCAGCTTGAGCGCGAGGTCAGCAAGCGCACGACCGGTAGCTCGCTGGGAGCCATCCTGGCGAGCAAGGCCGGGCTCGACGTGGCCAATCTGGACTTCCTGACCCGCGCGCCCGACCGCTTGCCATCGCTTGAGCCCGCTCCTGCCGCCAGCGAGCCCGCGCCCATAGCCCAGCTCCTCGAACCGGGCAGCCTGGGAAGCGAGACCGTCCCCGGCTTCGAGTACCGCCCCGAGCAGGTGGAGATGCTCACGGCCGTCCAGGAAGCGGTCGTCCGGGGGGAGCACCTGCTGGTCGAGGCAGGCACGGGAACGGGAAAATCCCTTGCCTACCTTCTCCCGAGCGCCGAGTGGGCCCGCCGCACCGGAAACCGGGTCGTCATTTCGACGGCGACCCTCACCCTCCAGGAGCAGTTGGTCAAGCACGACCTCCCCAAAGTTGCCGCCCTGCTGGAGCGCTGGGAGGAGCAGCACGGCGAGTCGCTGCCGCCCTTGCGGACTGCCGTCGTCAAAGGGCGGACCAACTACCTCTGCCTGCGTCGCTGGGCCGAGTTCCGCCGTGCCCCGGTCGGCCTGACGCGCGATGAAGTACGCCTGCTCTGCCGCTTACTTGTCTGGCTGCCCCAGACGGCTACCGGCGACCGCGCGGAGCTGAACCTTGCGCCGGGCGAGCAGGTCGTCTGGGCGCGGCTCTCGGCCCAGGCGGACGATTGCCTGACCGGCCGCTGTACCTTTCAGAAGCGGGGGACCTGCTTTCTCTACCGGGCCCGCCGGGCCGCTGAGCACGCGCATGTGGTGGTGGTCAACCATGCCCTGCTGCTCTCCGACCTGGCAGCTAACTACCGGGTACTCCCGGAGTACAGCCGGCTCGTGATTGACGAAGCCCACCATCTCGAAGACGAGGCGACCCGCCAGTTTGGCTTCACCATCTCCCGGCGCGACCTGCTGCGCCAGCTCGATGCGATCGCCGAGCGACGTGGCCACGACCGTTGGCGTGGCCTGGTGGCGGAGGCACCGGTTGCCGTCCGTGCGGCCGAGCTCCCCGCGTGGGTGAGCGGGGCGCTGAATGAGCTGCTCGGCCAGCTCGAGGAGCAGTGTGAGCGGGCGCGCCCGGCCGTGGCGGCGCTCGCGGCCGCCCTCGACCCGTTCCTCCGCGGGAGTGAGGGCGATCACCGCACGCGGATCACGCCGCAGGTCCGCCAGAGTGCGCTCTGGGAGGCGGTGGTGACCGCCTGGGAGCCGCTCGATACGCTCCTGGGACGCCTGGCCGCCGATCTCGCTCGCCTTGAGACGCTGCTCGAACCCCATGCCTCCTCCCGCCAGGAAGCGCTGAGCGACCTCCTCCTGGAAGTCTCCTCCCTGCGCCGGCGCTCGGTCGAACTGCGCGAGGGGCTCCAGCACCTGGTGCTCGGGCCGGAGCCGGGGCTAGTGACCTGGATCGAAGGTGTGGGCGGCGACCCTGTGCTGGCAGCAGCACCCCTCGAGGTGGCCGGCCGGCTCAGTGCGGAGCTGTTCAGCCAGAAAGAGAGTGTCGTCCTGACGAGTGCGACGCTCAGCGCCGAGAACAGCTTCGCCTACGTACGCCAGCGCCTCGGCCTGCTCGATGCCAAGGAACTCCAGCTGGGCTCACCCTTCAACTTCGCGGAGCGGGCGCTCGTGCTGGTTCCCGCTGACGCTGACTTCCCGGAGCCGACCCAGCCCGGCTACGATGCTGCTCTCGCCCGCGTCATTACGGAGACGGCGATCGCAACTGGTGGGCGGATGCTCGTGCTGTTCACGGCGAACGCTTCCCTCCGGCGTGTCCGCACGCTGGTGCGCGGGCCGCTCGAGCGCCACGACATCGCCGTGCTGGGGCAGAATATCGACGGGCCCCGGACCCAGCTGCTCACCCGGCTGCGCGAGAACGACCGGACGGTGGTATTGGGAGCAGCCTCCTTCTGGGAAGGGGTGGACATCCCCGGCGAGGCGCTGAGCGTTGTCGTGCTCACCCGGCTGCCCTTCGGGGTGCCGAGCGACCCGCTCTTTGCCGCGCGGCAAGAGGCGTTCCCAGATGGGTTCTTCCAATTCGCCGTTCCGCAAGCGGTCCTGCGCTTCCGCCAGGGCTTCGGCCGCCTGATCCGGAGCAAGCAGGACCGCGGGGTGGTCCTTGTGCTGGACACGCGCTTGCGGACGAAGGGATACGGAGCGGCCTTCCGGCGTTCGCTTCCCTGCCCGGTTGAAACGGTGCCGGCGAGCGCTATTCCCACGCGCGTCGTCGAATTCCTGGAGAGCCATCCGCGATGCTGAGCTGCCGAAGCTGTGGCGCCACCAACCCGCCGGAGGCCGCCAGCTGTCGTGTCTGTGGGCGCAACCCTAGCACCTCGCCCACCGCCCGGGGGGTGCTCATCAGCGCAGCAGTCCCTCCGCCTGTGGTCCTGCGTCAGCCAGCCACGCGACCAACGCCGGGCGGGCCACCCCTCGTACCGCTTGCGGTCGCGGCCGTGGTGCTGGGGGTGCTAGGGTGGCTCCTGCTGCCCGTGCTCGGCGCAGTAGCGGCAGTGGTCTGCGGGCATCTTGCTCTGCGCCAGTTCCGGCTCAGCCCAACTCCTCGCGCCGGGCGCAGCCTGGCGATCGCCGGCCTGGTGCTGGGCTACCTCCAACTCGCGGTGCTCGCCTTGCTGGCTCTCGGTGTGGGCGTCTTTTTCGCTGTCACCTACCTCCTCTTCCAGCTCGCGACTATCGGCTAGGCGCAACCTCCAGTCCAGGGCGGACACTTGCACCCGCTACTGCGGGGACCTCAAAGAACGTGACGCTCGGCTCCGCCCCGTAGCGCTCGCTCATGCGCTGGCGCCATTCGGGGGTGTAATACGCCTCTGCCGCCTCACGGCTCTGCCAGAGGTAGAACCCGCCCCAGGTGATGCCATCCGGGCTGCGCAGGAACGCCTTGTGGACGAAGCCAGGTTCCTTCTCGAACATGGGCGCAATCGCCTCCCAGCGCTGGCGACACTGCTCGGTGCTCAGCGGGGCTTCGGCCGGAAATTGCACCAGGACACCGTACATCGTTCCTCCTCCTGAGATCGGTTCACCAGCCCGGGGGGCCAGTCCGAACCGCGCAGCAGCATTCCGCATGCCCGATCCACCATACCGGAAAACGCGCTCGCCCAGCCAAGCGTCCCCCGCACCCAGTGGTTTCCAGCACGGCTGTCGCTTGCTGCTTGCGAGCGGGCGGAGCGGTTGGCATAGTGTGGCTGCTTGCAAGGGAAGGAGCCACGCGTGCCCGACCAGCGCTTTGGACGCTACCTCCTCCGGGAGCGGCTGGGCAGCTCCGCCAGCGGCGAGGTCTACCGGGCCGTCCTGGCCGGCGACCAATTGCCAGTGGCGGTGCGGCTGCTGCCACGCTCGGCCGCGGCCGACCTCGGGCTACGCCTGGAGGCGATCGCGCCGGTGCTGGCGACCCTCCGTCACCCAGCGCTTCACCCCGCCCTGGACTGGGGGGTCGAAGGTGGGCAGCCGTTTCTCGTGACTACCCTGGAGCCGGGAGTGCCGTTGGTCCAGGCCAACCCCCTCGCGCTCGACCTTTCGGCCCGGGTGTGGTTGGTTTGGCAGCTTGCGGAGGCGCTCCAGGAGGCCCACGCGCGCGGCCTCGTCCACGGCGACCTCCGCCCAGCCAACCTGGCGCTCCGGGAGGGCAACCGCCTCGGCGTGATGGATGTGGCCCTCGCCGCCCTGCTCGCGTGTGACCCTCGTGCTGGTCCCGCCTGGCCGTACCTCTCGCCCGAGGCCGCCCGAAGCGGTCTTTGGGATGCAGCGGCCGATTGCTACGCCCTCGGAGTCCTGCTCTACCAGTTGCTCAGCGGGGTCATCCCCTGCCGGGGCGCTTCGGTCGGGGAAACTGCCTCCCTGCGCCAGCAGCTGCCTCCGCCACCCTCGCAGGTGCGGCCGGAGGTTCCCCGCGCCCTCGACCAGATCGCCCTGCGCCTGCTCGCCCCGCGGCCGGAGGAGCGGTATTCCACCCTGGCTGAGGTCGCCCAGGCGCTGCTTCCCTTCCTAGGGGGAGCAGCCGCCCTGGCGGAACAGCGGCAACCCCTTGGGAGTGGGCCGCCTGCCCTGGCCGCCGCGACTGCCAGCGCCCTGGCTGACCCAGCTACAGCAAGGATTCCAGCGAGCGTTCCCACGGTTCCCACTGCACCAGCCTCGGACCCGAACGAGCAGGACGACCAGGCCGCGGCATCGCCCGCTGCACCGCCGACCGGTGAGGCCACGTCCCGCGCTCGCTGCTGGTCGCTCGGTGGGCTCCCTCGCGTCGGTATCGCCCTGACCGCGCTTGCCCTGACTCTCCTGGCCACCGCGACCCTGGTCGGGGCGGGCCACGCCGCTGTGCGCACGGCAGCGGTGGGCCACTTTCTCCCCCCTCCGCCGCCGGCACTGCCGGCCGCGCCCACACCCAGCCGGTCGGCGGCCCCGGTCATCGCTGCACTTCCACCGCCGGCGGTGATCAGCACCAGCGCCGGCCTGACCGTCACCTCCGTCCTGACGCCGCTCCCCACGGCGACGGTCACACTCACCGGCCCACGGCCCACCCTGAGCCCGACGGCCGTGCCTACTGCCAGCGGCGGAGTGACCACGAGTGGGCGCTCAGGGGCGGTGGTCACGCCGACACTCGCGCCGCCACTGCCGCCCCAGTCGGACCCGAATTCGCTGCTCTACCTCGTCTCGCGCCAGCGGGGCGTGCCGGAAAGCTACCAGCCTGCCGACCTCGTCCCCCTGGAGGGGGTGGTCAAGACCCTCAAGCCCGAGCTGCGAATCCGCCGGACGATGCTGGATGCCTTCCGTCGCTTGATCGAGGCGATGCGGGCCGCCGGGCTTGAGCCGGCCGTGGCCGGTGCCTACCGCTCGCCCGCTGAGCAACGCGCACTCTTCAGCGCACTCATCGCTCAGCATGGCCAGAGCCGGGCCGAGCAGCTGACCCCGAAGCCTGGCTATGATGAGCACCAGTTGGGGACAGTGGTCGATTTTGTCAGTGCCAGCCAAGGCTACAGCCTGGATGACCGCTTCGACGAGAGCCCCGAGGGGCGCTGGCTGAAGACGCAGGCGGCCCGCTACGGCTTCATCCAGAGCGCTCCGCCCGGAAAAGAACCGGTGCTCGGATTCAAGGCCGCTCCCTGGCAGTACCGCTACGTCGGCGAGCTTGCCTACGATATCGCCGCCCGGGGCCAGACGTTGGAGGAGTACCTCACGGCGCGTCGGCCCGAGCGCTAGGGGGTATCGGGCAGGAGCGAGCGACCAGCGGCCCAGAGCAAGTTCTGATAAGCGGCAAACTGGCCCGAGGTCAGCCAGGGGTCGAGCTCAGCGCGGTAGCAGAGCAGGAAGGTCAGGTTGGCGAGGAACACCTTTGGCGCCAGCTCGACCAGGTCGCGCGCCAGGCGGCGGTATTCCGCCGACTTCGCAGCCGGGTCCGGATGCTCGTTGATGGCACGCAGCCGCTCAACGATGGCGCGGTCGCGGATGTAGCGCCCGCCGTGCATCCCCCGCGGTGGGTCGTACTCGTGGGCGATGTTGTAGTGCGGATCGGCGATGCCGTGACTCGTCTCCGGGTTTAACCAGAGGGGGGTCAGCTGGCCAGGCGGGACGCTCCGTTGAGGGATAACCCGGAGTCGCAGGCCGATCTCGGCCAGCGCCGCAACGACGATCGCGGCGATCTGCTGGCTCTCTTCATCCTCACCAACCGCAAAGTCCAGTTCGGCCCCTTCGGCGCCAGCAGCGCGCACCAGCTCCCGCGCCCGCGCCGGGTCGTAGGGATAAGGCCACGCGTCGGGGTCGTAATCGCTGGCGATATCGAGGATCGGCCCCCGGCTCGGGCGGGCGAGGCCGTCGTACACCTCCCGGATGATCCGGTCGTAGGGGATCGCCATCAGGATCGCCTGGCGCAGGGGCTGCTGGTCGAGCGGCGGCGTCTTCCAGTCGAGGTCGATCTGGGCCTGGTTGGTCTTGGCGATCACCGGTACCACCCCGGGCAACTGTTCCAGGCGACGGAACTCGCGTGGGAAGAGCCCGCCGATCAGGTTGAACGCGCCGCCGAGGAACTGCTCGATCGCCTCGCTACGGGTCGCGACGCTGGCATAGCACACGCGCTCCAGTCCGGGGCGGCCGGCCCAGTAGTCATCCCGCGCGCGGCCGAGCAGCTCGTGCTGGTCCTGCCGCTCCAGCGCGAAGGGGCCGAAGCCGCAGGGGACGGCGCTTAGGAACTCCAGCGCCCAGGGGTCGCTCTCGCGGGTGTGCCGACGTGCCTCGCGCGAATCGAAGATGCAGTTGGTCGCGAAGGCCCAGAACTTCGGCCAGCTTGGTTTCGGCGCGGGCAGGCGGAAGACGACCGTCCAGCGGTCGGCGGCGATCACGCCCTCGCTCGTGGGGAGCCCCCCGACAACTCGGCTGCGCCAGAGCCCAACGCCGCGGAGAGCATAGGCGCGGTCCCAACTCCACTTCACATCGTCGGCGGTCAGCTCGTTGCCGAAGTGACTACGCACACCACGACGGAGGGTGACCGTCCACTCGCTCGCATCGGCATTCGCTTCCCAGCGCTCGGCCAGAAAGCCGACCATCTGCGAGAAGTCAGCGCGCCACTGACCATCCGGGTCCTGGACGACCCGAGGCAGCGCGAGGGGGTCGTAGAACGTGAGCGAGATGTGGTACGGCGGGGCGGGACGATCGCTTTCGCCAAGACGCGGGGCGTCAGCGTCGAAGCTCACCCAGCTGCGGCGGATCGGCATCACCAGGGTCTGAGCGGTAGCAGGCAGCGATGGCATAGGGTTCCTCACGGGGTAGCCTGGGGGGCGACGGCGGCCCAGAAGGCCGCCAGTGAGTTCGCCTCATCCAGGTGCTCGATCGTCTCAGCCAGTCGGGCCGGGCGGCGGTAGGCAGGCTGGCCAGAGACCTGCCAGCAGTGGGCGAGCTTGGCCAGCCGCTCCTCGCGGCTCAGGGGGCGGGCAGGGCTCCCCAGCAGCTGGCGGACCTCCGTTTCGAGCCGGGCCCCCTCGACCGTCTCGATGCAGACCCGCACCGGCGCCAGGTCGGTCGGGGGGATGTCGGGCGCAGCCACTACCTGAACCCGCTCCATCAGCGCCTGGACCTCAGGATGGGCGACCTCAGCCGGGCCGAAGCAGTCGAGGCCAACGGCACCGCGTCGCAGGGCCTGCGCCACCACGAAGGGCACGCTCAGCCGCTGGTTGACCAGCGAGGCAGATGGCTCCGGCTTGCGGCCAGTTCGGTGGGCGATGATCTGGCTCGCCGCGATGGTGATCTGGCGGACCTGCTCTGGTCGCAGTCCGTGGGCCGCCCGCAGCTGGAGGACACCGTCGATCGCCCCGTGGGTCAGCCGACCGGAGGGGTACGGTTTCAGGCTGATCGCCTGGAGGAGCCAGGAGGCCCCCAGGCCATCCAGCGCGCGCGCGCGGTCCCAGGCGCCACCCTCGCAGGCACGGAAGTAGCCCGCCTCGCCTTCCAGGACGCGGCGGGGGCCACTGGCGCCACCCGCCGCCAGCCGTGCTGCGACCACCGCGGCGTGAGCACCGAAGCCAGGCAACGCGCCGTGAATGGGAGACCCCTCTTCGTGCGCGAGCCAGGGCATCACGGCCTGGTGGTAGGCGATCCCGAAGGCACGGACGAGCGCATCCTGGTCGAGGTCGAGCAAGACTCCCGCAGCGGCAACCCCGCCAAAGGCGGCCATGGCACCGCAGCGGTAGAAGGGAGGCGTACCGGTGGCAGCATAGGAGATCCGACAGGCGATCTCGCCACCCACCGCGATGGCAGTGAGCAGCGGCAGCCCGCGGCTGAGGCGGAGTTCGTCTGCCAGCGCCAGTGCTGCCGGGACAACTCCTGCCATCGGATGGATCAACCCCTCGTCGAAGGCGGAGTCAAATTCGAGTGAGTGGATGAGGGCACCGTTGCAGAGCGCTGCTTCCGGGGGAGGCAGCTTCTGGCGCTGGCCGATCACGTGGCCGCGTTCCGCCTGGCGGCGGGCCGAGAGCCCGGCGATGACCGCACGCACGCCCTCAGCGAGGGTACCCGCGTAGCCGACGGCGATCGAATCGAGCAGGAGCACTTTGGTCGTCTCGATCACCCCGGGGGGGAGCTCGTTGGAAGCCGCGGCCAGCACGAAGGCCGCCAGCGGCTCGATCAGGTCGTAGCTGCCGGGCAGGGTGGTGACCGCGGCCGTGGGGGGAGCGAGCGGCGCAACCTCGCGCTGAAGTTGGATCGTCACGCCGAGTTCACGGGCCCGGTCACGCGCTGCTGGAGTGATCAGCGTCGAAGCAGGAAGAACGAGCGTTCGCCCGTTGCGGGCAGCCAGCTCGACTTCGCGGGCGGAAAGCACCCCACCCGCGCGGCGCCGGCCAAACTGTTCGAGGGTCACACCAACCTCCACCGCGCCCACCAGCGGGCCAGTGGGCCTATGATAGCACCGTCGCCCGGCCAGGCTGGGCAGAGGGAAGCGCATGATCCTCGACACCCAGATCCACCTCTGGGAGGCAGAACGCCCGGACCGCCCCTGGCGCCCGGACCGTCGGCCAAGCCTGCCCACCCCGTTCGGGCCGCAGGAGTTCCTGCCCCTGATGGACGAATCGGGTGTCGACCGGGCCATTATCGTCCCGCCTGGGATCATGGGGACGGACAACCGCTTCGCCCTGGAGTGCGCGGCAGCCTACCCGGACCGCTTCGCCGTCATGGGGTTGATCGACGTCCTGGCTGAGGAGATCGAGGAGCAGGTCGTGCGCTGGCGCCAGCAGCCCGGAATGCTGGGCATCCGCACCCATCTCCACCCCGCCGAGCGGGCGCGCTGGCCGCACGAGCGTGCAGCCGACCGGTTCTGGGCCGCCTGCGAGCGTACCCAGACACCGGTGGCAGTCTTCCTCGCCGGAGATATCGCCGTCGCCGCGGCCGTGCTCGAGCGGTTCCCGCACCTCAAGCTGGTCATCGACCATCTTGGCCTGCCCCCGATCGACGTCAGCGCTGAGCACCCCGACCTGCCGGGCCTGCTCGCCCTGGCTCGCTATCCGAACGTCGCTGTCAAGCTCTCGACCCTCCCCTCCCGCTCGCGGCTGGGCTATCCCTTCCCCGACGTCCACGCGCTGGTCATGCGGGTGGTGGCAACGTTTGGCGCCGAGCGCTGCTTCTTCGGGACGGACCACACCCAGCAGCGTGCCCGTGGGCGCGCGACCTACCGCCAGGAAGTCGATCTGTTCCGCCAGGCGCTGCCTTTCGCGAACGAGCGCGAGCGCCAGCTGGTGCTGGGAGAAGCTGCCGCTGCCTACCTGGGCTGGCCGGCTGGGGTGCCCTCGACGACACTCGCCACCGCGGCTTAGCGGGTGAGCTGGGCGAGCAGGCGGCGCAGGTCGTGCAGCCGGTACGGCTTGCTGATGATCCCCGCGATGCCACGGCGGCGCGCCTCTTCGCTATCGATCTCCGATCCCCAGCCGGTCGCGAACACCACCGGGAGGTCGGGGAACCGCTGGCGGACGTGCTCGGCAAGCTCCCAGCCGTTCATCCCGGTGCCCATGCCCAGGTCGGAGATCACCAGGTCGACCGGCGTGGTCGCCAGCAAGCGGAGCGCCTCTTCGCCCGACAGAGCGACCGTCACGGTGTGGCCATCGTTCTCGAGCATGAGCGCCAGCATCCGCGCGAGCGCGGGGTCGTCATCCACCGCGAGGGCGTGCAGTCGCCGCTGGCTCACCGGAGGCGGGGCACTGGCAGCTGCCGGGTGAGGGGAGGGCGCGGCGGGAAAGAGCAGTCGGAAGGTGGTGCCGCTGCCCGGGGCCGAGGTAAGCGCGATCCGGCCGCGGTGGCGCTCAACGGTGGCATAGACGATCGAGAGGCCCAGCCCGGAGCCCCGATCCCCCTTGGTGGTGAAGAACGGCTCGAACACGCGGCGCTGGACCTCAGGTGGCATCCCCACGCCATCATCAGCCACCAGCACTTCCACCTCGTCGCCGCTCCGGTTGGACGCCAGTCGGATGGTGCCACCCCGGGGCATGGCATCGACGGCATTGAAGACCAGGTTGGTCAGCGCCTCGCGGAGCTCCTCCGGCCACCCTTCGATCACTAGGTCACTCTCGGTCTCGACGTGGAGGGTGATCGGACGCCCCTCCTGCTGCGGCGCATCGCGCCATTTCGGGGCAGTTAGCTTGGCGATCTCGCGCAGCAGCTCCCCAAGGTCGACCCGCTGGGGTGAGCTCCCAGACTGGCCCCGGCCGAACGACTGCAAGCGCCGCACGACTTCAGCGCCGTCCATCGCGGCCTGGATGACCACGCCGAGGGCTTCCCGCAGCTGCTCCGGGTCGAGCGTGCCGCGCTCGAGCTCACCGAGGACGAGCTCGCTGTGACCAGAGATCAGGCCGAGGTACTGGTTCAAGTCATGCGCGACGCCGCTCACCATCTGCCCCAGCGCGCGCAGCTTCTCCGCTTGCAGCATCGCCTCCAGCCGGCTTTCGGCCTCGCGCTGGTCCGTCACGTCTTCGACACAGGTGAAGAACCACTGCTCGCCCCGCTCGTCACGGACGCTGACAACGGTCGCTCGCCCCCAGCGAAGTGCTCCGGCGGCACTCAGGAAGCGCAGCTCCCGCTCGAGATACTCGGCCCTCCCCTGGCGAAGGTCGTCGAGAACCGTGGCCAGGTCGAAGGCGGTACCGGGATGGACAAGCTCGACAAACGGCAGCCCAAGCAGCGCTGGCTCCTCACGCTGGAGAAACTGCTGGAGCCGCCGGTTCACCGCCGTGATCCGACCGCTCTGGTCGAGGACGGCGATCCCGATCGCCGCTTGCTCGAAGATCACGCGCAGCCGGTGCTCGGAGGCTGCCAGGGTTTCCCGAGCCTGCCAATTCGCCGTTACTTCGATCAGCGTGCTGACGACCTGGTCGAGTACCCCATCCGGGCGCCAGACCGGGCAGCTCATTACCTCAAGGTAGACCGGCTGACCAGCACGCTCGAGGACAAGGAGGCCAGTAGCGGCTTCGCGGCCACTCGTGCGGACGACTTCCCAGGGGAGGGCAGCGTCAGCAGGCACGGGCTGGACACTACGCGCCAGCATCTCCTCGACCGTCCCCGGGTCGGAAGCGCCGAGCAGGCGCGCGGCCGCGCGGTTGGCAAAGAGCAGCTGTCCAGCGGGGCCATGGACCAGCACACCACAGGTTAGCGTCTCGAACACGAGCTGCTGGGCGGCGACTTCCGCAGTTGCATCGATGAACACTGCGAACGCCCCGGTGATCTCCCCTCCAAAGCGAACCGGGCGCGCCGCCAGGCGGACCCACCGGTTCTGCGCCGATTGAGGGGGGCGGACCACGAACTCCTGCAGGGGTGTCTCCACCCCCGCTAACGCCTGGCGCAGGGGAGTGAGGCGAAGGGGGAGTGGCTGGTAGGTGCGCGCATCGAGAAGACGGCTCGGGACGCCCGGCGGGCGGGTGGGAGAGAAGGAACCGGCACCAGCGATCTGGTCGGCTGCGGAGTTAGTGCGTAGCCGCGTGAGATCGGCTGAGCAGTAGGCAACCCCGATCGGCAACAGGTCAAGCAGGGTCGTCAGTTCGGCCTCGCGCTGGCGGAGGTCCCGTTCCAGCTGGGCCAGCGCTTCCTCGGCGACGAGCTCGGCAAGGAGAGGTGCCGCCACCACGCTCAGCACGGCCCGCTGTTCCTCCGTGACCTCCGCCTCCTCAGCGAGCTGGAGCACCCCGACCGGGCGGCCGCGCCAGGTGATCGGCTGGCCAGGCGGCAGCAGGTCAGTAGCCGGCACGAGGGAGATGGGGATACCCAGCCAGGCACGGGCAACCGTTTCCAGCTGCTCGAGCGCCGCGCGCGCCGTGCTTGCCTGGGCGAGCTGTTCCTGTAGCGCGCGGCGGGTGGCATCCAGCTCCTGCCACGCCCGCCGGGGACGCGCCGACCGCTGCCTTGGCAGTTGATTGGGCTCGCGCTCGGTCACGCTGGACTCCTTCCCTGCTCCCAGGCTGACCACACCGGTTCCTGGCGGGGTGAGATCCTGCTCGGAGGCGGTCGCCCTCTTCCTCCAGTATAGAGCATCCAGACCCGGTAGAATGTGAGCATGGCCTCTCAGGCTGAGCGCGTCCGCTCGCTGCGCTTCCCGCTGCTGGCAAGCGTCGGGCGGGCGCTGCTGAGCGTCGTCCTGGCACTGGTCCTGCTGCTGATCTTCGGCTATCTCGGGCTGAGTGCCTATGTCACGACCGAAGCGGTCCACCCGCGGCGTAACCTCGTGCTCCGCAACCCGGCTGAACTCGGTCTGCGCTACCAGCCGGTCCAGTTTCCCAGCGCTGAAGCTGGCATCTCCCTCAGTGGGTGGTACCTTCCCGCCCAGGGCGATCGCCCGGTGGTGATGGTCCACGGCTTGGATGGCAACCGCGCACTGACCAATACTGCCAGTCTTGAGATCGCGCGTGACCTAGTCGAAGCGGGCTACCCCGTGCTGATGTTCGACCTGCGTGGCCATGGCTACTCGGGAGGAGACCAGCTCGGCCTCGCCTGGGGAGAGCGACGCGATGTTGCCGGAGCGATCGCCTTTCTGCGAGAGCGGGGCTTCCGCGGGCCCGTTGGCCTCCACGGCACCTCGTACGGGGCGGCGACTGCTATCAATGCTGCCGCCGAACTCCCCGACGTGAGGAGCGTGATCGCCGATAGTCCCTTTGCCGATATCCGGCCGGTGCTTGGTGGTGAGGTCAGCCGGCGAACCGGCCTGCCCCCCATCTTCGGTCCGGGGGTGACCCTCTTCGGTCGCCTGCTCTATGGCCTCGACCTGGACGCCATCGCGCCGATCCGGCACGTGACGGCGATCCCACCCCGGCCGGTGTTCTATATCCACGTCAGTAACGACCCCCGCGTCCCCGCAGAGCACTCTCGCCACCTGAAAGAGATGGCCAATAACCCCCGCGACCAGTTCTGGATCGTCCCTGGGGCGCTCCACGCACGCGCCTACCTGCTGGAGCCGCTCGCCTACCGCGAGCGAATGCTGCGCTTCTACGCTGAGACCCTACAATAGGGGCAGGGGCGGAAGGGACGGAAGCAGCTCCTGGGAGGCCTCGTGGCGCATACGAATATCCTCTGCGCACGCTGCCAGCAGACCAAGCCGGGCCTGGCAATGAAGCCTCCGGGCAAGTATGGGGCCATCATCCAGGAGCAGGTCTGCCAGGACTGCTGGAACGAGTGGATGGTGTTGATGCCGCGCCTGATCAACCACTACGGCCTGAACCTCGGGATCCCAGAAGACCGCCAGCAGCTCCAGCAGGTGATGGCCGAGTTCCTCAACCTGCCCCTCTAAAGCCCTTGTCCTGAGTTCCGAACCTCTAGCAGCGGCTAACCAGGCGCACTAGAGTCGCTAGGCGGTGACCGCTCTGCCGGAACGTGAGCCTGCGTTGGTCGCTCCGCCCCTCCCTGCCTGGTTGGGTGAGGGCAGCGAGCCGCTCGTCCTGACCTCGCCCTCTCCCGATCTCCCGGAATGGCTGCTCGCCGATTCGGCCGCAATGCCTGCTGCCGAGCCGGAGCCACTGCCCCCTCTGCCCGACCCAACCGTTCCGCTGACACCGCCGACGCCTCCCAGCACTTCGCCGACCGCGCTCCCACGCCCACGGGTAGCGACCTTCTCCGACGAGCGGCCTGGCAAAGCGCGTGTCGCCACCCAGCGAGGTAGCTCGCGGCGGCGGATACCCTGGCGCACGGTGGCTGCGGCTGTCGTGCTGGCGGCGATCCTGCTAGGCGCGCTGATGCTGCTTCCTCCGCCTCAGGAGGACCTTCCTTCTCCGGATGTGGTGCGTGCCTACAGCGCGATCGACCGGCTGGAGCCAGGGGCGGCGGTGCTCGTCGTCTTCGACTACTCGGAAGCACAGGCAGCGGCTCTTCGCCCTGGAGAGCAGAGTGTCCTTCGCCACCTCGCCGCTCGAGAGGCAAGTATCGTGGCGGTCACCACCGAGAGCATGCTCCCCGTGGAATGGGCGGCGGCGGAACTCGGCGAGCGGCTGACCTCCCTCGGTCGGGTTGCGACAAGCAGTGAAACGGCCCGCCGCCTCGGCGGACGAGAACGCCCCTCTGGAGCCCCCACCGACCCCGCACTTCGGCGAGCCACCCACGGCCGACCGCTCGAGCTGATCGTCGTGGTCGCGGCGGAGGCCGGCAGCGCTACCCGCTGGCTCGGGACGCTCCGCCCGGGCGGGAACCCTCCAGCGATTGCGGTGATCGCGGCGGGAGACGAGACTACGCTGGCCCCGCTACGGGGTGGGGGCCAGCTAGTCGGCGCGGTCCGCTCACCTGCGGAGGTCCCCGGCTACGCTACCCTCGCCGGAACCGGGATGCCACCCGCGCGAAGTGGGGGAATGCTCGCGGGGCTCGCTGTTGCGCTGGTGAGTGTGGCTGGGCTGGCGGCGGTGAGCGGGTTGGGGAGCAAGAGCGCGGACGGAGGAACTGACGGGATGGGCTAGTCCGATCGGGCTAGTACGCCGTGCATGTACGGACTGTCTGGACTGCAGCGGGAAGACCGCCTGGCTCCAGGATCGTGGCCCTCGCCGGGCTGCCTGGCTCCCATATTTTGGTGATCCAGTGCCTGGGGCGGTCCGCCCCGCTGGGCTGCGCTGACGGGGTTGAGTTCCTGCTCAGTGGCCGGAGTCGAGGAAGGGGCAGTTGCGGCACCACGACGAGAGGCAGACGTCGAGCGCCCAGTCGGCGCGGATCAGCACGCCAGGGCGTTTCTTGCAGCGGAGGTCGGCCTTATCGCCCTTAAGGGTCTCCTTCATGCGGGCGCGGGCGGTCTCCAGGTCCCAGCTTTCGCCTTCGACCAGCAGGTTCGAGCAGACGATGGTGCGCCGGCGACGCGGAGTAGGGCTGTTCGGTCCAGGAAGCGCGGCCACCGTGGGCAGGCTGGCGATCGGCTTGTGCACCTCCAGCCGGCTCGTTAGGTAGCTCTTGCCATAGATGCGCTGCACGAGAACCCTCCACGGCATGTTTGGCGGGAACACCCGCGCGAGCCTGCGCTTCGTCGCCTGCCCTTGGCTGGTCTGCTACCGACGACCTTGGCGGCAGCGGACCCGGTGAGGATGCCGCTCAGTGGCCCGTCCCGGTCGAAGCAGGGCGGATGATAGTCCGACAGTCCGAGCTTCTCCAGTGGCTTTTCCACAGACTTATCCACAACTTGGTCCCGGATTCTCATGAGTTTCTCATCTTCCGCTGGCCCTGGCCGTGGCCCCCGGGAGGAGATCGCTCCGCAGGACCGACGGCTGAATATCCGCTTGCCCCCCGTGGCATCTCCCGAAGGAGGCGGGCTCAGCGCGGCCTGCTTCCACGCGGGGTGTGCGCTGGCCGCCGGGCGGACAGGCCTGGGCTCGCTGCTTGGTACAGGGGACGGGTCTGGGTGCGCTCAGGATCCTCCGAGCATGGCTATCCTTCCCTGGCAAGGACAGCTCAGGCCGGCAATCGATGGTGCTGGGGCTTCCCTCAGGAGGCAGCCTGCCGGTACGCCGGGAGGGGGAGCACGGTGTAGCGCATCCCTTCCGCTAGGAGCGCCTGGGCGGCGGCTGCCGCGGTATCCAGTGAGGTGAAGCAGGGGATACGGCGTTCAGCGGCGGCGCGGCGGATCTCGAACCCGTCTCGTAGGGGCGTCGGGCGGCCAGTTAGGGTGTTGATCACCCCCTGCACGGTGCCATCGCGGATGACATCGACGCAGTTCGGGTGCCCCTCGGAAAGCTTCTTGGGCACCTCGACGACCGGGATCTGGGCTGCCCGCAGCATCTCGGCAGTGCCTTCGGTGGCGAAGAAGCGGCAGCCCGCCCGCGCAAAGGCGCGGATGATCGGGAGGGAGGCGGGCTTGTCGCGGTCCGCGATCGAGAGGAGGAGCGCGCTCCCGGGCGGAACGCGCATCCCTGCTGCGAGCACCGTCTTGGCCAGTGCTGCCGGTAGCGAGCGGTCGATCCCCATCACCTCACCGGTCGACTTCATCTCGGGGCCCAGGAAGGTATCGACCCCAGCGAGCTTCGACATAGAAAAGACCGGCGCCTTGATAGCATAGAGCGGTGGTGCCGGCCAGAGGCCACCGCGATAACCCTGCTCGGCCAGGGTGCGGCCCAGCATCACCTGGGTGGCCACCCGCACAATCGGCACCCCACTCGCCTTGGCCAGGTAGGGGACAGTCCGGCTGGCCCGCGGGTTGACCTCCAGTACGTAGACCTGGCCGGGACCAGGCGCCGTCGGGCCGCCCTCACGCACCACCACGTACTGGGCGTTCATCAGGCCGCGCACGCCCAGCGCCAGGGCGATCCGGGTGCTGGAATCGACCACCTGCGCGATCTCGCTGGGATGGAGCGTCGGCGGTGGGTAGATCGTCATCGAATCGCCGCTGTGGACGCCAGCCCGCTCGATGTGCTCCATCACCCCCGGGATCAGCACCTGCTCGCCGTCACAGATGGCGTCGATCTCGACCTCTTTCCCTTCCAGGTACTTATCGATCAGCACCGGATGGGGCGCGGACTGCTCGAGGGCCGGGCCGAGCACCCGCACCAGTTCCTCCGGCGATTGGACGATCTCCATCGCTCGACCGCCGAGGACGTAGCTCGGCCGGACCAGCACGGGGTACCCGATCGCTTCGGCCACCGCCAGCCCCTGCTCGACCGAGACGACCCCTCCACCAGGCGGCTGGGGAATGCCGAGTTCGCTCAGGAAACGTTCGAACCGCCGCCGGTCTTCCGCCAGGTCGATCGCCTCCGCCCCCGAGCCGAGGATCGGCACTCCCGCCCGGTGAAGCGGCCCGGCCAAGTTGACTGCGGTCTGCCCGCCGAACTGTACCACCACCGGTACCCGGCCTTCGCTGCCACCCGATTCGTTTTCGAGCACATCGCGCACGGCTTCTTCATCGAGCGGCTCAAAGTACAGCCGGTCAGAGGTATCGAAGTCGGTCGAGACGGTCTCAGGGTTGGAGTTGATCATGATGCTGCGGTGGCCAGCATCGCGGAGGGCCCAGGCGGCATGGACCGAGCAGTAGTCGAACTCGATACCCTGGCCAATCCGGATCGGGCCACTGCCGATGACGGCAGCCGCTGGGCCTTCCTCGGGGAGCGCCTCATTCTCCTCGTCGATGCTGCTGTAGAAGTAGGGCGTGGCAGCCTCGAACTCTGCGGCACAGGTATCGACCATCTTATAGACCGGCCGGATCCCCCAGCTCTGCCGCAACGCCCGCACTTGCTCGGGCAGGCGGTCGGCGAGCACACCAATCTGGCTGTCGCTCATCCCGGCCGCCTTGGCCTCACGGAGCAGCGCGGGGGTGAGTGGCTCCCGCAGCAAGCGCTCCTCCAGGTGGACCAGCCCGCGCAGCTTGGCGAGGAACCAGGGGTCGATGCTGGTCACCTGGAACAGCTCCTCGATGGAATGGCCACGCCGGAGCGCAGCCATCAGCGCCCAGAGCCGCAAGTCGTTCGGGAAGAGGGGAAAGGCTGCGAGCGGGTTCTCTCCTGCTGCGGCGAGGCGACGGTACTCCGCTGCCCAGCGGGCATCTTCCCACTGAAGCGAGCGGCCGCCAAATTCGAGGGAGCGCACCGCTTTATTGAGCGCCGCTTCGAAGGAGCGCCCGATCGCCATCACCTCGCCGGTCGACTTCATCTGGGTACCGATCCCACGGTCGCCCGAAGCGAACTTATCGAACGGCCAACGCGGGATCTTCACCACGCAGTAGTCAAGGGCTGGTTCGAAGGCAGCAAGAGTCTTGCGGGTGACGGCGTTCGGGATCTCGTCCAGCCGTCGCCCGATCGCGATCTTGGCGGAGACACGCGCGATCGGATAGCCCGTGGCCTTGCTCGCCAGGGCCGAGGAGCGGCTGACCCGCGGGTTCACCTCGATGACGTAGTACTCGGGCAGGGGGGCCGCCGCTGGCGCGGGGCCAGGCTCGCGGGTGCCGGGGAGGCTGCAGCGCCGTTCCGTCCGGTCGAGGCGGCGAGGTGGCAGGGCGAACTGGATATTGCAGCCCCCTTCGATGCCGAGTGCCCGGATGATCCGCAGGCTCGCGCTGCGAAGCATCTGGTGCTCTTTGTCGGTCAGGGTCTGGCTCGGCGCGACCACGATGGAGTCGCCCGTGTGGACGCCCATCGGGTCGAGGTTCTCCATGTTGCAGACGATGATGCAGGTGTCGGCACTATCCCGCATCACCTCGTATTCCAGCTCTTTCCAGCCCAGCAGGCTCGTCTCGACCAGCACCTGGTGGATCGGGCTGGCAGCAAGCCCACCCGTGACGATCCGCTCGAACTCCTCCCAGGTGGACGCCACCCCACCTCCCGTACCCCCGAGGGTGAAGGCCGGGCGAACGATGAGCGGCAGGCCGACCTGGCGGGCAAATTCGAGCGCTTCCTCGTAGCGGTGGCAGGTCCGGCTGGGCGGCACCGGTTCGCCGATCCGGAGCAGCAGCTCTTTGAACAGCTGGCGGTCCTCCGCCGCTTTAATCGCGCCAAGCGGGGTGCCCAGCACCCGTACCTGGTAGCGGTCAAGGATGCCGGCCTCAGCCAGCTCAACCGCCAAATTCAGTCCCGTCTGGCCACCCAGGGAGGGGAGCAGCCCGTCGGGACGCTCGCGGGCGATCACCTGCTCCAGAAACTCGACCGTCAGCGGCTCGATGTAGACCACATCGGCCACGTCTTCATCGGTCATGATTGTCGCCGGGTTCGAGTTGACCAGGACCGTGCGGACCCCTTCTTCCCGCAGGGCCCGGCAGGCCTGGGTGCCGGCGTAGTCAAATTCGGCTGCCTGGCCGATCACGATCGGCCCGGAGCCGATCACGAGCACCTTCTCAGGCTTGGTCATCGGAACGTCCGGATGAGCGCGAGGAACCGCTCGAAGGCCTCCCGGTTCTCCCAGGGGCCGGGCGACGCCTCGGCGTGGTATTGGATCGAGAGCAAGGGCAGGCTCCGGTGGGTCAGCCCCTCGACGGTCCCATCGTTCAAGTTGATCTGGCTGACTTCGGCCCCGCCCCGGAGGGTATCTGGGTCCACCGCGTAGCCATGGTTCTGGGCGGTGATCGTGACTTTGCCGCTTAGCAGGTCCTTGACGGGGTGGTTGCCCCCCCGGTGGCCGAACTTCAGCTTGAACGTCTGCGCGCCGAGGGCGCGGGCGAGCAGCTGGTGACCGAGGCAGATCCCGAAGATCGGGAGCCGCCCAAGCAGTGCCCGCACCGCGCGGACGATCCCATCCAGCTGGGCGGGGTCGCCGGGACCCGGGGAGAGCACCAGGCCATCCGGTCGGAGGGCGAGCAGGGTCTCGGCGCTGGTCTCGGCGGGCATCACCGTCACCCGGCAGCCGAGCTGCCGCAACGAGCGCTCGATGTTGTACTTGACGCCCAGGTCAAGGATGACAACGTGCAGCTGCCCATCCGCGCTGGTGCTAACGTAGGGGCGGTCGGTGGAGACAAGCGGCACGTAGTTGACTGTTTCGTAGCGCTCAGCACTGCGCAGCCGCTCGAGGACCGTCCCCACCCCTTCGCCAACGGCCAGCGCGCTCATCATCACCCCGCGCATCCGAAGCCGCCGGGTGATCGCACGCGTGTCCACGCCTTCGATGGCAGGAATGCCCTGGGCTTGCAGCCACTCCGGGAGGGTGGCCACGGCGCGGTTGTGGCTCGGCTCGCGGCAGGCCTCGCGCACGATGAAGCCCGCCACCTGGATGCGGCGGGACTCGCTGTCTTCCAGGTTGATGCCGTAGTTGCCGATCAGGGGATAGGTCATCAGGACGATCTGGCCGGCGTAGGATGGGTCGGTCAGGATCTCCTGGTAGCCGAACATCGAAGTATTGAAGACCAACTCGCCGACGGCGCTGGTCGGCGCGCCGATGCTGCGGCCGCGGTAGACGGTGCCATCTTCCAGCACCAGCACGGCCGGTTGCGTCTCACTCACCGTGGACCCCTCTTCCGGCGACGAAGGTATGCGTGACCCGCCCCTGGAGCCGGACGCCCGCCAGCGGGGTGTTCTGCCCCTTGGAGCGGAAGGCGTGGGGGTCGACCACCCAGCTGGCGTCAGGGTCGAACACCACCACGTCGGCTGGGTCGCCGGGTGCCAGCCGACCGGGCGATGCTGCCCGCGCGCCTTCCCCAAGCACCTGGCGCGGCCCGATCGAGAACGCGGCGATCACCCGACGGAGCGAGAGCGCGCCGCTCCGGACGAGTGCCAGCACCGCAGCGAGGGCCGTTTCCAGGCCCGAGATCCCGAAGGCCGCCTGGTCGTACTCGCACAGCTTATCGGTGAGCGTATGGGGAGCATGGTCGGTCGCGATAGCATCGATCGTCCCGTCGGCCAGCGCAGCGATGAGCGCGGCGACATCCTCGCGACCTCGCAGCGGCGGGTTGACCTTCGTCCGCGGGTCGTAGGGTGCCCGTCGGGGGAGCGGCTCACCGCCGAGCGCCGGCCAGTGGAGGCCCTCGCCGAGCAACCACTCGTCGGTCAGGGTCAGGTGGTGGGGGGTGACCTCGGCGGTGACTGGCAGGCCGCGTCGCTTCGCCTCGCGGATCAGGGCAACCCCGCCGGCCGTCGAGACGTGGGCAATATGGAGCCGCCCGCCAGTGAGAGCGGCGAGTTCCAGGTCGCGGGCGATGGCGATCGTTTCGGCGGCCGCGGGCCAGCCCCGTAGGCCGAGGCAGGTGGCGACTGGACCTTCATGAGCAACCGCGCCCACCGTGAGGCTGGGCTCCTCGCAGTGGTCGATGATCGGACGCTGGACGAGCTGGCTGTATTCCAGGGCGTGGCGGAGCAGGGCAGCGCTCGCGACTGGTCGGCCATCATCGGAGAAGGCAACCGCTCCCGCCGCCGCGAGGTCCGCCAGTTCGGCCAGCTCCCGCCCGGCCTGCCCTTTGGTCACCGCGCCGATCGGCAGCACTCGCACGCTGCCCTCCCGTGCTGCCGTGCGCAGGATGGACTCCACCACGCTTCCACTGTCGACGACGGGGTCGGTGTTCGGCATGCAGCAGACGGTGGTGAAGCCGCCCGCGGCGGCAGCAGCCGTGCCGGTGGCGATCGTCTCCTTCTCGGTCAGGCCGGGGTCTCGCAGGTGGCAGTGCAGGTCGATCAAGCCGGGGGCGACGACCTTGCCACGGCAGTCGATAACGAGGGCATCGTCGGGCGTGCCCAGCCCACGCCCCACCGCAGCGACGCACCCCTCGCGCAGCAGCACGTCGGCGAGTTCCTCGCGCTCGCTGGCCGGGTCGACAACCCACCCGCCCTGGAGCAGCACCGGTCTCACGGCCGCACCGCCTCGGCCGCTGGCGGGCGCAGCGGGGTGTCGGCCGGTGCCCCGGCCAGCAGGTAGAGCACCGCCATCCGCACCGCGACGCCATTGGTCACCTGGTCTTCGATGGCCGAGCGTGCGCCGTGGGCCGTGGTCGGCGCGATCTCGACCCCCTCGTTCATCGGGCCAGGGTGCAGCACCAGCACCTGGGGCGCGGCCCGGGCCAGGCGAGCATCGTTGATCTGGTAGAGCCGGCTGTACTCGCGCAGCGAGGGCAGGCGCCCAGCCGCCATCCGCTCGCGCTGGAGGCGGAGCGCCATGACTACGTCGGCGCCGCTCAACGCCTCCTCCAGGTCGAAGGTCACCCGCAGGCAGCCCGCGAGACCAGCAGGCCAGGCAGGGGGGAGCAGCGTTGGCGGGCCGCAGACCGTGACCTCCGCACCCATCCGCGTGAGCCCCCAGAGGTTGGAGCGAGCTACTCGGCTGTGGAGGATGTCGCCGACGATCGTGACGCGCAGCCCCTCGAGCCGGCCAAAGGTGTCGCGGATGGTGAGCAGGTCGAGGAGTGCCTGGGTGGGGTGGGCGTGCCAGCCATCGCCCGCATTGATCACCGACCCCCGAAGGTGGGCAGCGGCCAGGTAGGGTGCGCCAGCGGACGGATGACGCAGCACGATCAGGTCGGCTCCCACCGCCTCGAGCGTCCGGACCGTGTTGATGAGCGACTCGCCCTTGGTGACGGAACTGCCGCTCCCGCTCAGGTTGATGACGTCGGCATTGAGGCGCTTAGCCGCGATCTCGAAGGACACCCGCGTGCGCGTGCTGTCCTCCAGGAAGACGTTGACGACCGTCTTCCCGGTCAACGCGGGCGCCTTGGGCACCGGGCGGCGGAGGATCTCGCGCATCGCCACCGCGGTATCCAGGAACTGGGTGATCTCCTCGCGCGAGCAGTCGTCCAGGTCGAGCAGGTGCCGGCGCGGCCCGCCCAGGGGGAGTAGCTGGTCGGACCAGGGAGCAGTGCGGCTCATGGCGCCCTCCGTACGATCAGCACCTCATCCACGCCATCGACCTCCTCCAGCTGCACCCGGATCTGTTCATCCCGGGCGGTCGGCACGTTCTTCCCCACGTAATCGGCCCGAATGGGTAGCTCCCGGTGTCCTCGGTCGACCAGCACCGCCAGCTGGATGGCGCGCGGCCGACCGTAGTCCATCACGGCATCGAGCGCCGCCCGGGTCGTGCGGCCGGTGAACAGCACGTCGTCGACCAGCACGACGATGCGGTCGGTCAGGTCAGGGAGCACGCTTGGTCCGACGAGGGGGCGCAGGGGCCGCTGGCTCAGGTCGTCCCGATAGAGGGTGATATCGAGCTGGCCGAGCGGTACCCTCACCCCTTCCAGCTGCGCGATCAGGCGCGCCAGGCGCTCGGCTAGCGGCGCCCCGCGCGTGCGCACCCCGACCAGGACCAGCTGCTCGGCACCCCGGTTCCGTTCCAGGATCTCATGGGCGATCCGCGTCAGGGCGCGCCGGATCTCCTCGCGGCCAAGAAGCACTCGTCCGGTGAGGGTGCTCACCCCGCTGCTCCCGGCCATGAAAAAGGCGACCCGCACCAGGGACGGGTCGCCCACCAGTCTGCTGCGTGAGGCACGCTTCCGCTCCCTTATCGGCCTCACCGGACCGATTTCAAGGAAGTGTGCAGAAAGTGTAGCCTCTCACTACCCGTCATGGCAACCGGTTTGCTGCTCCGTTGGCCGGCGTGGTACAGTCCTGAGGTTTTGCCGGGAGAGAGGGCGCACGATGGCGCAGCGCGTGATGGTGGCGATGAGCGGGGGGGTCGACTCCTCGGTGGCGGCGGCGTTGCTGCTCGAGCAGGGCTATGAGGTCGTCGGCGTGACCATGCGCTTATGGACCAAGGAGCGTCCGGATGCGCCGCCCCATCATCGGGGCTGCTGCTCGATCGAAGAGACGGATGATGCCCGCCGGGTGGCCGGGCTGCTCGGCTTTCCGTACTACGTCCTCAACTTCGAGCGCGAGTTCGAGCGCACCGTCGTCGACACGTTCGTCACCGAATACACCCGTGGCCGAACGCCCAACCCCTGTCTGGCCTGTAATCAGTTCCTGAAGTTCGACCTCTTGCTCCGGCGGGCCCGCGCCCTTGGCTGCGACTATCTCGCCACCGGGCACTACGCGCGCATCCGGGAGCAGGATGGGCGCTTCCACTTGCTCAAGGCGGTCGATGCGGCCAAGGACCAGTCGTATGTCCTCTACCCCCTCGGCCAGCGGGAACTGGCCCAGCTGCTGCTCCCGATCGGGCACTACCCCAAGAGCGAGGTGCGGGCGATCGCCGCGCGCTTGGGCCTGCCGGTGGCGGGGAAGCCCGACAGCCAGGAGATCTGTTTTCTCCAAGGGCAGGACTACCGCGACTTTCTGCGCGAGCGGCTCGGGCGCCTGCCCACGGGCGAAATTGTCGATGAGCAGGGGCGGGTGCTGGCCTACCACCCGGGAGCCGCAAATTTTACGGTCGGCCAGCGGCGGGGCCTCGGGGTAGCAGCCGCCGAGCCACGCTACGTCATCCAGGTCGACGCGGCGCGCAATCGGGTCGTGGTCGGGTCGGCAGCCCGGCTGTTCCGGCGGGTGCTCTGGGCGGAGGAGGTCCGCTGGGTGGCTGGGCAGCCGCCGATCGAGCCCCTGCGCGTCCAGGCAAAGGTGCGCTACCGGGCCCCCGAGGCGGCGGCAACCGTCATCGCGACGGGAACGACCGCGCGCGTCGAGTTCGATGAGCCGCAGCGCGCCCTCTCCCCCGGGCAGGCGGTGGTCTTCTACCAGGGGGAGGAAGTGCTGGGAGGGGGCGTGATTGCGGTGGTCGAGCAGGAAGTAAGCGAGCAGGCAAACGATTGCCCGGCACTGTGATATACTCGCCCCACCAGGTCACGGGAGGACGAGCGCGTGGAGACAGCGCGCGATCTGTCGATCATTATCCTCGCCGTCTTTGCGATCATCCAGGCGCTGGCGATCACGGCGCTTGCCGTGGCCCTCTTTCTCCTGGTGCGGACCTTGCAGCGCAAGGTGATGCCGGTGCTCGACCGGGTGCCCCCACTGATCGACCAGGTACCACCGATCCTGGAAACTGCCCAGCGCTCGGTCCAAGCCGTCGAGCGGGCCGCCCACCGGGTGGAGGTAGCGGCGGCGATCTCCTCGGAGAAGGTGGTCAAGCCGATCATCACCATCGCGAGTTTCTTCGCGGGAGCGCGAGCGACGGTCCAGGCGCTCGCAGCAGTTATCACAGGAGGGCAGAGCGATGGCCAAGAAGCCAGCCAACGACGAACCGAAGGCGAAGAAAAAGGGACACCCGTTCCGTAACGGGCTCCTCTGGGGGCTGGCGCTCGGCGGAGCGCTGGGGGTGCTGTTTGCTCCCCGGCCCGGCCGCCAGACGCGTCAGACGCTGCGCGAGCGGTTCGGTGAGTTCCCCGACCAGTTCGACGAGTTCCGCACCACTGCGCGTGAGGCGCTCATCGACCTGAACACGGTCTTTAAGAACTGGCGCGCTGCCAAGGCCACTCAACTCAAGCAGGCCTTGGCCCGGGGACGCCAGGCCGCCGAAGCCACCCGAGCGGACCTTGAACGCGAGT
Source organism: Chloroflexota bacterium (assembly GCA_023512725.1). Classification (GTDB taxonomy): domain Bacteria; phylum Chloroflexota; class Dehalococcoidia; order SpSt-223; family SpSt-223; genus JANWZD01. Next base: position 2,907 of record JAILZB010000003.1, on the reverse strand, counting down.
ATGCGCAGCGCGTTGCCGGGGGGCCTCCACCCGGGGCTGTCGGTAGCCCACCGCCCGGGGTGGCTGGCGGGCCGCCTGGTGGTGCGGCAGCGAGCCGACCATCGGGGAACGGTGCGGAGGGGGAGCGTCGCCCCGGTGCCTAACGGCCCAGCACGCGCGGGAGGAAGACGCGTACGCCCAGTGGGCGCCCGTGGCGGAGAGGGTGGGATTCGAACCCACGAGGGCTTACGCCCCACGCGATTTCCAGTCGCGCGCTCTAGGCCAGACTAAGCGACCTCTCCGGACGGCGGGGAACGCAACGGACGGCGGAGAGAGTGGGATTCGAACCCACGAGGCTCATCGCCTACTCGTTTTCGAGACGAGCTCCTTCAGCCACTCGGACATCTCTCCACCCGGATTCTACCACAGGGCGCTTCCGAGCTTGGGCAGTCGATGCCCGTGGGGGCGCAGGGCCGGAAGCGTCTATGTGCTGCCTAGCCCGGTGGAACCAGGGATCACCAGCCAGCGGGTGAGAGCGTAGGCAAGCACGCCCGCGACCTCACGCAGCGCCTGGTAGACCAGCGTCTCGCGGCGGTAGCCACTGGCATCGGTGCAGGCCGTCTGGACTTCGAACCCCCGTTCCTGGAACAGCCAGGCCGCGCGGGGCAGATGGTAGGCATCGGAGACTAGGACCAGGCGGCGCCAGCCGTAGCCATCCGCCAGTTGGCGCAGAAAGAGAGCGCTCTCCTCGGTGCTGCGGGCCCGGTTCTCGATCACCACCGCGGCCGGTGGCACCCCCTGCTCAATGGCCAGTTGCGCGATGACCGCACCCTCGGCGGGCGGGAATGCTCCCACGCCCCCCGTGCCGACCAGCACCGGGGCCCTGCCCGCGCGGACCAGTTCTACCCCACGCTCGGCGCGGGCCCGGAGAGCCGGCGAGGGGCGCCCTCCCGACCAAACGCTCGCGCCGAGCACCACCACCGCATCCGCCGCGGCTGGCTCCTGGCAAAATGCCGCCACTGCTGCTGCTGCACCCAGCCCGCCGGCCAGGCCAGCGCCAAGCAGGGCAAAGAGGCCGAAGAGCCAGCGCCGTGCCATGCTCTGGAATCCTACCTGCTAGCCCGCGGAGCCCAGGCGTGCTACCGCTGGCGACCAGCCACTGGACATATCCTCCCCTCTGGCCCGCGGAGCGCAGATTGCACCTTTGACGGCGTGCTCGGCGAGCGCGTAGCATCCGCTCAGGATGGCAGCAGAACCTGGTCGACCCGAACGGTACCGCGCGGGCGTGATCGGAAGCCCGGTTGGGCACTCGCTCTCGCCCGCGATGCACAACGCCGCCTTCCGGGCCAGCGGCTTTCCCGGCTGGTACGAGGCGATCGACCTCCCACCGGAGGCACTGCCCACCTTTGTGGCCGCCGTGCGCCAGCCACCCTGGCTGGGGGTGAACGTGACCATTCCCTACAAGGAGCAAGTGGCCCAGCTGGTGGATGAATTGGTGGGGGAGGCAGCGCGGGCGCGGGCTGTCAACACCATCGTTCGCCGGGGAAGCCAGCTCATTGGCTACAACACCGATAGTGCCGGGTTCCTCCGGGCGCTCCGGGAGGATGCCGGCTTCGAGCCACGCGGCTGCGCGGCGGTCATCCTCGGTGCTGGTGGCGCTGCGCGAGCCTGCGCGATCGCCCTCGCCCAGGCTGGAGCGCGCCACGTGACCATCATCAACCGGAGCCCCGAGCGCGCGGCGCGGTTGGTGGCGGAGCTGGAGTTACCTGGGGTCACGGTAGCGAGCGCTGAGGCCGCTGCGGCCGCCTGCCAAGCCGCTGACCTCGTCGTGAACGCAACGGCGGTAGGGATGGCGGGCGGTCCAGCGCCCGCGGCCCTGCCGATTCCGCTTGGGTGGCTCCCCCGTTCGGCGCTGGTGTACGATCTCGTGTACCGACCGATGGAAACGCCGCTGTTGGTCGCGGCCCGCCAGGCAGGGTTGGCAACCCTGGGAGGGCTCGCGATGCTCATCTACCAAGGGGCAGTTGCCTTCGAGCTCTGGACGGGCCAGGAGGCGCCCCTCGCCCAGATGCGAGCGGCGGCAATGGCGATGGTGGAGGAAACGCCGGAATGCTCCGTTTCCTAACTGCCGGCGAGTCGCACGGGCCAGCCCTAACTGTCATTATCGACGGTCTGCCAGCGGGCATTCCGTTGACGGAAGAATGGATCGCGCGCGACCTTGCGCGGCGTCAGTGGGGGTATGGGCGGGGTGCGCGCCAGCAGATCGAGAAAGACCGCGCCGTCATCGAGGGGGGCGTTCGCTTCGGGGAGACGCTCGGGAGCCCCATCGCCCTGCGGATCGAGAACAAGGACTGGGCAAACTGGACCACCAAGATGAGCCCGACGCCGGTGGAGGAAGAGATCCCTCCCGTCACCCGCGTCCGCCCTGGTCATGCTGACCTGCCCGGCGCGATCAAGTACCAGCACCAGGACATCCGCAACGTCCTCGAACGGGCGAGCGCCCGCGAGACCGCCGCGCGAGTCGCGGCGGGGGCAGTCGCCCGTCGGTTTTTGGATGAGTTTGGCGTCTCGGTCCGCTCCCACACAGTAGCCATTGGGGGTGTCCAGAACACCGCCGTGATCGATGGCGACGAGCGCACCATCGACTGGGCCACGGCCGAGGAGCTGGCCTTCGCCTCGATCCTCGAGGATGGCATCCCGATCCGCCTCACCGGCGAGGACGTCGAGCGCGGCACGTTCAGCCAGCGCCACGCCGTCTTCCACGACGTCGAGACGGGCGAGCGCTACACGCCGCTCCAGGCGATCCCGCAGGCGAGGGCCAGCTTCGAGATCCACAACAGCCCTCTCACCGAGCTCGCCACGATCGGCTTCGAGTTCGGCTACAACGTGCAGGAGCCCGGCCGCCTGGTCGTCTGGGAAGCCCAATAC
>JAILZB010000295.1 GCA_023512725.1 Chloroflexota bacterium | reverse complement strand
CCGATCAGCCGGTAGCTGATCGGCACGATGACGAAGCCCGCCCGCGAAAGCCCAAAGCAGATCTCGATGTATTCCGGAATGTTCGCCAGCACCACCCCGATCCGGTCGCCGGGCTGAAGCCCGAGGCCACGCAGGGCGTTCCCCACCCGGTTCGCCCGCTCGTTGAGCTGGCGAAAGGTCAGCCGCTTCTCCCCTTGAAAGACCGCCACCTTGTTCGGCGTCCGATAGGTGCTCACCGCTAGCCCATCGGCAATGTTGAGTGGAACGTTCACCCGTGGACGCGGCAGGTCGGTCACAGGCGCCTCCTAACGGTCCGGATCGCGACTGGTCAAGGTGCCGGGAAGGTGGTCGCCGCCAACGGGAATGCCACCGGGGGGGACCACCCCCGCGCCGCGCCGGGTAATGGCAGGCTCGCGCGAGATCGGATTGATCACGGTGCCCGCCTGGGTTCGGTCGCTCGCATCAAGTAGCTCCGGGTCAGGAGAGAGCACGACCCCAAGCTGCGCCGCGACATGCTGAGCCGCGCGCGTAACATACGCTTCGGGAGTGATCCGGACGAAACGAAAGCCCTGCTCGGCAGCGCGACGGACCTCGTACGAGTCGACGGTCCGGCCCAGGATCACTCCGAAGCGCGAGCCTGGCGCACTGCCTCGCCGCAACTGGCGGCGCTCCCGCCAGGTAAGGGGGCGGGTACGGGAGAAGAGGGTTGGTGCCGGCCGGGGAGGGCGAGCAGCTCCGCCACTCTCTCCCGGCGGGGCCAGCGGCGCGGGTGCGGGCTGGCCAAGGTTGCGCACCGGGTCCAGCACCACCCCGGCACCGTACTGCTCCGGGGAGAATGCAGGCGAGATCGTCGCTGCTGGTGGAGGTGCCGACTGACCGAGGTTGCGCACGGGGTCCGGCACCACTCCAGCACCGTACTGCTCCGGGGCAGCCGGCGCGACGGGCGGAACGCGCGGCACTGCTGGCACCTCAACCTCCGGCACGGCAGGTGCTGGCCGGCCAATCTCTCGCACCGGGTCGGTGACCACGCCGGCCCCGTACCGCTCCATCGGGTTTGCTGACCGCTCTGGCCCGGAGGTTGCCGTGGGAACGAACCGGACTGCCGGCTCGCCTCCGGCACCACTTCCCGCCCTCACCTCCGGAGAAGGCGGTTGAGGCTGGCCGAGGTTGCGCACCGGGTCCGGCACCACTCCAGCACCGTACCCCGTTGGAGGGGCCGCCGCTGGCGGCTCCGGCTCGCCCTCCCGGATCAGCCGGACCCCCAGCTTCTCGGCAAGCTCCCGCGCCTGCGGCCCCACTACATCGTCGGGCCGTACCCGTAAGGTCTTGTCAAAACGGCGGGCTGCCCGCTCGATATCGAGGGTGATAATGACGGACACTGCCGCCTCCGCTTACTCGCCTTCGGTCCCCGGCGTTGGCGGTAGCTCCCACAGCTCGTAGAGCCGTCGGCAGTTCTCCCGCATCAGCCAGGGCATGCTGCTCTCCCGGATCCCGATCTCGAGGACCTCCCGCCGCGCCCGCTCGAAGTCGATGATCGGCCAGTCCGTCCCAAAGATCACCTTCTTGCGCCCTCGCGTGTTGATGTACTGGACAAGGTCCGGATCCCAGTAGCGCGGCGCGTGGGCATCGGTGCCAATGTAGACGTGCTCGTGCTTCCACGAGACCGAAATCGACTCGCCAATGTACGGCCAGCCCGTGTGGATCATGAAGATCTTGAGTTCCGGCATCGCGATCGCCACCGGGTCCAGCGTCATCGGGCGTGCCACCGTGGGCATTCGCCGCTGGGCTGAGTGCCCAACCTGGATCTGGATCGGGACCTCCAGCTCAGCACACTTGGCGTAGTACGGGAAGTAGAGGGCGTGGTCCGGCGGCAGCCCAAACCAGTGGGGGTAGAGGTGCGCACCGATGAAGCCGTACTCCGTGACGGCGATCTCCAGCTCCTTGACACCGGCCATCCCCCGGTGGGGGTCGATCCCCGCGATCGGCCGGAAGCGTTCCGGGTAACGCTGACAGACGTCATACACCCGCCGGTAGGTGATCTCCCACTCACCGCCTCGTGCCGCCAGCAAGAAGGCGATCTCGATATTGGCACGGTCCATCATCTCGAGCATCTCTTCGATTTCGACACCGTGCTTGAACTTTTCAGCGAGGCGGATGCGCTCCCAGAACTCTTTGAGATGGTCCGGGAAGACGGCGAAGTCCTCTTTGGTCCACAGGTTGACCACAGGGTCAATGGCCGGAAGCAGTCGCCACTTCTCCTCGGCGACTGTCAACGGGTGGGTAGGGGAAAGCGTTGTGTGCTCCATAGCCTCCAATTCCGCAGGCTATGCTACGCAACGGCCAGAAAGGGTGTCAAACGCCGCCCCGCACCCGTTGTGCCGGGAGGAGCCCGTCGCTGTCGGGGGCTGGTCACTCCAGCCCCATCTTCCTCTGCTTGCCCGCTTCTCTCCACGGCGCTACGGTTGGATGGTGACACTCCCTCCCTGGGCCACCACCTCGCCCGCAACCATCACCACGACCTGATAGCGTCCCGGCGGGCTCCCGGCGGGAACCACCAGCCGACGGCGGTCAGCAACCAGGAGCCCCGCTGGCCAGCGTTCGGCCGGAAAGTCCAGCGCCCCCGCGGGAGCGACCTCGCTCGCCACACTCCTTCCTCCGCCAACCAACGCCACGGTGACCAGCGGCGCAGGGGGCTGATCTGCCTTCACGCTCCAGTAGAGGGTCACCGCCACCGCTTCCTCAGGCCGCACGACCACAGTCTCGAGCGTGAAGCCAACGAGGCGGAGCGCGGGCGTCTCGTAGTGCGCACTTGCCGTCAGGTCGAGGTCCTCCGGCTGGTAGGGGAGACGCGCCAGAGGGAGTGCAACTGCCCCGAGCTCCGCTGCCACCGGTGGCCCACCCTGATAGGCGACCACCTCCAGGCGGTAGCGCCCCGGGGGTGCTCCCGGGAGGAGCGGCACAATCACCCAGTCAGTCGCTTCTTCTCCCGGTTGCCAGCGGCTGGTCCCCAGATGATTGTTCGCCAGCAAGGGGCGGTCGACCTGGCCGAAGAGCTCGCCATTCGCAGCGAGCACCCGATAGGAGAGCTTCTCGTCGGCTGCGCTCGGGGAGAGCAGCCGCCAGCGGACAGCCACCGCGAGCTCGCGGCCAGACCAACTCGGTTCGAGACGAGCGGCCACTGCTTCCAGCCGCCCCCCGAGCGAGACC
>JAILZB010000294.1 GCA_023512725.1 Chloroflexota bacterium | reverse complement strand
GTTCCAACCGGAGGGTGCCCCGGAAGTGGACTGGGGGGAGCGGCCGGAACGGCCCACCCAGCCGCTCGAGGCGTTGGAAGAGGTAGGTGGCGACCCGCACCGAGTCGGCCGGAGTGGGCGCGGCGGCGAAGGTCTCTTCCAGGACGAGCGCCAGATCGTCCCACAGCTGACGGACGGCTGGGGGTGCACTAGTGGGGAAGGGCGCGCCGAGCGACCAGCGCACCAGCCCCTCGACGGCGAGCGTCCGGGGCGAGAGCCGCCGGAGCGCGGGCCGCTTGGCCAGGGCATCGCTCCGGGCGAGGGCGATCTCCGTAGCGATCCCACGGAACTGCTGGGCAAGCCAGGCTTCAATCCGGGTGCTTTCCAGGAGGTGATAGAGGGTGATCGCCAGGTCCGGGTCGCTGGTCGCCTGGAAGCTTTGAGGAGCGGTCAAGGTGCCAGCGCTGAGCTGCGCCCACTGGTGGGCCACCATCAGCTTGTAGAGGCGGAAGTTCTGCTCCCCATCTGCGAATTCGGCGAGGGCGGGCGGGAGGTAGATCGTCGTGCCATCGCTGAAGGGACTGAGGTCACTGAGGCGGGCCGGCTTGAGCGGCAGGCGGTCGCCGGCGAGACCGATGGTGAACAGGGTGAGCACCTTCTCGACGCTCGCGAAGGTCAGGGGGGGAAAGGCGGGAGCAACGGGCGCAGCTGGCCGCAGCAACCGTGCCAGCCGGCCGAGGGCACGGCCTGGCCACGAAGGGGGCAGCGCGCGGCCAGCGCCTCGCATGGTCAGAGCACGGTCGAGATCAGTTCGCGGAGGGCGCGTTGGAGGTCGGCCTCGTCGGCGATCGGACCCACCAGGGCCACCTCACAGGCGTCGCGCGGCGCGACCCCCGAGACGATCAGGTGGCCGGCATAGACGAGCACGCGCGTGCTCGCTGGCTCCTCGAGCCCCTTCTCGCGGAGGTTGCGCACTTTCTCTGCCAGAGTCACCAGGGCGGCGGCCAGGCTGCGGTCGAGGCCGGTCTCATGGCAGACGACTTCGATCTCGAGCTCGCGGGGCAGAAAGTCGAACTCGATGGCGAGGAAGCGCTGGCGGGTGGAGTGCTTCAGGTTCTTGAGCAGGCTCTGGTAGCCCGGGTTGTAAGAGACCGTCAGCATGAACTCGGGCGGCGCTTCCAGCACTTCGCCCCGCTTCTCGATGGTCAGCATCCGGCGGTCGTCGGTCAGCGGGTGGATGACGACGGTGGTATCTTTGCGTGCTTCGACGATCTCATCGAGGTAGCAGATGGCGCCGAGGCGCACCGCTTCGGTCAGGGGGCCATCGACCCACACGGTCTCACCACCTTTGATCAGGTAGCGACCGACGAGGTCGGAGGCGGTCAGGTCGTCGTGGCAAGCGACGGTGATCAGCGGCCGGCCGAGCCGCCAGGCCATGTGGCGGATGAAGCGGCTCTTGCCGCAGCCGGTCGGCCCTTTGAGCATGACCGGCAGGCGATTGCGGTAGGCAGCCGTGAAGATCTCGATTTCATTGCCGACCGGCAGGTAGTACGGCTCCTCGGTGAAGCGCAGCCGCTCGCTCCGGACTGCGCCGAGGTCAGAAATCACGGCCTGCGCTCCCCGGCCATGGCGTGGGGCAGCCTAGCGGGCCGCGGCCCGCTGGGCCGCCGGGGCCGGCTGGTAGAAATCGACGTGCAGCGGCTGGTCGGTCAGGGGGTCCCACTGGACGTCTTGGAGCACAACCTGCTGGCGCTTGGTGCCGATGGTCAGGACGAGGGGAGCGCCTTCCGGGAGCTCGCGCAGCAGCAAGCGGAGAGCGTGACTCTCGACCTGGAGCGACTGGGAAGGCAGGCCGGGGCCGTAGAGCGTCGCGGGCGTCTTGCCAGCCTGGCGCAGGCGCTTGACCTGCTTCCCTAGGATGGTGCGTGGCTCGGCAGCCAACGTGTGTGTTGCCATCAGTCCCTCACAGTGGGGTCGGGGGAGGGTAAGGGTCCCCGAGCGATCGCGTGTGGTAGCGTAGGAAGCTAGCACAGCGCGCCGGTTCCGTCAAGAACGCGCGTTCGCTCGCACTCCGTGAAGGTTAGGCTTGCCTAATGGTGGCGTTTCAGGTATGCTTGGAAAAGGCGATGTATCTTTGTCTGTGCCGGGCTCTGACGGAAGAGGACGTGCGCGCTGCGGGCCGGGCGGGTGCTCGCAGCGCGGCAGCGTTAATTGCTGCCCTCAAGCTCGATGACCGCCGCTGCTGTGGCCGCTGCCGGCGAGATATCGACAGTTTCGTCCGGTTCGTCGACCGTGAGCTTGCCACCGACCCCACCACAGCGTTAACCTCGCTCCCTGCGGGCGCCACTAATGCTGAGGAGAGGAGCTAGGGTGAAAGCCAAGCCGGGCGTCATCGATATCCTCAACGATGCGCTCACCAACGAGCTCACGGCGATCAACCAGTACGCTGTCCACGCCGCGATGTGCGAAAACTGGGGGTTCCAGCGGCTGTACCGGCGCTTTCGGGAGTTGAGCATTGAGGAGATGCGGGATACCGAAGCGCTGATCAAATGGATCCTCTTCCTCGAAGGGGTGCCGAACATGCAGCGGCTGCACCCGGTGCGGGTCGGCCAGGATGTGGAAGAGGTGTTGCGGCTGGGGCTGGAGACAGAGCTCGGGGCGGTGGAGACGTTGCGCGCCGGGATCGTGCTCTGCACGCAGGTGGAAGACTACGCCACCCGCGGGATGTTCGAGGAGATGATCCGCGAGGAAGAAGAGCACGTCGACTGGTTCGAGACCCAGCTCGAAACGATCCGCCAGGTTGGCCTGCCCTACTACCTGAGCCAGCAGATCCACGCGAGCGCCTGACGCCACTTAGCTCCGCGTGCTGGTTGCGTGGTCCCTGCCGGTCGGGTCGGCCACGATGTGCAGGTCAAGATCCGGGGCGAGACGGAGGAGCTTTTCTACCGTCGAGCGGCGCCAGAGGCGACGCAGGCCGCGCCGCCGCGGGTGCCCCACGACGAGGCTCTCGACATTGCGTTCGTGCGCAAGGCGGACAAGGGCTCGCGCGACATCGCTGCCGCGGACGCGCAGGACCTCGGCTCCCAGGTCTTCGGCCAGGCGAAGGTTCTCTTCCAGATGACGCTTGTCTTCGGGGGAGGCGCGTGCCCAAGCCGGCGTCTCGACGAACACTACCAGCAGGTCGGAGTGTTGCCGGCGGGCCCGTCGCCAGCCGCGGCGGATAAGAACCTGGG
>JAILZB010000293.1 GCA_023512725.1 Chloroflexota bacterium | reverse complement strand
CCCGGATGATGAGAATATGCGCCGCAGCCGCGCTGCCCGGGCCGGGTGGGAACCTGACCCCGAGGGGAACTACCTGGTACGGCTGTGGCGCATTGTGACCTTCCCGGACCTCTGGGTCCGTCATCGTGAGACCACCGACCGCTTGCTCGCCGGGCCACTGGCCTGGTGGGCTTCGGCAGCCGTGACCGACACGGACCTCCGGGGGGTGCTACCGCGGGTCACCTGCCCGGTGCTGCTGCTTTCGGGCAGTAAGGACTTCATGCTGTCCAAGCAAGAAGAGGCTGCCACCTTGCTCCGTCAGGCCACGGTGGTGGTGCTGCCCGGTGAGACCCTGATCGCCGATGAAAAGCCTGCCGAGGTTGCCCGCCGGGTGCTCGGGTTTCTCCCGGCCTTGCGCGTCCGGCGGGCGAGGGAGTAGGCGCTCCGGGCAGGGCGGAGCGCTCCCCCCTGCGCTCGGCCCGGCTTCCCGGTCTGGGAGGCCGCGCGAGGAAATGGAACCGCGGAGCGGCCCCGCGCGTCCAGAAAACGGAGCGATTCTGCCCGGCAATGGTGCCGCTGGCTCCAGTGAGGGAGAAGATGCGAGTTCGTGCTGATATCAAGTGTCATGCCTGTGGCTTTGTTTCCGGGGAGGTGATCGGGAGCGTGGTCGATGGGCCGCTCGGCCCGCGGAACGGTCGGTTGCGGGGAGAGCAAATCATTCCCAGCCCGCTCTGCCCGCGGCCCTGGCCGCGCCCGGGCGAGCCGCTCCGCTGCGCCCGTTGCGGTGGCGCGGTCTACCTCGACGAGATTGACATTCTGCGCGAGGCAGCCGCACCCGAGCCGGTGGCGTCGCGGCGCGCGGCCTAGCCGCTACCCCGACACCACGCGGGCCCCCGGGGGCCCCCCAAACAGAGGGGGGCCCCCCCCCCCCCCCCCCCCCGGGGGCCGGGGCCCCCCCCCCCTTTTTGGGGGCCCCCCCGCGGCCCGCGCGCTTCGGTGCAGATGCCCGCCCGAGCTCCGTGGGGACGCCAGGCGGGAGGGTTAGACTTCGCGGAATTCGCCCTCGACCGTCCCTTCCTCGGTTGGCCGTGGCCCGGGCTCTTCGCTGGGGCCACCCGGGCGGGCGCCCGCCGCGCTGTAGACGGCCTGCCCAACTCGCTGCATCGCCTGCGAGAGGTCGTCGACAGCGGAGCGGATCGTGCTGACGGTGCCGCTTTGGAGCGCTGAGCGGACTGCGGCGATCTTGCCTTCGACCTCCAGCTTTAGGTCGGAGGGGATGCGTTCGCTGTTCTCGCGCAACGTCTTCTCGGCCTGGTAGGCCAGCGAGTCGGCCTGGTTGCGCAGCTCGATCTCCTCGCGTCGGCGGCGGTCCTCTTCGGCATGCAGCTCGGCCTCGCGGATCATCCGCTCGATCTCCTCCTTGGTCAGGCCGCTGGAGGGCTGGATGGTGATCTTCTGCTCGCGCCCGGTGGCCTTATCGCGTGCCGAGACGGAGAGGATACCATCGGCGTTGATGTCGAAGGTCACTTCGATCTGCGGCACGCCGCGCGGGGCGGGCAAGATGCCGTCGAGGATGAAGCGACCGATCGACTTGTTCTCGCTCGCCATCGGCCGCTCGCCCTGGAGGACGTGGATCTCAACCGAGGTCTGGTTGTCCGAGGCGGTCGAGAAGATCTCGCTCTTGCTGGTGGGGATGGTGGTGTTGCGCGGGATAAGCGGGGTCATCACCCCACCCAGCGTCTCGATCCCCAGCGTGAGCGGGGTGACGTCGAGCAGAAGCACGTCGCGCACCTCGCCCTTCAGCACGCCTGCCTGGATCGCGGCACCGATGGCGACCACCTCATCCGGGTTGACGCCCTTGTGGGGCTCTTTCCCGAACAGCTTGCGGACGCGTTCGATCACCAGCGGCATCCGCGTCTGCCCACCGACTAGCACCACCTCGTCGATCTGGCTGGCGGTGAGGCCGGCGTCCTTGAGGGCTTGCATCACTGGCCCGACTGTCCGCTCGACCAGGTCCTCGACCAGCTGCTCAAGCTTGGCCCGGGTGAGCGTCATGGTCAGGTGCTTGGGGCCGCTCGCATCCGCGGTGATGAAGGGCAGGTTGATCTCGGTCTGCTGGACCGAGCTCAGCTCGATCTTGGCCTTCTCGGCTGCTTCCTTCAGGCGCTGCATCGCCATCCGGTCCTGACGCAGGTCGATCCCCTGCTCCTTGCGGAACTCATCGGCAAGCCACTCGATGATCCGCTGGTCGAAGTCGTCACCGCCGAGGAAGGTATCGCCGTTGGTGCTCTTGACCTCGAAGACTCCATCACCGAGCTGCAGGATCGAGATGTCGAAGGTCCCACCGCCGAGGTCGTAGACGGCGATGTATTCGTCCTTCTTCTTATCGAGGCCGTAAGCCAGCGCTGCTGCCGTTGGCTCGTTGATGATGCGCAGCACTTCGAGGCCGGAGATCTTCCCAGCATCGCGGGTGGCCTGGCGCTGGCTGTCGTTGAAGTAGGCGGGGACGGTGATGACGGCCTGGGTGATCTTCTCCCCCAACTTCGCCTCGGCATCCAGCTTCAATTTCTGCAGGACCATTGCCGAGATCTCGGGGGGGCTGTACTTCTTGCCGCCCATCTCGACCCAGGCATCGCCGTTCGGGCCGGGGACGACCTTGTAGGGCACGACCTTCATGGCACGCTGGACCATGGGGTCGTCGAACTTGCGCCCCATGAAGCGCTTGACCGAGAAGATGGTGTTCGCTGGGTTGGTGATCGCCTGCCGCTTGGCGACCTGCCCGACGAGCCGCTCCCCCGTCTTCGGGTTGATGGCGACGACTGAGGGCGTCAGCCGGCTGCCTTCGGCGTTTTCGAGAACGACCGGCTCGCCCGCGTCCATAATGGCCATGACCGAGTTGGTCGTGCCGAGGTCAATGCCTAGTACCTTGGCCATGCGTTCCTCCGTGGGTGTGAGTGGGGACGCCGAGCTCTTCGAGCATGGCCCGGATGAGGGCTCGGCTAGCTTCGAGGTGCTCCGAGGGAAGCCCATCGACCTGCCCGAGGACCCCCTCCAGTTCGCGCAAGCGGCGCGTGAGCCGGAGCGCTAACTCGACCCCGGCGAGGTTGATCCCGCGCTCTTCGACCAGCGTCTTGATCTGGAGCAGCCGGTCGATATCCTCGGGCGAGTAGAGGCGGAGGTTTCCCTCCGAGCGGGAAGGCTCGAGAAAGCCGGCGCGCTCGTACTTCCGCAGCGTC
>JAILZB010000292.1 GCA_023512725.1 Chloroflexota bacterium | reverse complement strand
GTTGCTGCGGGCGGCCGGGCATGAGGTGTTCAGCCCCACCCTGACAGGGCTGGGCGACCGCGCCCACCTCCTGAACCGCATGACGGGCCTGCAGACTCATCTCAAGGACCTCGTCCGCCTCGTGCAGTTCGAGGACCTCACCCAGCTCATCCTGGTCGGGCATAGCTATGGTGCGGTGCTGGCCACGGCCGTGCTCCACCAGATCCCCGAGCGGCTCGCTCACGTCGTCTATTTCGATGCGGGCGTGCCGCGCGATGGCCAGGCCGCCTGGGACCTCTTCGATGAGCCGAGCCGGGCGGCGATCCTCGAGCGGGTCGCGGCTGGAGGCAGTGACTGGCTGGCACCACCCCCGCCCTGTGCAATCTTCGGCATCACCGACCCCGTCGACCGCGCCTGGGTGGAGCCACGCCTCACCCCGATGCCGCTCCGGGCCTGGCAGGAGCCCGTGCAGTTGAGAAACCCGCGGGCAGCTGAGGTGGGAGGCACCGTCATTGCCTGCTCCCGTGGGAGCAACCGCCCCGACCATGTGAGCCGCCTCCGCCGGCTCGCTACGGAGCATGGCTGGGGCTATGCCGAGCTGGAGAGCGGCCACGACGCCATGATTACCCATCCCCATCGGCTTGCGGCCGTCCTGCTCGCCCTCGCTGGTCGCCAGAGCTGAAGGGAAGGAGTGCCCTCGCCTGGGGCGATTTGCGCGGATGGCCGGGGCGCCAGAAGCTGGAAACGGAGCATGGCGCGCTTGACCCGGTTTCCTGCCACTGCGTACAATCGCATCACGCAACGGCGGCGAACTGCCTCCAGCTGGCCTCCCCGCCGAGCATTCCAGCACGGATAGGACCAGATGCGACGTTTCGGCTATCTTGCCCCCCGAACGCTTCCTGAGGCAGTCCAGCTGCTCTCCGAGCACGCATCGGTCGCGCGGGTGCTCGCTGGCGGCACCGACCTCGTGGTGCAGATGAAAGACGGGGCGCGCCGGCCCGAAGTCATCATCGACATCACTGGGATCGATGAGCTGCGGGTGCTGGAAGAACGTGAGGATGGGTTGCACCTTGGCGCCCTTGTCCGGATGGGGGAGATTGAAGACCACCCTGTCATCATCGCGCGCTACCCCGTTCTGGTCGATGCCGCCAGGCTGGTCGGGTCGCGGCAGGTGCGGAACCTCGCTACCATAGCAGGCAACACCTGCAATGCCTCGCCCGGTGCCGATACTCCACCCGCGCTCATCGCCCTCGGCGCCCGGGTCTACACGCTTGGCCCAAATGGCCCACGCGTCATCCCCATCGACCAGTTCTTCGTTGGGCCCGGCAAGACGGTGCTCAGCCCGGGGGAGCTGGTCACAAAGTTCGTCGTCCCCCGCCCGGGTCCCAACGAGGGAGCGTATTACGAGCGGCATACCCCGCGGAGAGAGTTGGATATCGCGGTCGTTGGGGTGGGGGCCTGGGTGAAGCTCGCGGGCGAGGTGATCGCCGATACGCGGATCGGGATCGCAGCCGTCTACCCGACGCCGTTACGGGCGACGGAGGCGGAGGCGGCCCTCCGTGGCCAGCCGTTCAGCGCGGCGGCCCTCGAGGCCGCCGCTCAGGCCGCTGTGGCCCAGTCGCAGCCGATCTCGGACGTCCGCGGCTCGGCCGAGTTCCGACGCTGGCTGGTGGACGTGCTCACGCGGCGGGCCGTCACCAATGCGGTTGCACGCGCGCGCGGCGGCGGCCCCCGCGCCGGGGAGACCCCCTAGAAGGGAGGCTATTGTGCTCACAGCGCAGACCGGTCAGGCACGGGTGACGGTCCACTGCACCGTCAACGGGGTTCCACGGACGGTGACCACGGTGCCGAACCGCACTCTGCTCGAGATGCTGCGGGAGGACCTCGCCCTGACGGGCGCCAAAGAGGGCTGCGGGACGGGTGACTGTGGTGCGTGCACAGTGATCGTCGACGGGCGCCCGGTCAACAGCTGTCTGATGCTTGCTCCCCAGGCCGAAGGCAAGACCATTCGGACGGTTGAGGGGGTCGCCCAGGGAGGCAGGCTCCATCCGGTCCAGGAGGCGCTGATCGAGTACGGGGGCTTGCAATGCGGCTTCTGCACGCCCGGCCTCGTCGTGACGGCAGCGGCGTTGCTGGAACGCCAGCCGAGCCCGAGCGAGGAGACGATCCGGAGTGCGCTGGCGGGGAACCTCTGCCGTTGCACTGGCTATGGCAAGATCGTCGATGCTGTGCTGGCCGCTGCCGAGCGGATGCGCACGCACCAGGGGGAGAAGGCATGAGCGAGCTTCGGATTGTCGGCAAAGCGTTGCCCCGGATTGAGGGGCCAGAAAAGGTCACCGGGCAGATGCTCTACGCGGCGGACCTCCAGTTGCCAGGAATGCTGCACGCTAAGGTCCTCCGCAGCCCCTATGCCCACGCGCGGATCCGCCGGCTGGATGTCAGCAAGGCAGCGGCCTATCCGGGCGTCCACGCGGTGGTCACGGCGGCCGATCTGCCACCGGCCGACCGCGACCCCTCGGTGCGCTCGCACGCGGTGCTCGCTGACCGCGAGGTGATCTACGAGGGGCAGCCGATCGCGGCGGTAGCGGCGGAGGCGCCGTACATCGCCGAAGAAGCACTTGACCTGATCGAGGTCGAATTCGAGGAACTGCCGGCCGTGCTCGACCCCGAGGAAGCGATCAAGCCGGGGGCACCCCTGACGCGGGCACCCTTGCACGAGATCGATCTCAGCGAGATCGAAGGGCACGTCACCGTCGATGTCTCGGCTGCCGAGGAGGGGCCGGCGCAGCGCTCGCCCAATATCTCCAATCGGTTGCACTTCGTCCGTGGCAATGTCGAGCACGGCTTCGCCGAGGCCGACATCGTCGTCGAAGGCCGCTTCGATGCCAAGATGGCCCACCAGGCCTACCTGGAGCCTCAGGTCGCGGTCGCCTACTACGATGCAACTGGCAAACTGACAGTCTGGACCCCGACCCAGGGGCAGTTCTACCAGCGCAACGATATCGCGCGCATCCTTGGCCTCCCGATCGAACGCGTGAACGTGGTCGGTACGGAAGTGGGCGGTGGGTTCGGTGCGAAAGTAGCCCCACTCATCCAGCCGCTCACGGCGATCCTCTCGATGAAGACCGGTCGACCCGTGAAACTGGTGCTGACCCGTCGCGAAGACTTGATGAACTCGGTGCCGGCTCCCCGCGGGATCGTCTACGCGCGGCTCGGAGCCCGCCGTGATGGGACCCTCACCAC
>JAILZB010000291.1 GCA_023512725.1 Chloroflexota bacterium | reverse complement strand
TGGCCAGGATGCGCAGACCCGCCGCCAGTGGAGCCAGCAGGGTGTTGTAGGTCTGGGCGTTGAAACCGTTGGCGTGGACGAAGATCACGTCGATGGCGCGATCCTGCGGCCCGAACTCCAGGCCCGCCATCTCGCCGGCCCCGGCCGGGCTGTCGATGGCGATCATGCGTCGCCTGGGTTCTCGGAAGACGGCCGCGTCCATCGACAGGGCTCCTTTTGCGGCCTGAGCGTTAAGGTAGGCCCACGACCCGCCCACGTCCATGGAGCCTTCTCATGAACCGCCTCTCCACGATCGGATATCAGAGCGACACCGTGGACGGCGTCATCGATCGGCTCAAGGCCGGCGACGTCGAGCTGGTCGTCGATGTGCGCGCGGTGGCCGCCTCGCGCCGGGCCGGTTTCTCCAAGACCATCCTGGCCAGCAGCCTGAACGCGGCCGGCGTCGACTATCTGCACCTGCGCGCCCTGGGCACGCCCAAGGCCGGCCGCGACGCCGCCAAGGCGGGCCGGGCCGCCGAGATGGCCGAGATCTTCGCGGTCCACATGGAGGAGCCGGCTTCGCAGCTGGCCTTGGCGGAGGCCGTCGACCTGACCCGGAAACGCCGGATCGCCCTGCTCTGCTACGAGGACGATCCGGCCTGCTGCCACCGCACCATCCTGGCGCGGGAAATCCGCGCCCGGCTGAAGTGCGAGGTGGTCAATCTCTAGTGTCCCGATTCCGAAGTTCGCTAGCGCTTGTGGCAAGCTCCGACGAACTTCGGAGTCGATAAGGACACTAGCAAGTTTATGTTTCTAGTGTGCTTTTTTGGATTTGAAGTTCGCTCCGAGCCTGATCCAAGTGCGGGCGAACTTCAGATCCAGCACACTAGCGGGGTCAGGCCTGGGTCAGCTGCCATTCGCCGCGGTTGTCACGGCAGGCGCTGTAGCGTTCGGCCGTCGGGCGCTGGCCCGAGGTGGCGACCGAGGCGCTGATCACGCGGCAAGAAGCCGCCGCGACCTGCACGGGACGCACCAGGCTCGGGGCGACATAGCCGACGCCATAGCCGTTCTGGCCGACCAGCACCCAGCCGCCGTTCGGGGCCGAGCCCAGGGCGTCGAAGGTCTGGCCGGCGGTCAGCTTGCCCACCACCTTGCCCTTGGTCGAGGGCGACGCGCGCAGGTTCACCGTGCCGTTGGCGGCGTACCGGCCGCCCAGGGCGTCGTAGCTGGGCAGGGCCTGGACGCCCGAGGCGAAGCGCAGGTCGCGGCTGTCGACCGGCGGGCCGTAGCTGGACGAGACCACGTCGATGCGGCCCGAGGCGCCGGTGCGGCTGTTGCTCCAGATCTGCGGCTGGCCGGTTTCCAGGGACTTCTTGGTGGCCTGCTGGGCCAGGGCGGTGTCGGTCGACTGCATGCGGCAGCCGATATACGAGCCGGCCGCCGCGCCGGCGGCCGCGCCGACCAGGGCGCCGATGGTCTTTTCGTTCTTGGCGACCTTGCTGCCGAGGAAGGCGCCGGCGGCGGCGCCGATCAGGGCTCCGCCCTCCTGCTTCTTGCCCGAGCCTTCGCACGAGAACAGGCTGCCCAGACCCTTGGACTGGGCCAGGGCGGGAACGGGGGCGGCCGCGCCGGCGGCGACCATGGCCGCGATGGCGAGCGCGGCGGGGACTTGGACGGTCTTCATGTGGGTTTTCCCTAGAGGCAGTGTTGGCGCCGCGTCCCGTCCGCGAGATAGTCCCTGATCAACGATAAGGGAGGACGGCATGAGCATCCACGAACAGGTGGACTATAGCTGTTTCAAGGTCGAGATCGAAGCTGGCGTCGCGCACATTCAGCTGAAGCGTCCCGAAGCCATGAACACTATGACACGGGCGTTCTGGAACGAGCTTCCCGCGATTGTAAAACATATTGACGACAACGCCCTGGCCCGGTGCATCGTCATCACCTCGACCGGCGCCTCCGAGTTCCTCATCGGCCCCGACCTGGTGCGGGAGAGCCGCAACGGCGACAACCGCCCGCTCCTCCTCATCGACATCGCAGTGCCCCGGGACGTCGACCCGTCAGTCCGTGAACTCCCTGGCGTGCATCTGTTCGACATCGACGACCTGCGCTCGGTGGCGCGCGAGAACCTGAACGCGCGACGAGCGGAAATTCAACGGGTCGAGGCCATCGTGGAAGAAGAGGTCGCCCGATTCTCCGAATGGCTCCGGTCGTTGCAGGTGGTTCCCACCATCGCGGCGCTGCGGAAGCGCGCCGAGGCCATCCAGCGTGCCGAGCTTGCACGTACGCTGCCGCGCCTGAACCTCAGCGAAGACGCGCGGCGCCGCGTCGAGGCGATGAGCGCGGCCATCGTCAAGCGGCTGCTGCACGACCCCATCCTGCGCCTCAAGCAGGAGAACGACGGGGAGCGGTACGTCGCAGCGGTGCGCGAGCTCTTCCGTCTCGAACCCGGAGCCGCCGACGACGGAGATAACGGGGAGGAGGCGTAGGCGTTGCCTGCGCTGGTCGTTGGCACGCGCGGCAGTAAGCTCGCACTGGCTCAGACCAACCTCGTCGTGGAGGCGTTGCGCGCGGCGCATCCCGAACTCGACGTTCGAGTGCAGGTCATCCGCACCGAAGGCGACCGCGACCCGCGCACGTCGCTGACCGAGCTGGGAGGCCGCGGCGTCTTCGTGAAGGAACTCGAAGAGGCGCTACTCATGGGCGAGATCGACGCCGCCGTGCACAGTCTCAAGGATGTGCCGTCGGAACTTCCGCTGGGTCTCGTGATCGCCGCAGTGCCCGAGCGGGCCGACCCGCGCGACGCGGTCGTCTCCCGAAGCGGGGAGCCGCTGGAGGCGCTGCCGAAGGGGGCGCGAGTGGGAACGGGAAGCGCCCGGCGGGCCGCACAACTGCTCGCGCTGCGTCCCGACGCGCGCCCGGAAGACATCCGGGGCAACGTCGACACCAGGCTCAGGCGGCTCGATCAGGGAGCGTATGACGCCATCATCGTCGCTGCCGCCGGACTGTCGCGCCTCGGCCTCCGGCCCCGTGCGGCGGAGCTCCTCGACCCCGAGGTAATGACCCCGGCGGTGGGCCAGGGCGCGCTCGCCGTCGAGGCCCGGAGCAGCGATGACTTCGCCCTCGAGGTCCTGCGGGCCCTCGACCATGCGCCGACGCGGGTGTGCGTCGAAGCCGAGCGTGCCTTTCTCCGGCGTCTGGGCGCCGGTTGCCGCTTTCCCGTTGGAGCCCTCGCGGACCTGGAGGAC
>JAILZB010000290.1 GCA_023512725.1 Chloroflexota bacterium | reverse complement strand
GTTCGTGCGGCAGCAGGCGGCGGACGCGCGCCGCCGTCGGGAACCGCTGACCTGCCTGGTGGTGTCGGTGGGCTCAGACGAGCTGGTCGAGGCTTTCCGGGCGGGTGAGGAGCTCACCCGGTCGCTGGGAACGGTGATGCGGCGGGTGCTTCGAGGTTCGGACCTGATAGCCCGGGTGGGCCAGCTCGAATTCGCAGTCGTGGCCCCCACCGTGGATCGCGACCGTGCCCTTCAGCTGGTGCGCCGCCTGGAAGAGGGTTTGGCCCAAGTTCGGCCTCCCGGTGCTCCCTACCTCCCGCTGCGAGCCGGTATCGCCTCGGCCGAAGACGCAGACCGGCTCGATCCCGAGGATCTGCTGGGTCGGGCACTGGCGGCAGTCGGGTGGTTCGAGCCCAGACTCGAGAATCGGGCCGTGGACCTGTCGCGGTAACGCTGCGGCCGGTTCCCATGGCGGCCCACGGCCTTGGCATCCTGCGGCGTCGACCTACTTCCAGGCCCAACGGTCACTTAGAGGAGTACAAAGTGATGGGCCCGGCGCCGTACAGCCCAGCTGCCCCGTCAACCTTTCTAGGTATGCTTGGCCTGACGGTCAGGAACCTCCGCTCTTTCGGACCTCGTCCCGCGCCCTGCCCAGACCCAGCCGGATCCCGAACGCCACCGTGTGGGAGGGCCCACGAAGCAGGCGCCCATCTGCGGGCGAGGTGGTGATCTGATAGTGACCGAACACCACCAGGTTCGGACTGGCCCGGTACTGCGCCCCGCCCAGTACGGTTCCAATACCGGTGCTGCCCAGGTCTTTCACCAGCAGAGTTGCCATCCCGGCGTCCTCCGGCGAGGTGAAGAAGCCTTGCACCTCGGTGTTCACAGTGTGCAGGATGCCGAAGCCGAGGCCAGCGTACGGTTCCACCGTACCGCTCAGAGGGAAGGCGAGCACCGTTGCGGTGTACTTGCGCAGCCGGTCGAAGGTCACCGCGCGTGCACCGCTCGGTTCGTCCGCATCAGCGTACGCTGACCGCTCCCCCTTCCCGAACCCTTCCTCGACCGAAAGGACCAAGCCAGTGCGCTTGGCCATGACCAGCACATGCGCTCCGCCGAACGGGATGGTGGAACGACTCTGCGTCTGGGTCTCGAACAGAAGGCCGCCGGTCTGGAACCCGACATACCACCGGTGAGAATCGGGCCGAAGTTCCTGGGCCACCGCAAGCTGGGAGGTGACCACCAGGGCAAGCCCTCCAAGGGTCAAAAGCCCACGGGAATGACGCATAAGGGACCCCCGCGATCCGGGATATGGTTGAGCCGCGCCGCCAACTGCCGGAACCTGCCCCTGATACGGCAAGGGTCGTGCTCAAAGGCAGGCCTTGTTGAGGGAAGTTGAAGTGCACTAGATAGTTAGCTGTCACCCCAGGGGATCCGAAGCCCGGGTGGGCCAGCCGGAAACCGTAGCATCTCTGGCGTTTCGCAGACCTAGACCAGGCCCAGCCGTCGGCCCACCTTGCGGAAAGCTTCGATCGCCTGGTCTAGGTCGTCCCTGGTATGGGCTGCCGAGATTTGACAGCGCACCCGGGCCTCGCCGTGGGGCACCACCGGGTAGCCGAAGCCGGTGACGAATACCCCTTCGTCCAGCAGCATCTCGCTCATGCGGATCGCCGCCGCGGTCTCGCCCAGGATGACCGGGATGATCGGCGTCTCGCCGGGCAGGGGCCTGAACCCTGCCTCCACCAGGCGTTCGCGGAAGTATCGCGTGTTCTCCCGCAGGGTGCGCACCCGCTCCGGATGCGCCTCCAGGAACCGGATCGCGGCCAGCGCGCTTCCAGCCACCGTGCAGGGAAGGGCATTGCTGAAGAGTTGCGGCCGCGCGCGTTGGGTGAGGTAATCCGTCAGCTCCGCCGAGCCAGCCACGAACCCCCCGGCCGCGCCACCCAGGGCCTTGCCCAGGGTCGAGGTGATGATGTCCACTTCGCCCACCATACCGAAATGCTCCGGCGTTCCGCGCCCGGTCTCGCCCAGCACCCCGGTCCCGTGCGAGTCGTCTATGACCAGGACGGCGCCGTGTTTCCGGCACACTTCCACCAGGCCAGGCAGGTCGCAGATCGCCCCTTCCATGGAGAAGACGCCGTCGCTGATCACGAGTTTGGTGCGGCGGTCGCTTGCCGCGGCAAGTCGGTCGTCGAGGTCCCGCAAGTCGCCGTGCCGGTACACTCCCGTCTGACACTTGACGATCGCCTTCGCCAGGCGCACACCGTCAATGATCGAGGCGTGGTTGAGCTGGTCCGAGAGCACCAGGTCTTCCTCGCCCAGGACGGTGGTGGGCAGGGCTTCGTTCGCGTTCCAGCAGCTCACGAAACTCAGCGCGCTGGCTGTTCCCACCAGCCGGGCGCACGCCTGCTCCAGCTCGCGGTGGATGGTGAAGGTGCCGCAAATGAATCGCACCGAGGCGGTGCCCGCGCCGAAGCGCTCCAGGGCCTCCCGACCGCCCGCGACGACCGCGGGCTCGTTAGAGAGTCCCAGGTAGTTGTTGGAGGAGAGCACGATGACCTCGCCGCGTCCTTCCATGCGCACCCGCGGCGCCTGCGGCCCCTCCAAATAATTCAATCGCTTGTACACCCCTTCCCGAACGAACTGGTCCAACTCCGCGCGCAGTCTGGCGTCCAGTGCGTTGGTCATGCTCCGACCTCCAGAATCACCTTTCCAGCCTGCCCATCCTTGATGACCTGGATAGCGGCGTCAATCTGCTCCAGCCGAAAGCGATGGGTCACCACCGGTCGCGGATCGAGTTGGCCGGTGCGGAGCAGCCGCTGCATGGCGTGCCAGGTCGAGTACATCTTGCGGCCGGTGACGCCGTAGAGCGTCAGGCCGCGGAAGATGACGTCGCGGGCAAAGTCCACCTCGGTGAGGCGGGTAGGGTTGCCGAGCAGGTTGACCCGCCCCCCGACGCGAGCCGCGGCGAACGCCTGGGCATGGGCGACGGGCTGGCCGCTCATCTCGCACACGAGGTCCACCCCGTCGCCTCCGGTGAGGTCCCGCACCCGAGCGACCACGTCCTCGTGTCTCGCGTCCAGCACCACGTGCGCCCCCATGGCGCGCGCGACCTCCGTTGCATGCGGAATGACGCTCTCGGCACGCTGGGTGCCGTCGAGCGTGACGAGAATGTGCCGGTACATGGCGTTGCCCTCCTGCCCGGCCGCGTGTCCCCCGACGCGCGGACAGTGCGTTGCATGATGCTACGGG
>JAILZB010000289.1 GCA_023512725.1 Chloroflexota bacterium | reverse complement strand
TGGTCCAGCGACGCCAGCAGCGCCGCGCGGTTGCGGTGCAGGCTGTCGAACGCGCCGGCCTTGATGAGCGCCTCCACCGTGCGCTTGTTGACGCGCGAGCGGTCCACGCGCGCGCAAAAATCGTACAGGCTGGCAAACGGTCCGGCCACGTGCCCGTTGGGGCCCGCGCCGCGGCCTTCGCGCGCCGCGACGATGGCCTCGATGGCCTGCTGGCCCGTGCCCTTGACGGCGCCCAGCCCGTAGCGGATGTCACGGTCACCGATGGGCTCGAAGCGGTAGGTGCCGCGGTTGATGTCCGGCCCCTCGAAGCGGATGCCAAACCCCAGCGCGTCTTCGACCAGCACCTTGAGCTTGTCGGTGTCGTCGAGCTCGATGGTCATGTTGGCGCAGAAAAACTCCGCCGTGTGGTGGACCTTGAGCCACGCCGTGTGGTAGGCCAGCAGCGAGTACGCCGCCGCGTGCGACTTGTTGAAGCCGTAACGGCCGAACGTGACGATCTGCGACGCCAGCTCCTCCATGACCGCTCGGTCGTAACCGCGTGCCACGGCGCGTTCCACGAAGCGCGCTACCTCGGCCTGGATGAGTTCCGCGTCCTTTTTACCCACCGCCTTGCGCAGCACGTCGGCTTCGGCCAGCGACATCCCCGCGAGCTCCTGCGCGATGCGCATGAGCTGCTCCTGGTAAGTAATCACCCCGTAGGTGGAGCGCAGGATCGGCTCCAACTCCGGCAGGAGATACGTCACCGGCTCTTCGCCCCGCTTGCGCCGCTGGTAGACGCGGTGCATCCCGCTGTCCAGCGGCCCAGGGCGCATGAGCGCATTGGAGGCCACCAGGTCGTCGAAGCGGTCGCAGCGCATCCCGCGCAACAGGTCCGTGGCTAGCGGCGATTCGAACTGGAACACGCCCGTGGTGCGGCCGGTGCGAAGCATCCGGTAGACCTCCGGGTCCTCGTAGTCTATGCGGTCCAGGTCGGGAGCCTGGCCTGTGCGCTCGCGGATGGCTAGCAGCGTGTCGTGGATGACCGTGAGCGTCGTTAGGCCCAGGAAGTCCATCTTCAGAAGCCCCACGTCGGCCACGTCGTCCATGTCGAACTGGGTGACGATCACCCGCTCTGCTTCCTCGCCGTCGCCGTTCCGCTGCGCACGACCGCTTTCGCGGCGAGCGGCACCGCGCAGCTCCTGCGTGAACACGGGTACGTAGTCCTCGAGCGGGCCCGGTGCGATCACCACCCCAGCAGCGTGCACCCCCGTGTGCCGGGACAACCCTTCCAGGCGCATGGCGTAGTCCAGGAGCTGCCGGTAACGCTCGTCGGTCTCGTACAGCCGGCGGACTTCAGCCACCTTCTCTACCGCCTCGGCCACTGTGAGCGAGTAGTTAGGCTGGTTGGGGATGAGCTTGGCCAGGGCGTCCGTCTCGGCAGGGGTGAAGCCCAGCACCCGTCCCACGTCTCGCACAGCGGCTCGCGACTTGAGCGTCCCGAAGGTCACGATCTGACCTACCGCGTTCCGGCCGTACTTCTCGCGCACGTACTCGATGACTTCGCCGCGCCGCTCGAAGCAGAAGTCCACGTCTATGTCCGGCATCGAGACGCGTTCCGGGTTGAGGAAGCGCTCGAAGAGGAGGTCGTGCTTCAGCGGGCAGACGCCGGTGATTCCCAGTGCGTAGGCCACGAGAGAGCCGGCTGCCGACCCTCGGCCTGGGCCTACCGGTATCCCCTTCTGCCGTGCGTACTGAATGAAGTCGGCTACTATGAGGAAGTAGCCGCTATAGCCCGTCCGGACGATCACGTCCAGTTCGTATTCCAGGCGCTGCCGTACATGGTCGGGTAACGGCTCCCCGTAGCGCTGCTTGGCGCCCTCGGTGGCCTGGCGCACCAGCAGCTCTTCGGCGCTAGCGACCCCTGGCGGTAGGGGGAATGCCGGCAGCGACACCTTGCGCTCCAGAGCCGGCACGCACTGCTCCGCGATGGCCAGCGTGTTCTCCAGAAGGTCTTTCCGTCCCGGGAAGGCCGCTGCCACCTCCTCGGCGCTCTTGAAGTAGAGGCCGTGGTCGTAGCGCATGCGGTCGCGGTCGCTGCGGTCCTTACCGAGTCCGATGCAGAGCAGGACATCGTGGGCGTCGTGGTCTGCCGGTAGGAGGAAGTGCGAGTCGTTGGTGGCGATCGCGGGGAGGTCCAGTTCCTCGGCGAGCTTCAGGATCGCAGCGTTCAGCTCTTCCTGGCCCGGTGTACTGTGCGCTTGTACTTCGAGGTAGTAGCGGCCCGGGAAGTGCTCGGCGTACCAGGCGGCGACGTCGCGCGCTCCTTCCCAGTCGCCTTGCATCAGGTGGCTAGCCAGTTCGCCCGCCATGCAGGCCGAGGAGACGATGAGGCCCTCGCCGAAGCGGCGCAGTAGCTCGCGGTCTATGCGAGGGCGGGTGTAGAATCCCTCGGTGAACCCCAGCGAGGAGAGTTTGACCAGGTTGCGGTACCCCTGTGGGTCTCGGGCCAGGAGCACTAGGTGGTAGTACGGTTTCTGGGCGGCTCCGTTGCGGTTACGGCTGCGGCGGTCGCCGGGGGCCACGTAGGCTTCCATTCCGACGATCGGCTTGACGCCGGCCTTCTTGGCGCTGGTGTAGAGCTTCCAGGCGCCGTGCAGGTTGCCGTGGTCGGTCAGGGCCAGGGCGTTCATCCCCAGCTCCTTGGCCCGCTTCACCAGGGCCGAAATCTCGCTGGCCCCGTCGAGCAGGCTGTAGTGCGTGTGGCAATGAAGGTGAACGAAAGGCCGATCCGTCATGGCTGGCAGTCCTCGATCCGTGATGACGCCGTTATTCTAGAGGCGGCGGAGCGGGGAGAGAAGGTCGGCCGGGAAGCAAACGGCCGGGCAGGCGAGAACGGGTGAACCGCCGTGGGCGATGAATGCCCTTCGCGAGCGGAGTTGCGCCGCTCCCAGCCGACTCCGCCAACGCCCGCCGAAATCCGACCAGCCGGCACGTTCATACAATTCCGCCATGAGCAAGCTGCGCTGGACGATCGGCCTCGCGCTTCTGGCGTTCCAGGTTGGCGCCATCGTTTACGCCCGCTTCGTGCCGACCCGCTACTTCTGCTGGGCCCGGCGGAAAAAAAACGAGATTCTGGGTGGAAACTCGCGAGCGGGTCGGGTAGACTGGTCGCTACCTGCCGGGAGACCTACCCATGGAACAAAAATTTGAGGGCACGCCTCACGCCGAGATTCGACTCGAAGGCCGCAAAGTCACT
>JAILZB010000288.1 GCA_023512725.1 Chloroflexota bacterium | reverse complement strand
GTGATGGGCGGCGACGCTACGCGCATGTGTACCTCCCGAGCTCCAGCCTGGCGCACCAAGCGCACTAGCGCACGGGTCGTCGTACCCCGCACGATGGAGTCGTCGACCATAACGACGCTCCGCCCAGCCAGAACTTCACGGACGGGGTTGTACTTCACCTTGACCTTGGCATCCCGGTCACCCTGGGTCGGCTGAATGAACGTCCTGCCGACGTAGTGGTTCCGGATGAGAGCCAGCTCCAATGGCAAGCCAGATACCTCTGAGTAGCCCAGTGCCGCGGCATTGGCGGAGTCGGGGACAGCGAACACGAAGTCCGCACCCGGCGCCGGCTGCTCTAGGGCGAGCTGCCGGCCGAGGGCGCGGCGCGCCCGGTCCACGGATCCTCCGAACACGTAGCTGTCGGGCCTAGCGAAGTACACGTGCTCGAAGACGCAGCGCCTGAGCTCATTCGGCTCGAAGGCCTGCAGGCTCCTGATGCCCCCGGCGTCGAAGGCCACTATCTCGCCTGGGTTAACTTCCCTTACAAGAGCAGCACCGACGATATCCAGCGCACAGGTTTCCGAGGCAACTACGTAAGCCGTTCCGAGTTTGCCGATCACCAGCGGTCGCCAACCCCGTGGATCCCGAGCGGCTAGCATGGTGTCGTCCACCAGCACCAGCAGGCTGTACGCACCCTCGACTCCACGAAGAGCGTCGGCGAGCCTGTGCTCGGCACTTGTAGCGGTCGTCCGCGCCAGGCGGTGGACGATCACCTCGGAGTCCATCGAAGAAGCGAATATGGCGCCACGGTCTTCCAGCTCTCGCCGAAGTTCCACTGCGTTGACGAGGTTTCCGTTGTGAGCCAGCGCCAAATGCCCGTCGCGAAAGCGAGCTAGCACTGGTTGAGCGTTCTCGATCGTGGAGGATCCAGCGGTGCTGTAGCGCGTATGTCCGATGGCGATCGAACCAGGCAGCTCGACCAGGTCTCGAGAAGTGAAACCCTCGGACACTAGACCCATCTTGCGCAAGCCACGCGCTACGCCGTCCTCTCCGACCGCGACCAGACCCTCTACGCCGCCAAGAGCACCAGCTACACCGGCGACATCCTCAAGGAGCTCGGCATCAAGAACCCCGCCGACGCCCTCCCTGATGCCGGTCCCTTCCCCGGCTACGCGACCATTGCCCCCGAGAAGCTGATCGAGTTCAACCCCGACTACATCTTCGCCATCACCCCGGCGCCCCCGCCGGCTCCGCGCCTCGCCAGCCTTATCCCAACCATCCCGCCCTTCCGCGGCCTCAAGGCCGTCACCAGTAACCACGTCATCGACGCCGACGTCGAGCTCTTCGTCCAGGCGCCCGGCCCGCGCGTTAAGCTGGCCCTCGACGCTGTGGCGAAGGCCGTCGGCGGGCAGTAGTCCCGCGCTGCTGGCGGCTCAGCCGCCGCCCCGTACCATGGCGAACATGGCCGCCGAAACCGCTGCACCAGCCGGGAGCGTCCCATCGAGGGCGCTCCCCCTCGGCGCGTGGCGGCCGCTCGCCATCCTCCTCCTCGGCCTTGCGGTCCTCGTCGCCGCCGGCTACGCCAGCCTCATGTTCGGCGCTGTCCGGCTCTCCCCCGGCGAAGTCTGGTCCGGGCTCACCTCCCCCGAGGACGTCTTCGCCCGCAACGTCGTCTGGCAGATCCGCTATCCCCGCCTCCTCGACGCCATGATCGTCGGCGCCGGCCTTGCCGTATCCGGCGCCCTCCTCCAGGGCGTCACCCGCAACCCGCTCGCCGACCCCACCATCCTCGGCGTTACCGCCGCCTGCGGGCTCGCCAGCGCCAGCCTCATCGTCTACGACCCCCAGTCGCCCCAGTGGGCTATCGCCGCCGCCTGCGTCGCCGGCGGCCTCGTCGGCGCCGGCGTCCTCTACGTCATCGCCTGGCGGGGGGCCGTTTCGCCCCTCCGCCTCACCCTCGCCGGCGTCGCCCTCTCCGCCTTCTTCGGCGCCGCCATTGTCGGGCTCCTCGCCTCCTCCCGCACCTTCCTCCAGACGAGCCTCGGCTTCCTCGCTGGCGGCCTCTACGGCTCCGAATGGCGCGACCTCTGGGCCGCCCTGCCCTGGTTCGCCGGCGGCCTGGCGGCGGCTGTGCTCCTCGCCGGCCGCCTCAACATCCTCGCCCTCGGCGACGACGTCGCTGCCGGCCTCGGCCTCCTCACCGACCGCACCCGCCTCATGGTCCTCGCGGTCGTCGGCATCCTGACCGCCGCCGCGGTCTCCATCGCCGGTCTGGTCAGCTTCGTCGGCCTCGTCTGCCCCCACATCGCCCGCTACACCGTCGGCAGCGACAACCGCCTCGTCATCCCCTTCAGCGCTCTCTACGGCGCCATCCTCGTCGTGCTCGCCGACCTCGGCGCCCGCCTCATCATCCAGCCCGCCGAAGTTCCCATGGGCATCATCACCGCAGCCATCGGTGCCCCCTTCCTCCTCTACCTGGTCCGCTTCCGATGAACCTCACGGTCGACCACCTCACCCTCGCCCACGGCCACCGCGTCGTCGTCCACGACGTTTCCTTCACCGTCGAAGCCGGCGAAATGGTTGCCATCCTCGGTCCGAACGGCTCCGGCAAGAGCACCCTCCTCCGCGGCATGGCCCGCCTCCACCCGCCCCGCGCCGGCCGCGTCCTCCTCGATGGCCGCGACATCCGCGGTATGAACTCCCGCCACGTCGCCCGCGTCCTCGCCATCCTCC
Organism: Chloroflexota bacterium; assembly: GCA_023512725.1. Classification (GTDB taxonomy): domain Bacteria; phylum Chloroflexota; class Dehalococcoidia; order SpSt-223; family SpSt-223; genus JANWZD01. Next base: position 534 of record JAILZB010000288.1, on the reverse strand, counting down.
CCCAGGCACCGGCCGGCGGCCTCGACCTCACCGTCCGCGAACTCGCCTTCCGCGGCCGCTACCCCCACCAGGGCCTCCTCCAGCGCGTCACCCGCCGCGATATCGACGCCGTCGAATGGGCCCTCGAATCCACCGATGCCCTCCACCTTGCCGACCGCCCCCTCGCTGCCCTCTCCGGCGGCGAACGCCAGCGCGCCTGGATCGCCATGGCCCTCGCTCAGGAACCCCGCATCCTCCTGCTCGATGAGCCCACCACCTTCCTCGACGTCGCCCACCAGGTCGAGGTCATGCACCTCCTCCGCCGCCTCAACGCCCGCGGCATCACCATCGTCGCCGTCCTCCACGACCTCGCCCTCGCTGGCCGCTTCACCTTCCGGGTCATCGCCCTGCGCGAGGGCCGCCTCGCCTTCGACGGCCCGCCCGCGGCCGTCCTCCAGCCCGAAGCCCTCGAACGCGTCTTCGGCGTCCCCATGCTCGTCCTCGCCGACCCCGATACCGGCCTCCCCATCCCCATCCCACGCCCCGACCCTGCGC
>JAILZB010000287.1 GCA_023512725.1 Chloroflexota bacterium | reverse complement strand
CCCAGCGCACCGGCCCCCAGCAGCCCACTGCCGAGGACGAGGAAAGCGGGGAGCCAGCGCGCTGGTTCCGCTTCCAGGGGTGGAAGCATACTTGCGAGGATCAGCCCGCTGGCAAGACCGAACAGCCAACCCGCTCCCGCGCCCAGCAGCCGGAACGGCCCGAGCCGGTCCAGCTGCTCGACCAGCCAGCAGAGTGGCCGGGTCGTCAGGAGCGGCGCAACGACCGCTCCCAGGGCCGCCGCACCGATGACGGCAAGCAGGAGATAGCGCGACTCGATCGGGTCGGTGGAGGTGACACCTTCATCGCTCAGCCAGCCGAGCAGGGCACGACCGGCCAGCAGCGCCGCCAGGAGCCGCAGTGGCAGCTCGACCAGCGGCAGGAGGACAGCCCGGACCCAGCGCCAGGGCGCCTGGCGGGCAACCCGCAGCCGCGGCGGGAGGGGGCGACGACGAGGCTGACGACGCACGCCAGGATCCTACTGCACTGCGCGCAGGAGCGTGAACCTCGGTAGCTCGCTGAGGGCGCTCCTGGCTCTGGACCCCGTGGTGTCGGAGCATGCGTTCTCCCCCAACGTGCCGGTGCCACCCAGAAGAAGAAAGTTTGGAGGGACAAAATCACGCTTTCTCAGGAGAGAGAGCAGGCCCTTGCCAGTTGGAACTTTGCTGGCGAATCTTGACGAAATCAAGTGCCGCCTGCCTAGAATGCCAACAGGACCCGCTGACAATTGGACTGCCCGGTGGAGGAACGGTGGACCGTCTTGGCATTCTGACCATGACGCACGGGACGGGCGAAGCGGATTCGCCTAGCAACCTGGCGGTGCAACGCCACATCGCCGAGATGGCGCTGCCCGTGCCAACGGCGCACGGCTTTATCCAGGCTGGGCGCCACCTGCAGCCCGCAGTGGAGCAGCTGAACGCTGCTGGGGTCACCGTCATCGTTGCCGTTCCCCTGTACCCGCTCTCGACCAACAAGGAGATCGGCAAGGCCTTCATCGAGCTGGGGTTGAAGCCAGGCCGCTTGAAGTACCAGTTCTATCCGGTCACGACCCAGGCGACGATCCTTCCCGCTCGCCTGCTGGAAGCGCACCCTGCCCTGGCGGAAGTCGTGCGCAGCCGCCTGGAGGCGATCAGCAGCGACCCGCCCAACGAGATCGGGGTTTACCTTACCCACGGCGAGTTCACGCTCAGTGCCCGGACCTACCACGAGGGGTCGGCTGATGAGCTGATAGCGCTGGTGCGGACGAGCAGCCGCTTTGCGGACGTGCGCCGCGCTTCCCTCAATCCGAAGGACGAGACGCTCCCGCTCGCGACCGCCCTCCTCGAACGCACCGGGAAGCGGCTCCTGTTCACTCACGGCTTCACCGAGGAGAGTGAGTTTACCACTCACTACATTCCCAACCAGCTGGCCCAGCTTCCCCCCGAGCGCTACCGCTGGAACCCAACGCCGCTGCTCCCCCATCCGGCGATGCGCGACTATCTCCTGTTCCGGGTTGCGGAGGCGCTCCTCGCTAACGGCCGGGCCGACCTCCTGTTCGACGAAGCGCGCGCTGCCTGGGAGCGGTACGAGGGCTTCCAGGCGCGCGTCAGCCTGCCCTTGCTCATCCCGACGCGAGCGTAACATGCCGCCCCGGCCACTGCTTCGCTTCGCCCTCCTCTCGCTGGCCAGCGCCATCATTACGATTGCGCTCAAGGCGGTGGCCTTCGCGCTGACGGGCTCAGTGGGGCTCCTGGCCGATGCCCTCGAATCGCTGGTCAATCTGGTGGCGGCGGGAGTGGCCCTGGGCGCGCTGATGGTCGCCCTACGGCCGCCGGATGAGGACCACGAGCATGGGCACGATAAGGCCGAGTACTTTGCAAGTGGCTTTGAAGGCCTGCTGATCCTCGCGGCCGCGGCGGCAATCGTCGTTGCTGCCCTCGAGCGGCTGCGCGTACCGATGCCCCTCGAGGAGGTGACGCTGGGTTTGGCGGTCTCCGGGCTGGCGGCAGCTGTGAACCTGGTCACGGCCCTCCTCCTGCTGCAGGCCGGGCGGCGCTACCACTCGATCACCCTCGAGGCGGATGCCCACCACCTGCTGACGGACGTCCTGACCTCGGTGGGGGTGATCCTCGGGGTGGGTGCGGTGGCCCTCACCGGCCTGCTCTGGCTGGACCCGCTGATCGCCCTTGCCGTGGCGGTGAACATCGGCTGGACGGGCCTGCGGCTGGTCTGGCGGTCGGTGCTGGGGCTGATGGATACTGTGCTGCCAGCGACTGACCGGGAGCGGATCGCGGCCGTCCTCGACCGTTACCGGGCCGAGCAGGTCCAGTGGCACGCCTTGCGGACGCGCCAGGCCGGTGCCCGCAAGTTCGTCCAGGTCCACCTCCTGGTTCCCGGCGACTGGACCGTCCAGCAGGGGCACGACCTCGCCGAGCGGGTTGAGGCGGATATCCGAGCCGTTGTGCCGCAGAGCCATGTCCTGACCCATCTGGAACCGGTGGAAGACCCTCTCTCCTGGGCCGATGTTCCGCTCGACCGACCGAGCGAGCCAGCTCGGCCCGCGGCCCGGGCTTCCCGGAGCGACGTCCCTCCCCCTTCGGCCTAGGCCATTCGGCACTGGCGCGGTGCGGAGGAGTGCGGTACGCTAAAACAATCCTGGTCTGATGCCGACCGGGGCTTGGCGCTCAGCCCGCGCCTGACGGGGAGGGAGCAATGAAGCGGGCAACTCCCAGCGAACCGTCGTTTGTCTTCTACCACAGCCTTGCCATCGATGCGGCCACTGCCACGGCGGAACGCACGCTCGACCTGGCGGCCCAGGGGCTGGTTACCCGGGGGGAGCTCCTCCAGACCTGGTATGAGCTGAGCGCAGCGCACCTGCGCGCGCGCCAGCTCGGGCGCGAACTCGGGGTCTCGCCCTTGCGGCCACACCTCGCCCGCACCTTACGCACCCAGCGGCGGCTCCTACGTGCCCTGCGGGCAGCGATCGCGGCGCGCGAGCGCGAGCCTGCCCCTGGCACCGGCGGGCTGTCACGGCCGATCAGGGCCTAGGCGAAAGCGCGCCCCCCGGCGTGCCAGCTCGACCGGTCCTCCGCGGGCAGCCGCAGCCTGCTGACGCAGCTGCTCGCGGTCGTAGCCGGGCCAGAAGTGGGTGAGCACCAGCCGCTGCGCCCGGCGCCCGAGTTCGCCCGCTTCAACCGCGCGGAGATGGGTGGCAGTGACCGCGGGGTCGGCCTCGGCGGGGTAGGTTGCTTCGCAAAGCAGAAGGTCTGCTCCGGCGACAAAGCGGGCGACCTCCTCGCTCGGGCCAGTA
>JAILZB010000286.1 GCA_023512725.1 Chloroflexota bacterium | reverse complement strand
GTCGCTTGCTCAGCGTCCACGGTCTGAGCAGCATCGTGCTGGCCGAGGACGGCCGGCAGTATCGCTGCGCGGTGCGGGGTCTGCTGAAAGACCTCAGCACCGACCTGAGGCACGTGGTCGTCGTGGGGGACCTGGTCTGGCTGCGCCGCGCTGCGGGCGAGGAAGGGTGGATCGAGCGGATCGAGCCGCGCCGGCATCTGGTGAGCCGGATGAGCAAGGGGCGGCAGCACATCCTCGCCGCCAACATCGACCAGCTCGTGATCGTGGCCAGTGCGGCCCAGCCAGCCCTCAAGCCGAACCTGATCGACCGCTTCCTGGTCGAGGCCGAGCGGATGCAGATCGACCCGCTCATCGTGATCAACAAGATCGACCTGGTCGATCCGGCCGACCTGATGCCCCTGGCGGGCGTGTATGGGCAGCTCGGCTACCGCGTGCTGCTAGTCAGTGCCACCACCGGGCAGGGGATCGACCGCCTCCGCCGGTGGATCGTCGGCCAGCAGAGCGTGGTGGCCGGGCAGAGCGGCGTGGGCAAGTCGTCGCTGTTGAATGCGATCGAGCCGCAGCTCGGCTTGCGGGTGGCCGCAGTCAGTCGCGAGAATGAGAAAGGCCGGCACACGACGACCGTGGCGCGGCTCATTCCGCTGGCGGCCGGCGGCAGCGTGGTCGATACGCCGGGCATCCGGCAGTTCCAGCTCTGGGACATCGTGCCGGAGGAGGTAGCCGGCTATTACCGCGACCTGAGGCCCTACGTCGACCGCTGCCGCTTTCAGGACTGCACCCACACCCACGAAGCGGACTGTGCGGTGAAGCATGCCGTGGCCGACGGGCGGATCGACCCGCGGCGCTACGAGAGCTACTTGCACCTGCGTAGCGGCGAGGCGGAATAAGTCCGGCTGGCACTGGATCCGCTACGCATCTCGAGCGGACGGCCTGGCGAGGACCGTGCATCTCATCGTGACGGCACCGGCGCGTTTCGCGTCTACCGGTCGATTTCGCCCATCACGATGTCCAGCGAGCCGATGATGGCCGGCACGTCGGCGATCAGGCAGCCGCGGCACAGTTCCGGCGCGACGGAGAGGTTGCAGAACGAGCTGCTGCGGGCGCGGGCCCGGATCGGGATCGCGCTACCATCGCTGACGATGTAAAAGCCCATCTGGCCGCGGGGGCATTCGGTCTCCAGGTATGCCTCTCCCTTGGGCAGTTTGGTGGAGAGCTTGATCGGCTCGCCCCAGCTCCCGCGTGCGCGGCTGTAGCGCTCGATCCCCTGGCGTACCAGGTCGACCGACTGGACGACCTCCAGCATCCGCACGTAGAAGCGGTGCCAGCAGTCGCCCAGCACCGCTTCCTTGGGTACCGGCGGGTAGTCGTGGTCCTGGGGATAGTGCCCATGGCGCTGGCAGATGACCTCGAAGGCGTAGCCGTCGTACATCTCGGTATAGCGCTCTTCGCCGTCGCGGCGCAGGTCGTAATCGACGCCGCTGCCGCGGAGCACCGGGCCGGTGCAGCCGTAATCGAGGGCCATCTCGGGCGAGAGGATGCCGATGCCGGCGGTCCGCTTGATGAAGATCGCGTTGCTGGTGAGCAGGGTATGGTACTCCTGGATCACCGGTTCGAACTGGTCGAGGAACGCCTCGCATTTCTGCAGCCAGCCGCGGGGCAGGTCGGCCGTGGCGCCGCCCGGCGTGATGTAGCTGTAGGTCAGGCGGGCCCCGCAGGCTTCTTCAAACAGGTCGAGGATCTTTTCCCGCTCGCGGAAGGCGTACAGGAACGGGCTGAATGTCCCCAGGTCGAGCCCATAGGCCCCCATGCCCACCAGGTGACTGGCGATCCGCTGCAGCTCGGCGATGATCACCCGCAGGTGCCGCCCTTTCTCGGGCACTTCGTAGTTGAGCAGCTTCTCCACGCACAGCGACCAGCCGAGATTCATGCTCATCCCGGCCAGGTAGTCCATCCGGTCGGTGTAGGGGATCCACTGCCGGGGCGTGAGATTCTCGCCGATCTTCTCGGCACAGCGGTGGAGGTAGCCGATGTGCGGCTCCACGTCCGACACCACTTCGCCGTCCGTTTTGAGCACCAGCCGCAGCACGCCATGCGTGCTAGGATGCTGCGGGCCCATGTTCACCAATAGCTCGTCGGTGCGGACGTCGAACTCGATGATCCGGGGATCGCCCGTGTCGATCGCCATGGCCAAAGGTCCCTTCTTCAACGCGCGGGGAAATGCAGGTGGCGGCTTGAGGAACTAGCGTCCGCGAATTCCGTGATATTCCAACGGCAGCTCGTAGTCTTTGCGCAGCGGATGGCCTTCCCAGTCTTCCGGGCAGAGGATGCGGCGCAAGTGCGGATGCCCCACGAACCACACCCCCGACAGGTCGTACACTTCCCGCTCGTGCCAGTCGGCCGTCCGCCACACGCCGCTGACACTGGGCACCTCCGGAAGCTGCCCCGGCACATCGTCCTTCCACCGCGGAAGCATCACCTTGAGTACCAGCGAGTGCTTCTTGGTAACGCTCGACAGGTGATAGACCAGCTCCAGGTGCGGCTCAAAGCCCGCTTTGGCCGCCTTTTTCGGATCCGGCTCGAAGTAATCGACCGCCGTAATGCAATTGAGCAGCTCGAACTTCAGGTCCGGCTCCTGCTTGAGGTACTGACACACCTCGACCAGCCCGTCGGGGCGGACCTCGATCCCCGGCCGCAAGTTCCTCGACTACGCCTCGCTCATCCCGCTTGGGCTGCCAGGCATCGTCATGGCGGTTGCGCTAATCCAATTCTGGCTTGTCATGCCCCTTGCACTTTACGGGACCCTGATGATTCTCCTTCTCGCCTATGTCGGCCGTTACATCCCGCTCGGAGTGCGCGCGGCCAACGCGTCACTGCGCCAGGTTGACCCCAGCCTCGAGGAGAGCGCGAAGATCCTCGGTGCCTCCTGGCTCACCACCATGCGCGAGATCACGTTGCCGTTGATCCGGCCGGGGCTTTTTGCCGGCTGGCTGCTCGTGTTCGTACCGGTGATCCAGGAGCTCTCGGCGTCGATCCTGCTGTTCAGCTCGAGCTCGATCACCCTGGCGGTTGCCGTGTTCAACCTGTACGAGACAGGTTACATTGAGCCTGTCGCTGCCCTCGCCATCGTCAATATGGTGATCATCGGGATGGCGATAGCGCTCGCCGCCAAACTGGGCAGCGGCGGCATCATTCGGGGGGGAACGCGCGAGGTTGCGGCCTGATGGCAGGGATCACGCTCAGAGGTTTGACCAAGAACTTCGGCGCGGGCGACAGGACCGTCGCGGCAATCGTCGACCT